>JAWLFT010000019.1:0-40282 GCA_041685435.1 Roseovarius sp.
CAGTACAGATATTGAGAGGCCAAGTCATGAACAAGCAGACACCGCATATCGTGGGCGTCGGCAATGCGCTGGTCGATGTGGTCGCCGCGGTCTCGCCCGATGTGATCGCGCGCCACGGCCTCACGGCCAGCGGCATGCATCTGGTCGATGCCGCCGCAGCCCAAAGGCTTTTCGAGGAGGTCGGTCCCGGCGTCCGGCAATCGGGCGGCTCGGTGGCAAACTCCATCGCGCATCTGGCCGATCTCGGCCTGTCGGGGACGTATCTGGGCAAGACGGCCCAAGACGACCTTGGCCGCACCTTTGCCGAGGAAATGCACGCGATGGGCATCAAGGCCCCGATCGCGCCGGGCCCTGCCGGCGCAACCGGCACGGGGCGTTGCGTCGTGCTGGTCACCCCCGATGGGGAACGCACCATGAGCACCTATCTCGGGGCTGCCGTGACGCTGAAGCCGTCGGATCTGACCGATGCGATGCCGGAGCGTTTCGATATCCTTTTTGTCGAAGGATATCTTTGGGACGCGCCGCAAGGGGCGGCGGTCATCGAGACCGCGGCGCAAGCCGCCAAGGCCGCCGGGGCGAAGGTGGCGATGACGCCATCCGATGCCGGCTGTGTCGAGCGCAACCGCGACGTGATGCTGAACTTCATCGCGCAGCATGCCGACATCCTGATAGGCAATCATGTCGAGATCGGCGCGCTGGCCGGGCAGGAGGAGGCGGGCGCCGCGATGGACTGGGCGCTGTGCCATGTCGGCACGGCCGCCGTGACCGAGCATGACAAGGGTGCGCTCGTGGCCGACGAGGCCGGGCGGCATCGTGTGGACGCGGTCGCCGTTCCGAAGGTGCTGGACACCACCGGCGCGGGCGATGCCTTTGCCAGCGGTTTCCTCGGCGGGCTTGCCCAAGGCCGGCCGGTGGACGAGGCCGGGCGCATGGGCGCGGAGTGCGCGGCGCGTGTGCTGGGTCATTACGGCGCGCGTGACGGTGCTGCGGCGCGGGCGATCTCGATCCCCGCCGCGTGACGGAAACGATGTGTCGGGGCATCCGCGCGGTGCCCCGACATGCCATGACGATCAGGGCCGGCCGGTGCCGGTCAGCCGGGCGTCGCGATATCCTCAGCCCCGCGATTGCGCTGCCAGACGGAGACGTTGAGCGCGAACGCATAGGTTCCCCAGACCAGATACGGCACCATCAGCCATGCTGCGATCGCGTCATGCGTGGCGAAGGCCAGCGTGGTCGCCACGACCGCGAGCCAGAGCAGCCCGATGATCACCACCCCCGCCAGGATCCGGTGCAGGCCAAAGAACACCGCCGACCAGAGCGTGTTGATGCAGATCTGCAATCCCCAGAGCGCGATGGCCACGACGCTGCCCTCGTACAGGCCGACGCGCGCCGCCGCGACCGACATCGACAGGTAAAGCACCGCCCAGATTATCGGAAACAGACGGTTAGGCGGCGTCCATGCGGGCTTGTCGAGGCCGCGATACCACGCGCCAGGCTGAAACAGTGCCCCCGCCGCGCCCGGCACGGCGCAGGTTGCGAGGAATATGACGAACAGCACCACGTCCATGCCGGATCTCCCTGATGGTTTCGGGGAACGCTAACCGCAGGATCGGGGCGCGGCAATGACAAACCCCCGTGCCGCAGAGGCCGGCTGGAACGCAAAGGGGCAGCCGCGATGGCTGCCCCCTTTGTCCAGTGGTCTTGTGGTCCGGTCAGGCGAGGGTGCGCGTGAACTCTTCGCGCTCGAAGATCTCGATGACGTCGCCTTCGCGGATGTCCTCGTAATTCTCGAACGCCATGCCGCATTCCTGACCCGAGATCACTTCGGAGACTTCGTCCTTGAAGCGCTTGAGCGTCTTCAGCGTGCCCTCGTGGATCACCACGTCGTCGCGCAGCAGGCGCACCCCGGCCGAGCGGCGCGCGACACCCTCGGTCACGAGGCACCCGGCGACCTTGCCGACCTTGGTGACCCGGAAGACCTCCATGATCTTGGCGTAGCCGATGAACTTCTCGCGGATTTCCGCACCCAGAAGGCCGCTTGCGGCGGCTTTGACATCGTCGACGAGGTCGTAGATCACCGAATAGTAGCGGATCTCCACGCCCTTCTGGTTGGCGCTGTTGCGGGCCGGCGCGTTGGCGCGGACGTTGAAGCCGATCACCGGCGCGCCCGACGCTTCGGCGAGGTTGATATCCGATTCGGTGATCGCGCCGACCCCGGAATGCAGCACGCGCACGCGCACCTCGTCATTGCCGATCTTCTCGACCGCCTGCACGATCGCCTCGGCAGAGCCCTGCACGTCCGCCTTGACGACGATCGGCAGCTCCTTGAGGTTCTCGCTTGCCTTGGCATTGGCCAGAAGCTGTTCCAGCGAGGTGCCGGCCCCGGCTGCCGCGCGTTTCTCCTTGGAGGCGTCGGCGCGGTATTCGGCGATCTCGCGGGCCTGCGCCTCGGTTTCGACCACATTGAGGACGTCGCCGGCCTCTGGCGTGCCGTTGAGACCCAGCACCTCGACCGGCACCGACGGCCCGGCCTCGTCCACACGTTCACCCCGGTCGTTTATGAGCGCGCGCACCTTGCCGTATTGTTCGCCGACGACGAAGATGTCGCCGCGGCGCAGCGTGCCCTTCTGGATCAGAACCGTGGCGACCGGGCCGCGTCCGACGTCAAGCTGCGCCTCGATCACGGCGCCTTCGGCGGCGCGGTCGGGGTTGGCCTTCAGGTCGAGAATTTCGGCCTGCAGCGCGATCGCCTCGAGCAGGTCGTCCAGACCCTGTCCGGAGATCGCGGAGACCTCGACATCCTGAACGTCCCCCGACATCGCCTCGACCACGACTTCCTGACGCAGCAGATCGGCGCGGACGTGGTCGGGATCGGCGGCGGGCAGATCGACCTTGTTGATCGCCACGATCATCGGCACTTTGGCGGCCTTGGCGTGGTTGATCGCCTCGATGGTCTGCGGCATCACCGCGTCATCGGCGGCCACGACGAGCACCACGATATCGGTCACCTGAGCGCCGCGTGAGCGCATCGAGGTAAAGGCCGCGTGACCCGGCGTGTCGAGAAAGCTGAGCACCGCGCCGCTATCGGTGGTCACCTGATAGGCCCCGATATGCTGGGTGATGCCGCCAGCCTCGCCCGCCACGACCTTGGCGTCGCGGATCGCGTCGAGCAGCGAGGTCTTGCCGTGGTCGACATGGCCCATGATGGTGATGACCGGCGGGCGCGGTTTCAGCGTCTCTGGCGTGTCCTCGACCGCCTCGATCACCTGCTCGACATCGGCGTCACTGACGCGCACGACGCGGTGGCCGAACTCCTCGATGATGAGCTCGGCGGTGTCGGCATCGATCGACTGGTTCTGGGTGACCATCATGCCGTTCTGCATCAGCGCCTTGACCACGTCGCCGACGCGTTCGGCCATGCGGCCGGCCAGTTCCGAGACCACGATGGTTTCGGGCAGCTGCACGTCGCGGACCACCTTTTCGCGGTCCTGAGCACCGCCCATGGCCTTCTGGCGCGCACGCTCCTGCTTGCGCTTCATGGCGGCCATGGACTTGTGCCGGCCGCCTTCACCGCCCGAGAGCGCCTGATTGAGCGTCAGCTTGCCGCCGCGGCGGGCGTCGTCGCCACCACGGCCCTTGCCCTTGCCCTTGGTCTTGGCCTCGTCTTCGCGCTTGCGCGGGGTCGGGGCCTGCTTGGAGGGCGCCTGACGCGCCTGCGCGGGCTCTGCGGCGGGGGTCGGCTCTGCCGGTGCGGTGGCGGCCTTTTCGGCCTCCTGCTTCTGGCGGGCTTCCTCTTCGGCCTTGGCGCGGGCGCGATCTTCGGCTTCGCGCTGTTCGCGTTCCTTGGTCTCGGCCTCTTCGCGGCGGCGCCGGCGTTCCTCGTCGCGGGCCTTCTCGTCGGCCTCGCGCTGCGCGGCCTCGTCGGCCTCGCGCGCCTTGGCCGCCTGAAGCGCCTTCATCCGGCGCTCCATCTCGGCATCCGAGATGCCCGCGGGACGCTTGGAAGAGCTGGACTGAGCGGCGGATTTGCCGCCGCCAGCCGTGCCCGTGCCGCCCGACGCAGGCGCGGCGGGCTTGGGCGCGACGACGCGCTTGCGCTTGGTTTCCACCACGACGTTCTTCGTCCGGCCATGGCTGAAGCTCTGCTTCACGTTCCCCGGCCGGGATCCGCTGCCACGTACGCCCAAAGGTTTCTTTCCGTCGTTGTCGCTCATGCTTCTACTTTCCTTTCCGGCGCGCCATCTCGCCGTCCGAGACGCGCAGACCTTTCAGTCTTGCCGCGTCCTCTACAACACGTTTCGACAAACCTCCAGCGTCCAGTGCGGCGTGGATCACGGTTTGTCGTCCAAAGGCCTTGCCCAGTTCGGCGGCGGTCAACCATCCGATGAAATCGCCCCTGTAGGGCGTGCTCAGTTTCGATTTTCCCCGCTCCGAGCCGTCGCTGGCCTGGATCAGGACCTGGGCCTCTTCCCCGGCGAGTTTCGACTTCACCTTTTCATAGCCGCAGGTCGCGCCGCCGCCCTTTCGGGCCAGGCTGATCAGATTGATCACGCGGCTCGCCAGCAGCGTCTCGACGTGATCGGTCAGCCCGTCGGGCACGCTTACCGCCTGCTTTGCCGCGCGCGAGAAGAGCCGTTTCTGCGCCGCCTTGTCGAGCGCCGCCCGGTCCGCCGACACCCAGATGCCGCGCCCGGGGAGCTTTTCGGCCAGATCAGGGGCGATCTGCCCCTCGGGGCCGATGACGAATCGGATCAGCCCGTGCTTGGGCTGGACCTCGCCCGTGGCGATGCACTTTCGCTCTGGACCGTCATCTCGGTCCTCGGGTTGCCCGCCGCGCCCCATCTGATGCTTCCGAGGCCTGATAAATCAGGCCTCGGCCTCCTCGGTTTCGGCGCCGGACGCCTCGGTGTCACTGCCCAGATCATCGGGATCCACCCAGCCCAGCATCACGCGCGCCGTCATCACCATGTTTTGCGCCTCTTCCAGAGAGACGTCGAATTTCTCCAGGAGACCTTCATCCTTGACCCGCTCGCCGTTCACCGTGGTCCAGCCGCCGGCCAGTTCCCAATCCGCGCAGGTCGCGAAATCCTCCAGCGTCTTCACGTCGTCCTCGGCAAGCGCCTGCACCATCTGCGGGGTCAGCCCCTCGAATTCGATCAAGCTGTCCTCCGCGCCAAGCTCTCGGGCCTTTGCGAGCGCCGAGGCGGTCTGCGCGTCGAGCACGTCGCGCGCCCGGGCCTGCAACTCTGCGGCCGTCTCGTCATCCACTCCGTCGATCACCAGAAGTTCACCAAGTTCCACATATGCGACCTCTTCGACCGTCGTGAAACCCTCTGCGACCAGAAGTTGCGCAAAAAATTCATCCAGATCGAGCGTGTCCATGAACAGCTGTGTGCGCTCCTCGAATTCCTTCTGGCGGCGTTCGCTGTCCTCGGCCTCGGTCATGATGTCGATGTCGAGCCCGGTCAGCTGGCTGGCAAGCCGCACGTTCTGGCCGCGCCGCCCGATGGCGAGGCTCAGCTGATCCTCGGGAACCACGACCTCGATGCTCTGCGCGTCCTCGTCGATCACCACCTTGGCGACCTCGGCGGGCTGCAGCGCATTGACGAGGAACGTCGCCTGATCCTCGTTCCACGGGATGATATCGACCTTCTCGCCCTGAAGCTCGTTGACCACGGCCTGCACGCGGCTGCCGCGCATGCCGACACAGGCACCCACCGGGTCGATCGAGCTGTCATGGCTGATCACCGCGATCTTGGCGCGGCTGCCGGGATCACGTGCCACGGCCTTGATGTCGATGATGCCGTCATAGATCTCGGGCACTTCCATGCGGAACAGCTCGGCCATGAATTGCGGCTCGGTGCGCGACAGGAAGATCTGCGGCCCGCGCTGTTCGCGGCGCACGTCCTTGACGTAGCAGCGGATGCGGTCGTTGGGGCGGTAGGCCTCGCGGCCGATCTTCTCGTTGCGGCGCAGGATGCCCTCGCCGGCGCCCACATCGACGATGACGTTGCCGTATTCCTCGCGGCGCACGATGCCGTTGATGATGGTGCCCGCGCGATCCTTGAATTCCTCGTACTGACGGTCGCGTTCGGCTTCGCGGACGCGCTGCAGGATCACCTGCTTGGCGCTTTGCGCGGCGATCCGGCCCATTTCGACGGGCGGCACCTCTTCGGTGACGGTATCGCCGACCGACGGAGCGTCGAGATACTGTTTGGCCTGTTCGACGGTCAGTTCCGCCTGATAGTTCTCGAGATCCTCATCCGCGACCACGGTGCGCACGCGGGTGAAGCTCGCACGCCCGGTCTTGCGGTCGATCTTGACGCGGATGTCCATTTCCGAGCCGTAGCGGCTCTTGGCGGCGCGGGCGAGGCTTTCCTCCATCGCTTCGACCACGAGCCCCGGGTCGATCATCTTTTCGCGCGCCACCGCTTCCGCGGTCTGCAGCAGCTCGAGCTGGTTGGCCGATGTGATAGCCATGATTTCAGTCCTCCTCGGAACCGCGTTCGGTTTCTATATCGTCAAAGGTGCCATCTTCGATGACGCCCGCCGCCTTGCGCTGCCGCAGCATCTCGCGGATCAACTCGTCCGTCAGCACCAGCTTGGCATCGCTCAGCCAGTCGAATTCCAGCCCGATCGTGCCCTCGTCGACATTGATCAGCACCTCGGTGCCCTCGACACCGGCCAGCATGCCCTTGAAGCGTTTGCGCCCGCCGACCTGTTCGGCGGTCTCCAGCTTGGCCTCGTAACCCTCGAACATCTCGAAATCCTTGAGCCGCGTCAGCGGCCGGTCGATGCCGGGGCTCGACACTTCGAGGGTGTAGGGGTCGGTGATCGGTTCCTCGACATCCAGGATCGCGCTGACCGCGGTGCTGATATCGCCGCAATCATCGACCTCGATGCCGCCCTCTGGCTTGTCGGCCATTATCTGCAGAAGCGGCGTCTTGCCGCCCATCAGCCGGACGCGCACCAGTTCGAACCCCATGTCCTCGATCATCGGGGTGATGATCTCGGCAATGCGGCGATCCATTGCTGCCTTGGCGATCAAATCGTTGGTCATGGGCTCCAGGCACAAAAAAACGGGCGCGCGGCCCGTCACACTTTCCGGTGGGACTTACGGAGTGGACCCGAAAGCGCCGCTGATGAATGCGATATACGCCTCATGGCGGGTGTCCGCAAGGGGATTCGTGGCGGGGATTCGTCGCTCAACCGAACCGTGTCTGCCACGCTGGCGGGCCGCCTGCGCCGGCGGGGTCTGCCGCGAAAATCGCGCGTGCCACCGCCCGGGCCACCACACAGGCAGCTCCATGTCCCAGCATGATCTGCCCGGCGACGTCCGGGGCGGGCCGGGCGCCGGTCGCGGCCGCAAAGATCAGGTCGCCATCCATCAGGGTGTGCGACGGCACGAGCGCGCGGGCTAACCCGTCATGCGCGGCGATGGCGGCCCGCCTGCATTGCGCCTTGGTCAGCGTGGCATCGGTCGCGACGATGCCGATGGTGGTGTTGGCGTGCCGCGTCAGTTTCGTCGGGGCCTGCATCGGGTCGGGCCCCTGCGGGGCCGGGCCGAGACCGCCGAACTCGGCGTCCACCTCGAACGGGGCCGCCCAGAAATGCGGACCGTCCCCCACCGTGGCCGATCCGAGGGCGTTGACCGCCACGAGCGCGCCGATGGTGGAGCCGTCCGGCAGTACCGCCGAGGCCGACCCGAGCCCGCCGCGCAACGAGGCCGTGGTGGCACCGGTGCCTGCGCCGGTGCTGCCGATCGCGAACTCCGTCGCGGCATTCGACAGCGCAGCACGGCCGAGCGCCTTCCACGGGTTCTCGGTCCAACCCTGATCGCCGCCGCTGCGCAGATCGAACAGGATCGCCGCCGGCACGATGGGCACCCGCACCTCGCCCACGGCAAAGCCGCGCCCGGCGGCGCGCAGGCCCTCGGCCACGCCCGAGGCGGCATCGAGCCCGAAGGCCGATCCGCCAGACAGCACCAGCGCATCGACCGCGCCGACCACATGTTCGGGCGCCAGAAGGTCGGTCTCGCGGGTGCCGGGCGCGCCACCCATCACATGCACACCGGCGGTGAAGGGCGCATCCGCGGTCAGGACAGTGACACCGCTGCGCAGCCTTGCGTCGCTGGCATTGCCGACGCGCAGCCCCGCGACATCGGTGATGAGATTGCGCGGGTCTTGTGTCATGGGGCGTGCCTTCCCGTATCCGTGGATCGCGTGCCCGCGTCAGACGAGGCCAAGTCGCCGCTCGCGGCGGATCACAAGCGAAATGGTGATCACCGCCGCGACCGCCGTGGCGAACATGATCCACAACAGCACCAGCGCCCCGCTGCCCGGTGTCAGCATGGTCCCCGCCAGTGCCGAGAGCGCCGCGCCGAAGCCGATCATCAGCGCCCCAGACAGCCCGCTTGCCGTGCCCGCCAGATCGGGCCGGATCGACAGCGCGCCCGCCGTGGCGTTGGGGATCACCATGCCGTTGCCGAGCCCCATGAAGGTCATCAGCCCGAAAAACACCACCGGCGAGCCGAGCCCTGCGAGAAAGAGCGCGACATTGAGGCCGATGCCGGACGCATTGAACAAGGCGCCCCAAAGGACCATGCGATTGACGCCGACGCGCGTCGAGAACCGGCCCGACGCGAAATTGCCCAGGAAATATCCGATGGCCGGTGCGCCGAACAGCACGCCCAGCACCGAGGGCGACAGCCCGAAGACCTGATCGCCCACGAAGGGCGCGCCCCCGAGATAGGCAAAGAACGACCCCGACGACAGGCCCGCAGCCAGCGAATAACCCCAGAACCGGCGCGAGGTCAGCAGGGCGGGATAGTCGCGGAACTGCTGCATCAGCGTGCGCCCGGTCAGCGGCGCGGTCTCGCCAAGATCGCGCCAGCAAAGCGCAAAGAGCATCGCCCCGAGGACGAACAGCGCCCAGAAACTGGCCTTCCAGCCAAAGGCCTCGTCCAGCAGGCCGCCGAAGGCCGGGCCGATCATCGGCACCACCGCCATGCCCATCGTCACGTAGCCGATCATCGACGCGGCGCGGTCCTGAGGCACCATGTCCCGCACGATGGCGCGCGACAGCACCATCGCCACGATGACGCTGGCCTGCAGCATGCGGAAGGTCAGGAACACATAGACATTCGGCGCCGCCAGACAGCCGAGCGTCGCCACGAGAAAGATGCCGATCCCCCAGAGGATCACCGGACGGCGCCCCCAGCGATCGGAAATTGGCCCCATCAGCACCTGCAGCGCCGCGTTCACCCCGAGATAGAGCGCCACGGAAAGCTGGATCAGGCGGTATTCGGTGTCGAAATAGGCGACCATGCCCGGCAGCGAGGGCAGAAAGATGTTGATCGCCAGCGCCGACAGCCCCGCAAGCAGGATCAGCGTGGAGATATGCGGCGGTGTGGTCTGGTCCAGGTAGCGGACATCCGGTGCGGAGCTCATGCGGGCGACGATAGGCGCAGGCTGTAGGAGTGTCCATCTGTCGGCATTGCGCAATTTGCAAGGCTGCCGCTCATTAACGGATTTGCCACTATTCAGCCGGACGTTCGCAGTAGTTTGCAAATTTGCCGAATTCTGTTTGGCCTCGGGGGACGCAATCTATATGGTCTGGCCATCAGGGATAAGGGGTATGTCATGAAGGATATTCTGGAGGAACTCGAGAGCCGGCGCACCGATGCGCGGCTGGGTGGCGGCACGGCGCGGATCGACGCCCAGCACGGTCGCGGCAAGCTGACCGCGCGCGAGCGCATCGAACTGTTGCTCGACGAGGGCAGCTTCGAGGAATTCGACATGTTCATGGCGCATCGCTGCAACGATTTCGGCATGGAGAAGAACCGCCCCTACGGTGACGGGGTGGTGACCGGCTGGGGCACGATCAACGGGCGGCAGGTCTATGTCTTCAGCCAGGACTTCACCGTGCTCGGTGGATCGGTCAGCGCGACCCATGCCCAGAAGATCTGCAAGATCATGGACATGGCCATCGAGAACGGCGCGCCGGTGATCGGCATCAACGACTCGGGCGGCGCGCGCATCCAGGAGGGCGTCGACAGTCTTGCGGGCTACGGCGAGGTCTTTCAGCGCAATATCGAGGCCTCGGGCGTGGTGCCGCAGATCAGCGTGATCATGGGGCCTTGCGCCGGCGGGGCGGTCTATTCGCCGGCGATGACCGATTTCATCTTCATGGTGAAGGACAGCTCGTACATGTTCGTCACGGGACCGGATGTGGTGCGCACCGTGACCAACGAGCAGGTCACGGCCGAGGAACTGGGCGGCGCGCTGACCCATACGCGCAAGTCCTCGGTCGCCGATGCGGCCTTCGAGAACGATGTCGAGGCGCTGGCCGAGGTGCGGCGGCTGGTGGATTTCCTGCCGCTGAACAACCGCGAGAAACCGCCCAAACGCCCGTTTTTCGACACGCCGGGACGGATCGAGGAAAGCCTCGACACGCTGATCCCCGACAATCCCAACATGCCTTACGACATGAAGGAACTGATCCACAAGATCGCCGACGAGGGCGATTTCTACGAGATCCAGGGAGAATTTGCCAAGAACATGATCACCGGCTTCATGCGTCTGGAGGGCCAGACCGTGGGAGTCGTGGCCAACCAGCCGATGGTGCTGGCGGGGTGTCTGGATATCGATAGCGGGCGCAAGGCGGCGCGATTCGTTCGGTTCTGCGACGCGTTCGAGATCCCGATCCTGACACTGGTCGATGTGCCCGGATTCCTGCCCGGCACGGGGCAGGAATATGGCGGCGTCATCAAGCATGGCGCGAAGCTGCTGTTTGCCTATGGCGAGGCGACGGTGCCGAAGGTCACGGTGATCACCCGCAAGGCCTATGGGGGGGCCTATGTGGTGATGTCGTCGAAACATTTGCGCGGCGATTTCAACTATGCGTGGCCGACCGCGGAGATCGCGGTGATGGGCGCCAAGGGCGCGACCGAGATCATCTATCGCTCTGATCTGGACGACCCCGAGAAGCTCGCGGCGCATACCAAGAGCTACGAGGACCGCTTCGCCAATCCGTTCGTGGCCGCCGAGCGCGGCTTCATCGACGAGGTGATCCAGCCGCGCAGCACGCGGGTTCGGGTGAGCCGCGCCTTCGCGTCGCTGCGCGGCAAGAAAAAGAGCAGACCCTGGAAGAAGCACGACAATATCCCGCTGTGAGGCGTTTGGCCCGGGCGTGGCGGGGGCGCTGCCCCCGTCGCCCGGTCCGGGCGACTCCCCCGGGATATTTCGGGCCAGAAGAAACCGAAACGGAGAAACATATGGGCCGTGACCGCTGGCATCTGATCGAGGAGGACGGCACGCTGACCCTGACGCGGCGCATGCCCGTACGCTTCGATCTGGCGGTCGAGGGATGCCTGCCCGAGGCGTCGCGGGCCTGCGTCGCGCACCGGCTGCGCCAGGACATGTGGCGCGAGTTGCGAGGGTTGCGCGGCTTTGCGCCGGCGGTTCAGGTCTGGCGCGTGGCGGGCGGATTGCGCGTGCGCGCGGGCGGGTCCGTGGCGGCAAGCTTTGCCCGGGACGCCGCCGAGGCGCGGATCGCCGCGCTGTTGCAGGATCCGGCGCGGGTGGCGCGCTGGACGAAAGGTGTGCAGTGAGGCAGGTGGCCGGGATCTGTGTCGCGGTGCAGGCGCTGGCCGCGGCCGCCGCGGCCGAGGACGAGGTGCTGCGCCTGCCTTCGGGGCTGGAGGCCCGCTTGCAGGAGACGCTGAGCGATCGGCACACGGGCAGCGGTCTGGTCCACCGGTTCCGGTTTGTTGCCGAAGGGTTCGAAGGCGGCGATGCGGCCTTCGACGATGTGACGGCGGATCTGGAATGGCTGTGCACCGAATACGCGTTGCCGCGCATCGCCGATATCGGTCCGCGCCCCGGACGCGTGGTGATCTCGCTGGCGGACCGGCCATCGCGCTTCGGGGTTCATGACCCCCATGTGGTGCAGGTCTTCGAGGCGTTTCGCCCCAAGGACGGCACCTGCAACTGGGAAATGTTTTGATGCGAACACAATATCTTGCGGTGAGGACCGAATTGAACACGGGGACTGCGGCTTTGGGGACACAGGCCCGCGCGATTGCGCAAAGCCAGTGTTCAAGTCTTGTAAATTCGGATAGCTTGCGCAACGGTTACACACAGGTGACCTTAAACTCGCCCAAATGGTGCGCGCCGGCATCACGCCTTCGCGCGATTTACGTCAAAAAAACGAGAGACAGGAGTACTACATGTCGAACACCATCAAAAGCGTTATCGCGATCGGTCTTGTGGCCTTTGTTGCAGCTTGTGCGCAGCAGCAGGAAGAAGAGTTCGTGGTCGTCGAGCCCGAGCCCATCACCGAACCGGCCCCGACCGGCAAGTACGAGTAAGCCCTTCGGGTTTGCGTCGGGGTGGGCCGTCCGGCCCGCCCCGATCTCGCGGTGCCCGCCGCGCCCCCGTTCCCAGAGGGGCGTGCCATGCTGAAGCACCGCGGATTTCCCGGCCGTTTGCCGGGCACGGATTTCCAGTTCACCATTCGACGCGCCGGCCCGAAAGGCGCCACGCGGCTAGTAGCCCGCGACCGCTATCGCGATCGCCGGCCGGCTGACAAGCGCGCCGACGCCGCCTTTCTGCGTGCGATATGGGATTGTTTTGGCGACACGCCGTTCGAGCGCGGCAATCTCGATGCCGGACGCCTGAGCTGGCTTTTCGGGCGCGAGATCAAGCCCGCCGAAGACCCCTTCGATCCCGAAAGCTACGAGGCCCTGCTGGTGCTGGACCAAGGCGTCGCGCGCGCGAGCTTTCCCGAGGTTTTCGAGGGGGAGGACGGATGAGGCGTGTCTGCCGGCCCACCACCCCCGCCCGTCCGGCCACGTGCCGCCGCAACGCCTGTGCGCGGGCATCGTCCGCAATACTCCAAGAGGGACTGCAAGCATGTTCAAGAAGATCCTGATCGCCAATCGAGGCGAGATCGCCTGTCGTGTCATCAAGACGGCGCACAAGATGGGCATTGCCACGGTGGCGATCCATTCCGACGCGGACCGCCATGCGCTGCATGTGCGGATGGCCGACGAGGCGGTGCGGATCGGCCCGCCGCCCGCCAATGAGAGCTATATCGTCATCGACAAGGTGATGGACGCGATCCGCCAGACCGGCGCAGAGGCGGTGCATCCCGGTTACGGGTTTCTCAGCGAGAACCCCAAATTCGCCCAGGCGCTGCAGGCCGAGGGCGTGGCCTTCATCGGCCCGCCGGTAAAGGCCATCGAGGCGATGGGCGACAAGATCACCTCCAAGAAGATCGCCAAGGAGGCCGGCGTGAACACCGTGCCGGGCGTCATGGGTCTGATCGAGGATGCCGAGGATGCGGTGAAGATCAGCCGCGAGATCGGCTATCCGGTGATGATCAAGGCCAGCGCGGGCGGCGGCGGCAAGGGCATGCGCATCGCCTGGGATGACGACGAGGCGCGCGAGGGCTTCCAGAGTTCCAAGAACGAGGCGGCCAGCAGTTTCGGCGACGACCGGATATTCATCGAGAAATTCGTCACACAGCCGCGCCATATCGAGATCCAGGTGCTGTGCGACACGCATGGCAACGGCATCTATCTGGGCGAGCGGGAATGCAGCATTCAGCGCCGCAATCAGAAGGTGATCGAGGAAGCGCCGAGCCCGTTTCTCGACGAGGCCACGCGCCGCGCCATGGGCGAACAGGCCGTGGCGCTCGCGCAGGCCGTGGATTACGCGAGCGCGGGGACCGTGGAGTTCATCGTCGATGGCGACCGGAACTTCTTCTTTCTGGAAATGAACACGCGGCTGCAGGTGGAACATCCGGTGACCGAACTGATCACCGGCGTCGATCTGGTCGAACAGATGATCCGGGTGGCCAGCGGCGAGGCGCTGTCGATCACGCAGGACGACGTGCGCCTGAACGGCTGGGCGATGGAAAGCCGGCTTTATGCCGAGGATCCCTATCGCGGGTTCCTGCCGTCGATCGGGCGTCTCACGCGCTACCGGCCCCCCGAGGAACTGGATGTCGAGGGCGCGGTGGTGCGTAACGATACGGGCGTTTTCGAGGGCGGCGAGATCAGCATGTATTACGACCCGATGATCGCCAAGCTCTGCACCTGGGGGCCGACGCGGCCGGCCGCCATCGAGGGGATGCGCAACGCGCTGGATGCGTTCGAGGTCGAGGGGATCGGGCACAACCTGCCGTTTCTCAGCGCGGTGATGGATCATCCGAAATTCGTGGCCGGCGACATCACCACCGCCTTCATCGCCGAGGAATATCCCGACGGGTTCGACGGCGTGGCGCTGCCCGGCGACGTGCTGCGGCGGATCGCGGCGAGCTGCGCCGCGATGCACCGGGTGGCCGAGATCCGGCGCACGCGGATCTCGGGGCGCATGGACAACCACGAGCGTTACGTGGGCGTCGAGTGGGTGGTCAGCCTGCAGGGCGAGCGCCACGCCGTGACCGTGGCCGCCGATCGTGGGGGCGCGAGCGTGATCTTCGAGGATGGCACGACGCTGCGGGTGACGAGCGACTGGACGCCCGGCGACCCGCTGGCGCGAATCGACGTGGATGGCAGCCCGCTGGTGCTCAAGGTGGGCAAGATCACGCATGGGTTCCGCATCCGGTCGCGCGGCGCCGATCTGAAGGTGCATGTGCGCAGCCCGCGTCAGGCGGAGCTGGCCGCGCTGATGCCCGACAAGCTGCCCCCCGACACCTCGAAGATGCTGCTCTGTCCGATGCCGGGGCTGATCGTCAGGGTCAATGTCGAGGTCGGCGAAGAGGTGCAGGAAGGCCAGGCGCTGTGCACCGTCGAGGCGATGAAGATGGAAAACATCCTGCGCGCTGAACGCACGGGGAAGGTGGCCCGCGTCAATGCCGGGCCGGGCGACAGCCTTGCGGTGGATGACGTGATCATGGAGTTCGAGTGAGCGGATGATCCGTGCCCCGCGCCATAGTCCTGTGACGGTGGCCTGTCTGGCCGCGTTCGCGGTCCTTGCCGGATGCGCGCGCGAGGACGCGGCGGCGCAGCGGGACCGGCTCGAGCCCTGGTTTTCGCTGGGTGACACGCTCTCGTTCGTCGCGCGCCGTGACTGTGCCGTGGGGCTTTACGAGGTGGTCACGCCGGAGGTGAAATCGGCGTTGCCGCTCGTGGCGGACGTTGTCCAGATGCAGCGCAGGATCGATGCGCGGGGTGCGGCGGCGCTCGATGTGGCGGGGCAGGGGGCGGACGTGGCGATGGTGGCCATGGCCAATCACGCGCGCTCCACCGGCATGGCGATGCGCCGCGCCGGGCTCGAGGCGCGGGCCTGCATGGACGACCGCAGCGAGGGGGTGTTTCGCCATGCGCTCGATCATCCGGAGGGCGTCATAGCGTGGGATGCCGAGACGCGCATGCTGATCCTGATGACGCGCGACGAGGGTGTTCTGATCGCGGTTCAGGGGGACGGGTGATGGCCTTGCCCGGTCAATTCTTGTCGATGGCGCGGGTGATTTCACGGATGTCCCACGGCGTGGGTTTGCGCATCACGATCGAGCCTTCCTTGCCGACCAGCACAAGGCCGAACCCGCGCGGCCGCAACTCCCGGCGTATATCCGTCCGGGCGGCCGGGTCGGTATCGGTGACCACCACCACGTCGCGCGCTTCGAGCGCCGCAAGCCGGTCTTCGATATATCTCATCTGCTGCTGGAAATTCGGATCCTCGGGCGTGTCGGCGAACACGACAAGCGCCCTTTTGAGCCACCGGAAATCCTCCAGCGAGACCTCTTCGGCGCTGACGATCGTGTCTCCCCCGAGTAGGTCGTCGGCGTCCTGCGACAAGGCGGTCGTCGATACAAAGGCCGCCAAAACAAGTGACAAAGCGTATTTCATGATCTCTCCTGTTCGCGGTGATATAGGATATGCTCCGATGATTGCGAAGCAAGAATACGGACGGCCGCGAAAAAATCTCGAATTCGGGTCGCGTCGAGCGGACCGGCGGGGCAGGCCGGGCCGGACCCGGCCGCGGCGCACCCCGACGGCCCGCCGATCCCGGCCTGCCCCCAAGGCCCCGGACGCCGGCAGGCTTGACACGCAGAACCCGACCGGGTGAGGCCGGGGCGCCGCCCCGCACGGACCGGTCGCACGACAAGAGGACAAGGACATGGCACCCATGAAAGACGAATGGCGCAAGATCGCCGAAGCCGAGCTGCGCGGGAGACCACTGGAGGATCTGACATGGCAGACGCTGGAAGGGATCCCGGTTCAGCCACTTTACACAGAAGAGGACGTGGCGGATGTGCCGCATCTGGGCTCGATCCCCGGGGCGGCACCGTTCACGCGGGGCGTCAAGGCCACGATGTATGCCGGGCGCCCGTGGACGATTCGGCAATATGCGGGCTTTTCCACGGCCGAGGAATCCAACGCCTTCTACCGCCGCAATCTGGCGGCAGGCCAGCAGGGCGTCTCGGTGGCGTTCGATCTGGCCACGCATCGCGGCTATGACAGCGACCATCCCCGGGTCGAGGGCGATGTCGGAAAGGCCGGTGTCGCCATCGATTCGGTCGAGGACATGAAGGTGCTGTTCGACGGTATCCCGCTCGACAAGGTCAGCGTCTCGATGACCATGAACGGCGCGGTGATCCCGGTTCTGGCCAGCTTCATCGTCGCGGGCGAGGAGCAGGGTCACGACAAGTCGGTCCTGTCGGGCACCATCCAGAATGACATCCTCAAGGAATTCATGGTGCGCAACACCTACATCTATCCGCCCGCGCCCTCGATGCGCCTGATCAGCGACATCATTGCCTACACGGCCCATAACATGCCGCGCTTCAACTCGATCTCGATCTCGGGCTACCACATGCAGGAGGCCGGCGCGAACCTGGTGCAGGAACTGGCCTATACGCTGGCCGACGGGCGCGAATACGTGAAGGCCGCGATCGAGGCCGGCATGGATGTCGACAGCTTCGCACCGCGCCTGTCGTTCTTCTTCGCCATCGGGATGAATTTCTTCATGGAGGCCGCCAAGCTGCGCGCGGCGCGCCTTCTTTGGCACCGGATCATGACGGAATTCGGCGCAAAGGACGAGAAATCCAAGATGCTGCGCACCCATTGCCAGACCAGCGGCGTCAGCCTGCAGGAGCAGGACCCCTACAACAACGTGGTGCGCACCGCCTACGAGGCGATGAGCGCGGTTCTGGGCGGCACGCAGAGCCTGCACACAAATGCGCTGGACGAGGCGATTGCGTTGCCCACCGATTTCTCGGCCCGGATCGCGCGTAACACGCAGTTGATCCTGCAGGAGGAAACCGGGGTGACCAACGTGGTCGATCCGCTGGCTGGCTCGTATTACGTCGAGAAGCTGACGCATGATCTGGCCGAAAAGGCGTGGGAGCTGATCGAGGAGGTCGAGGAGATGGGCGGCATGACCCGCGCCGTCGAGTCCGGGATGCCGAAGCTGCGCATCGAGGAGACGGCGGCGACAAGGCAGGCGATGATCGACCGCGGGCAGGAGGTGATCGTCGGGGTCAACAAGTACCGCAAGGAGCACGAGGACCCGATCGACATTCTCGATGTCGACAACGTCAAGGTCCGGGATGCCCAGATCAGGGGGCTGGAGCGGATCCGCGCCAGCCGCGATCAGGCGGCCAGCGATGCGGCGCTGGGCGAGCTGACGCGCCGCGCGCGCGAGGGCGGCAATATCCTCGAGGCGGCGGTCGAGGCGGCGCGCGTCCGTGCCACGGTGGGCGAGATCAGCACGGCGCTGGAAAAGGAGTTCGGCCGCCACCGCGCCGAGGTTCGCACGCTGGCCGGTGTTTACGGCGCCGCCTACGAGGGCGACGAGGGCTTTGCCGCGATCCAGAAATCGGTCGAGGATTTCGCCGAAGACGAGGGGCGCAGGCCGCGCATGCTGGTCGTCAAGATGGGGCAGGACGGCCATGACCGGGGCGCCAAGGTGATCGCCACCGCCTTTGCCGATATCGGATTCGACGTCGATGTGGGGCCGCTTTTCCAGACGCCGGAGGAGGCCGCACAGGACGCCATCGACAATGACGTGCATGTCGTGGGCATCAGTTCACAGGCCGCCGGGCACAAGTTCCTCGCACCCCGGCTGATCAAGGCGCTGGAAGAGCGCGACGCGGGCGATGTCATCGTGGTCTGCGGCGGCGTCATCCCGCAACAGGATTACGAGTTCCTGCAAAAGGCCGGGGTCAAGGCGATCTTCGGTCCGGGCACGAATATTCCGGATGCGGCGCAGGATATCCTGAAACTCATCCGCGCGGCGCGCGGCTGATCCGGGCGGGGGGCCAGCCCCCCGCACCCCCCGGGATATTTATGGCCAGAAGAAGGAGAGGACCTGTGCGGCTCGACCATCTGGCGGCGGCCGCCGAAAGTCCGGAGGCAGGACGCGCCGTGGTGGAGAAGCAGCTGGGACTGCCGCTGCAGCCCGGCGGGCAGCATGCGCATTTCGGAACGCATAACCTGCTTCCGGGGCCGGAGGCCGGGCTTTATCTGGAGGGGATCGCGGTAGATCCGGGCGCGGCAGCGCCGGGTTTTCCGCGCTGGTTCGATCTCGACCGGTTTGCCGGCGCGCCGCGCCTGTCGGCCTGGATCTGCGCGGTGGACGATCTTGACGCCGCTGTCGCGCGGCATCCGGCGGCGGGCGTGCCCGTCGATCTGGCGCGCGGCGACCTGCGGTGGCGCATGGCGGTGCCCGATGGCGGGACCCTGCCCTTCGGCACTCGCTTTCCGGCGCTGATCGCGTGGCAGGCCGGCGGGCATCCGAGTACATGTCTGCCGGCCTCGGGTGCGCGGCTGGATCGGCTTGTCGTGGCGCATTCCGAGACGCGCGCCTTGCGCGCAGAACTGCCCGATCCGGACGCGCCCGCGCTTTGCGCCAAGAGTGCCACCCCGCACGGGACAGGGTGGCTGGAATGATCGTCCGGCAGGCCGGGCTGGCGGACATCACGCCGATCCTCGATATCTGGAACCCGCTCATCCGCGAGACGTCGGCGACGTTTACGTCTGTCGAGAAGACCCGCGAGGGCCTCGCGGCGGAGATCGCGGCGCGCGGGCCTGCGTTTCTGGTGGCCGAGGAGGCGGGCGGGGTGCTGGGCTTTGCCAGCTACGGCACGTTTCGTGGCGGGCCGGGCTACGTGCATACCGCAGAGCATACCGTGATCCTTGCGCGAGGAGCGCAGGGGCGCGGGGTGGGCCGTGCGCTGATGCAGCGGCTGCAGGATCAGGCACGCACCGATGGTCTGCATGTGCTTGTCGCCGGGGTGGGTGGCGAGAACCTGCAGGCCATCGCCTTTCACCGGGCCATCGGGTTTCAGGAGGCCGCGCGCCTGCCCGAGGTCGGCCGAAAATTCGGGCGCTGGATGGATCTGGTGTTTTTGCACAAGCGTGTGTGACGGTTGGCGCTGACATCGCCCGCGATCGCCGATAGGATATTTTCATGACGATCTGGACCCGCATATCCGACGCGTTGCAGGCGCTGGCCAAGGGCGAGAGCCTGAGCACCGTCTTCGATCATCTGCGCACCCCGCCAGAGCGCAGCGTGGCCTTCACCATCGCGGTGATCGCGCTGTCGGCGAAGATGGCCAAGGCCGACGGCCTCGTGACCCGCAACGAGGTGTCGGCGTTTCGCGAAGTGTTCCACATCGACCGCGCCGAAGAGAAGAATGCCGCGCGGGTCTTCAATCTGGCGCGGCAGGACGTGGCCGGGTTCGAGGAGTACGCCGCGCGCATCCGGCGCATGTTCGACCGCGAACGCGACACGCTGTGCGATCTTCTGGACGGGCTGTTTCATATCGCGCTTGCCGACGGGGATTATCACCCCGACGAGGACAGGTTTCTGGCGTGTGTGGCAGAGATCTTTGGCTTCGACGAGGCCGAGTTCCGCCGGATCCGCGCGCGGTTCATGGCGGATGCGCAGCCCGATCCTTGGTCGGTACTGGGTGTGACACCCGACATGCCGATGGACGAGATCCGCAAGGTCTGGCGCAAACAGGTGCGTGATTGCCATCCCGACCGGATGCAGGCGCGCGGCGTCCCGCCGGAGGCCGTGAAACTGGCCGAAAGGCGGCTAACGGACGTCAATCGCGCCTGGGAAGAGATCAACGCGGCGCGCGGCACCGGCAAACACGCGGATTGACCCTGCCATGCTCTTAAAATCCGGGGGGCGCAGGCTTAGATGCACCGTATGAAACATTATCGCATGATTTTCGCCCTGCCCCTGATCGTGACGCTGGGCGCCACCCCGGCCATCTCCG
This sequence comes from Roseovarius sp., assembly GCA_041685435.1. Lineage (GTDB taxonomy): Bacteria > Pseudomonadota > Alphaproteobacteria > Rhodobacterales > Rhodobacteraceae > Roseovarius. The sequence goes on from JAWLFT010000019.1 coordinate 20,239, forward strand.
AAGAGACCCCCGGAGAGGAGGGGCGCTCGCTGATGCAGGAGGGCGCGCGGCTGTTCTGGGAAGGCATCCGGCGCGAGATGGGTCCGGCGCTCGAAAGCCTGCAAGACCAAGCCGAGGAGATGGAGCCCGCCCTGCGCGACTTTGTCGAGGAGATGGGACCGGCGCTGCGCGACCTGATGGACAAGGCGGGCGATCTGAGCGCCTATGAGGCACCCGAGATCCTGCCCAACGGCGACATCATCCTGCGCCGCAAGACCCCTGAGGACGACAGGGAGGCGCCGCCGGTGCCCGAGAACGAGATCGAGATCGAGATCTGACGCAGACAGGGTTGCGCACAGACTCGAATTGACCGGCCCCGACAGGCCCCAGTACAGGCCGCCCGAGGACGCACGCCGCATCCGTCAGTGCACGACGGCCTCGGCACCGAGCGCGTCGGCAAGCGCCTTGAACCTGGCCTGCGCGACCTCGCCAAAGAGCGGTGCGGCCTCTTTCGACAGGTGCAGTTCCAGCACCTTCTTGCGGGGATGCCAGCGCAATTCGCCCAGGCGGGCGTCCTTTTTCAGCCAGAGCATCGCGGCGAATCGCATCGCCTTGCCGACCACCTCCGCGTCGTGGCAATCGCGCTCCGACAGAAGGCTGCTCAGATCGGAAAACCGGGTATTGCCGCGCTTGTTGGCGTAGCGGTGCAGCAGGCAGAGGCCCAGAAACACCCGTTCGGAATGTTTCAGCCCGCCGAGGTTGGCGCGCGTGGCATTGTCGAAACAGACCTCGGCGCGGTAATCGGGATGGGCGCGCCAGCTGACATCGTGCAGAAGACAGGCCGCGCGGATGATGCGCCGGCGATCGGGGCTGGCGGACCGGAAGAGCGGCTGCAGGAAGTGATAGATGACCTTGCCGAAACCGGGCAGCCGCGCGTCCTTGTGCTCGGCAAAGCGGCACGCCTCTATCAGCGGATCGCGGTCGCGAAGCAATTGCGGCATCTGCCCGTAGAGAAGCCCTTCGCGGATGCCGTAGCTGGAGATGGCGATATCGCGCGGGTGAAAGGTCCTGACCACCTCGCGCAGCACCTCGGCCGCCAGCGGCACAAGCGCCATCCGGCTGGACGAGACGCCCGATGCGGCGCGCAGCTTGTCGGGATCGGTCGTCTCGATCTGCTTGACGGTGGCGCGCAGATCGGCGGGCGTCATCCGGTATTCATGCAGCACCGAAAGCGGGTACTTGCGCCGCGCCATGTCGATCCTGGCGATCGCGCGCCATGAGCCGCCGACAAGGAAAAGCCGGTTTTTCTGTTCGCCCAGTTGCGCGTGCATCTCGGCAAGGGTGCTGCGGATATGCGCGCGGCGCCCCTTCTTGCCGCCCTTGATATCGGCCAGCTTGAACGGCCCCAGCGACGACGACAGGCACGTGCCGACCGTGCCGCCGTCGATCGCCGCCAGTTCCATCGACGAGCCGCCGATATCGCAGACCAGCCCATACGATCCCGGCCAGCCCAGAAGCACGCCCTGCGCCGACAGCTGCGCCTCCTGGGCGCCGTCGATCACCCATAGCCGCAGCCCGGTGCGGCGTTCGACCTCGGCGCAGAAATCGGGGCCGTCGGCGGCATCGCGCACGGCCGCCGTGGCCACGGTGACGAGCGGCCCGGTATCCATGCCGCGTGCCAGCATCTCGAAACGCTCCAGCGCGGCGAGCGCGCGGTCGCGCCCCTTGGGGTTGAGGCACCCGGTCTCGGACATGCCGGAGCCGAGCGCGCACATGATCTTTTCGTTGTAGAAATAGGCCGGGCTGCGCGCCGCGCCGTCGAAGACCACGAGGCGGACCGAGTTCGAGCCGACATCGACCACGCCCACACGGCTGAGGGCGCGGGCCGTGGGGCTGTCGAAAAGCGGGCGGCCAAACGGTCCGCCACCCTCGTCCGCGGAATCCTGCGTGCCGTCCATGTGCCCCCCGTCAAGTGTGGCTTTTCTATGCGACAGGGACATTGCAGGGTCAATCACCGGTATGGGTCAGCTTGGGCACATCCGACGCGCCGGCCGATCCGCGCCCCGACAGCGAGGGATTTTCCATGAAGAAGCGGTGACAGTTGAACGCGAATTCGCCATCGGGGCGCATCGCCCGCGAAAAGCCGCCATCCGGCGCCATCACCCAGCTTTGCGCGACATCGGCCATGTTGGCGGCCATGACCTGTGACACGATCTGCGCCTTGACGGTGGGGTTCTCGATCTCGACCAGCGTCTCGACGCGGCGGATGAGGTTGCGCCCCATCCAGTCGGCCGAGGATATGAACACCCGCGCCTTTTTCGACGGCAGCCCCGCACCATTGCCGAAACACACGATGCGCGAATGTTCCAGAAACCGCCCGACGATGGATTTCACCCGGATATTGGCCGACAGCCCGGTGATGCCGGGACGCAGCCCGCAGATGCCGCGCACCACCAGATCTATGCGCACGCCGGCCCCGGAGGCCGCGTAAAGCGCGTCGATCACGTCCGGATCGACCAGCGAATTCATCTTGGCCCAGATCGCGGCGGGCTTGCCGGCACGGGCCAGATCCGCCTCGTGCTCGATCAGGTCTATCAGCCGCGCCTTCAGCGTCAGCGGCGAGATCGCGAGATTTTCCAGCTTCTCTGGCTGGGCGTAGCCCGACAGGTAGTTGAACACCTTGGTGGCATCGCGCCCGAGTGCCGCGTCGCAGGTGAAAAAGCTCAGATCGGTATAGATGCGCGCCGTGATGGGATGGTAATTTCCGGTGCCGTAATGGGTGTAGGTGACCAGCCTGTCATTCTCGCGGCGGACCACCGTCGAGATCTTGGCATGCGTCTTGAGGTCCAGAAAGCCGTAGACGACATGCGCGCCCGCGCGCTCCAGCCGGCGTGACTGGCGGATATTGGCGGCCTCGTCGAAACGCGCCTTCAGCTCCACCAATGCGGTCACCGACTTGCCATCCTCGGCGGCCTCGCACAGCGCCTCGACGATGGGCGAGTTGCGCGAGGTGCGGTAGAGCGTCTGCTTGATCGCCAGCACGTTCGGGTCGCGCGCCGCCTGCTGCAGGAACCGCACCACCATGTCAAAGGTCTCGTAGGGGTGGTGCAGCAGCATGTCCTTTTGCCGGATCGCCGCGAACATGTCGCCGTCATGGTCCTGCACGCGTTCCGGCACGCGCGGGGTGAAGGACGGCCAAAGAAGATCGTGCCGCGCATCCAGCACCAGCTCCTTGAGATCGGCAAGCCCGATCATGCCGGTCACCTCGACCACCTCGTCGGAGGTGACGTGCAATTCCTCCATGATGACGCGGCGCAGCGCCTCGGGCGCGTCGGTCGTGATGTTCATGCGCACCACCTCGCCGCGGCGGCGGCGTTTCAGCGCCGTCTCGAACTCGCGCACCAGATCCTCTGCCTCGTCCTCGACCTCGAGATCGCTGTCGCGCAGCACCCGAAATCCGCAATGCCCCACATACCGATAGCCCGGAAACAGGCTGTCGAGATGCAGCAGAAGCAATTCCTCCAGCGGCAGGAAACGGTGACCGCCCTCGGGGGCGGGCAGCGAAATGAAACGGTCGATCTGGTGCGGGATCGGCAGCAGCGCCTGCAGCGGGCGCTTGTCGGACTTGCGCTCCATCTGCAGGGCAAGGCTGAAGCCGAGATTGGGGATGAACGGAAAGGGATGCGCGGGATCGACCGCAAGCGGCGACAGGATCGGAAAGACCTCGTGCAGAAAGAACTCCGCCAGCATCTCGCGATCCGCCTTGGCCAGCGAGCGGTGGTCGAGGATGGTGATGTTCTCGTCCTCCATCTCGCGGCGCAGCGCCTGAAAGGTCTCGTGTTGCTGATCGAGAAGGCGGCGGGCATTCTCGTTGATCAGGACAAGCTGTTCCATCGGGCTGAGGCCGTCGGCGGCCGGCGTGGTGTTGCCCGCCTTGGCCAGTTCGCGCAGGCCCGCGACCCGCACATTGTAGAACTCGTCAAGGTTGGTGGCCGAGATCGACAGGAACCGCAGCCGTTCCAGAAGCGGCACGCGGCTGTTGCGCGCCTCCTCCAGCACCCGCCAGTTGAAACCGAGCCAGCTGAGTTCGCGGTTGAAGAACCGGTCCGGCCCGGACATGTCGAGATCCGGCCGGTCGACAGGCTGGGGTGGCGGAGATTTCAGGAAGTCGGCGTTTGTCATGGCGGCCTTATGGCGTTGGCATGTAACGGTGCGGTGTCAGAGCGTGACGCTATTCGCCACGATTGTCCAGCACCTGCGCGGCCAGCGCGCGGGTGATCGGGCGGCGCTGGGCAAGCGCTGTGGCATCGAGGTCGGCCACCACATCCTCGGCGGCGCGAAATGACCGTTCCATGCGCCGTGCGAGATAGGGGATGGTGTCGGGGCTCGGCATGAGCTGGCGATCGGCGAAAAGCTTCATCAGAACCGCCGACAGCAGCGCGTCATCGGGCGGCCCGAGCGCCGTGTGCAGCGTGCCCTGCAGCCGGCTGGCCAGATCAGGCAGGCCAAGGCACCACAGATGCGGCGGCGTGCGGGCGGTGACCAGCAGGGCGCGGCCTTCGGCCAATGTGAGATTGTGCAGGTGAAAGAGCGCGTCCTCGGCGCCGCGGCCTCCCGCGACACTTTCGGCATCCTCGATCACGACGCAGCCTTGGGCCAGCCGCGCGATGTCGCAGCCGCTCAGATCCTGCGCGGCGACGATCTCGGCGCCCGACAGCCCCGCCCAGACATGCGCCAGATGGGTCTTGCCCGCGCCGGCCGGCCCGGTCAGGACCAGTTTCCGCGAGGGCCAGCCCTGCCAGCCCTCGACCATGCCCACGGCCTCGGCATTGGCCGGAGAGACGAAGAAATCCTCGCGCCCGAGGGCGGCGCGCACCGGCAGATCGAAGCTGAGCTGCCGCGCCATCACCCCTCGCCCTGGCCGTCGAGGCCGCGATATAGACGGCTGGACTTGTATTGCGTGATCATGAACCGCGCGATCACGCCGAGGGCGGCTGCCACCGGAACCGCCACCAGCATGCCGACGAAGCCGAAGAGCGTGCCGAAGGCCGACAGCGCGAAGATCAGCCAGACCGGGTGCAGACCGACCGATGAGCCCACCAGCTTGGGCGTCAGGACATTGCCCTCTATAACCTGCCCCGAGACGAAGATGACGGCGACCAGGATGATGTTGAACCACTCGCCCCAGAACTGGAACAGCGCCAGCCCGATGGCCAATGTGCCGCCGATGATCGCGCCGACATACGGAATGAACGTCAGCAGCCCCGCGACCGCGCCGACCACCAGTCCGAAATCCAGACCCACCAGCATCAGCGCCACCGCGTAATAGGTCCCCAGGACAAGGCAGACCGTGCCCATCCCGCGGATGAAGCTGGCCAGCGTCGCGTCGATCTCGCGCGCGAGGCGGCGCACGACCGGCGCGTGATCGCGCGGCAGCAGGCGGTCGATCTCTTCGATCATGTGGTCCCAGTCGTAAAGCAGGTAGACCGCCACCACCGGTGCCACGACCAGCAGAACCACCAGGTTCAGAAGCGAGGCCGCCGAGGTGACCAGCGTCTCGACCATCGTGGCGCCGCGCTCGCGGATGGTTTCGCCCAGCCTGATCATGGTCTCGCGCGCCGGCGACTCGTCATCGAACAGTGCCGGGAACCGCTCGGTGAAGAAATCCTGAAGATCGCGGGCCAGCTGCGGCGCGGTATCGAAGAGGTCCATCGCCTGGCCGACGAGCGTCGGCACCACAAGCACCAGCAGCAGCGCGAACAGCAGGGTGACCGACAGCGTGATCACGATCGTCGCCGCCATGCGGTTGAGCCCCAGCCGCTGCAGCCGGTCGGCCAGGGGATCGAGGAAATAGGCGATCGCCGCGCCGAGGATGAAGGGCAGGATCACGTTGCCCAGAAACCACAGCGCGAGGACGAAGATCCCCGCGGCGATGCCCCAGTATTTCGCTTGTTGCCTGCCCGGTAATGCCATTGTCGTGCTCCTGATGCCCTGCTGCCATCTCGCGCCTGCGTCTGCGGGTCTCAGGATGGCCTCCCGGAAAGCCGCCGATCCTCCCTTGTCTGACGCGGTGCAACGCCATAGACGGGGAACGATATCCCATCTGATGAGGTTCGTCATGCGTCTCAGCCGTTATTTTTTGCCCGTGCTCAAGGAAACCCCCGCCGAGGCGCAGATCGCCAGCCACCGGCTGATGCTGCGCGCCGGGATGATCAAGCAGGCGAGCGCCGGGATCTATTCGTGGCTGCCCCTCGGGTTCAAGGTGCTGCGCAAGCTGGAAAACATCGTGCACGAGGAACAGGTGCGCGCGGGCCATGTCCCGATGCTGATGCCGACGCTGCAACCGGCCGATCTCTGGCGCGAGTCCGGGCGGTATGACGATTACGGCGCGGAGATGCTGCGCATCTCCGACCGCCACGGGCGCGACATGCTTTACGGTCCCACCAATGAAGAGCTGATCACCGACATCTTCCGGTCGCATGTCGGCAGCTACAAGGATCTGCCGCTGACGCTCTATCATATCCAGTGGAAGTTCCGCGACGAGGTGCGCCCGCGCTTCGGGGTGATGCGAGGCCGCGAGTTCTTCATGAAGGACGGCTACAATTTCGACCTGACCAAGGAAGACGCGCTGCACGCCTATAACCGCCACATGGTGAGCTACCTGCGCACCTTCGAGCGCATGGGGCTTCAGGCGATCCCGATGCGCGCCGATAGCGGGCCGATCGGCGGCGACGACACGCACGAGTTTCTGGTGCTCGCCGAGACCGGCGAATCGGAAGTGTTCTATGATGTCGATGTGGCCAACCTCAGCCTTGACAACCTCGCACTTCCGAATGTGGACAGTCCCGACTACGACAGCAAGGCGGATATGCAGGCGATCGTGGATGTTGTGACAAGCTTCTATGCAAGGACAGATGAAACGCACGACAATGACGCGTTCGAGAGGATGGTTCTCCCGGAAAAACGCCGCCATGCGCGCGGCATAGAAGTCGGCCAGATCTTCTATTTCGGCACCAAGTATTCCGAGCCGATGGGCGCCACAGTGCAAGGCCCCGACGGCAAGCCGGTGCCGGTGCACATGGGCAGCCACGGCATCGGCGTCAGCCGTCTGGTGGGCGCGATCATCGAGGCCTCGCATGATGACAGGGGCATCATATGGCCCGAGGGCGTGACGCCCTTCCATGTCGGGATCGTCAATCTCAAACAGGGCGATGCCGAGGCGGACGCAGCCTGTGACCGGCTTTACGATGCGCTGACCCTTCTGGGGCTGGAGCCGCTCTATGATGACCGCGACGAACGCGCGGGCGGCAAGTTCGCCACGATGGACCTGATCGGCCTGCCGTGGCGGGTCACGGTAGGGCCGCGCGGGCTGAAGAACGGCGTGCTGGAACTGACCAGCCGCCGCACTGGCGAAAGCGAGGAGTTGGCGCCGCAGGCCGTGGTGGATCGCCTCACGCAGATCTATGCGGCGCATGTCCTGCAGCCCGCGTTCTGAGGTTTGCGGATTGTCTTGGATCTGACCTTTGGCTGGTTTGTCCGGGAAGAGCCGCGCATCGGCGGGCCGCGGTACGGAGACCCGACGGGTGTTCAGCGGCAGTTCATGCCGGACAGCCCGAATGAGGGTTGAGCGACCCGCGCACGACCGCCAAATCGCCGTGCCGGGGGGCGCACAGCCGATGCGCGGCGCCGTTCGGGCTTGGTTCCGCGCGCCGGCAAACTGAAAAATCCACCCCGATCCATACCCCACCGCGTCACCTTGACGTCCCACCCCCGACACCGCACTGTCCGCGCGCAAACACGAGGACGCCCACATGGCCCGATCCCCCGCCCCCTTTGCTGCCTTCGAGTGGCTGATCGCCTGGCGTTACCTGCGCGCCAAGCGCGCCGAGGGCGGTGTCAGCGTCATGACATGGATCAGCCTCATCGGCATCACGCTCGCGGTCTTCGCGCTGATCGCCACGCTGTCCGTCCGCTCGGGCTTCCGCGCGGAATTCGTCGACACGATCCTTGGGGCGAATGCCCATGCGACGATATACTCCGCCGGGGAAATGGACGCGACAACCGACCGCGTCGACCGGACCATCACCGAGTACGAGGCGATGGCCGAGCGCGTGCGCGCCGTGCCCGGCGTCACCCGCGTTGCTCCGCTCGTGAAGGGGCAGGTGATGGCCAATGCCGAAGGCCGCAACGCCGGGGTGCAGGTCTTCGGCATCACGCCCGAGGATCTCAAGGCCATCCCGCGCGTCGCCGATCCCGAGACCGGGCGCGGCGATCTCGACCGGTTCGCCGAAGGCATCGCGATCGGCTCGGGCGTGGCGCAGGAGCTGGGCGTGACCCTGGGCGACCGGATCAGGCTGATCTCGCCCGACGGGGCCAAGACGCCACTGGGCACCACGCCGCGGATCAACGCCTATGATGTGGTCCATATCTTCAGCGTCGGGCGCTACGACATCGACCGGGTGCGCGTCTATCTGCCCTTTGCCGAGGCACAGAGCTTTTTCAACCGTGACGAGCGTGCCGACGAATTGGAGGTGACGGTCGCGGAACCTGAAAACGTCGATGACCTTGTCCCGCAGCTCTTGCGCGCCGCCGGCGACCGCGCGCAGGTCTGGACATGGCAGGACGCGAGCGGGTCGTTCCTGCGCGCGCTGGAAGTCGAGGACAACGTGATGTTCGTGATCCTGTCGATCCTCGTGCTGATCGCGGCGATGAACATCACCAGCGGGCTGATCATGCTGGTCAAGAACAAGGGCCGTGATATCGGCATCCTGCGCACCATGGGGCTTAGCGAGGGATCCGTGCTGCGCATCTTCTTCATCTGCGGGGCGTTCACCGGGCTGATCGGCACGGCGGCGGGCGTCGTGCTGGGCTGTCTCTTCGCGATCTATATCGACCCGATCTTCTCGGCGGTGAACGCGATGATGGGCGGGCAGGTCTGGGATCCGTCGATCCGGGGCATCTACCAGTTGCCGGCGCAGTTGCAGTTGGGCGACGTCGCGACGGCGGTGGCGCTGTCGCTGGGGCTGAGCTTCGTGGTCACGATCTTTCCGGCGCGGCGCGCCGCACGGATGAATCCGGTGGAGGCGTTGCGCTATGAGTGAGGTTGTGCTGCGCCTTGAAGGGGTCGAAAAGACCTACAACAAGGGCCGCCCCAGCGAGGTGCGCGTGCTGGCCGGGGTCGATCTCGCGCTTATGCCGGGCGAGATGGTGGCGCTGGTGGCGCCGTCGGGCGCGGGCAAATCCACGCTGCTGCATATCGCGGGGCTTCTCGATGTGGCCGATGCTGGCCGGGTCCAGATCGGCGGCGCGGACATGACCGGGCTGGGTGATCGCCACCGCACGCGGGTCCGGCGCCGCGAGGTCGGTTTCGTCTACCAGTTCCATCACCTGCTGCCCGAGTTCACGGCGCTGGAGAATATCGCGCTGCCGCAGCGCGCCAACGGCGTGGCGCGGGGTGCGGCCGAGGATCGCGCGATGCATCTGCTGGAGCAGGTGGGCGTCGGGGCGCGCGCCGGGCACCGCCCCTCTGCGCTGTCTGGCGGCGAGCAGCAGCGCGTGGCGTTCTGCCGGGCGCTGGCCAACAGCCCGCGCGTGCTGCTGGCCGACGAGCCGACGGGCAATCTCGATCCCGACACCGCCGATCAGGTCTTCGAGACGCTGATGGGGCTGGTGCGCGGCACCGGCCTCTCGGCGCTCATCGCCACGCATAACCTGGGGCTTGCCGCGCGAATGGACCGGATCCTGACGCTCGATCAGGGGGGCGTCGTCGCGGGGTGAGGCCGCGCCCGATCGCGGGTGCAAGGCTTGCAACACCGCAACGTCAGCCTAGACTTGCCTTGCATGGAGGTACTTTCATGCGACATATCCTTTTGCCCCTGATCCTCACGCTTGGCCTGACCGGGGCCGTCCGAGCCGACGAGGCGGCGATGCGGTCGGTGATTTCAGACCAGATCGAGGCCTTTCTCAACGAGAATCCAAGCCGCGCGTTCGATTTCGCCAGCCCCTCCATCCAGCGCAAGTTCGGCACGCCGGAAACCTTCGGCGACATGGTGCGCAACGCCTACCCGATGGTCTGGCAGCCCTCGGACGTGACCTTTCTCGATCTCGAGGTGATCGACGGGACACCCGTGCAAAGCGTGCAGATGCGCGGGCCGGGAGGCAAGGTCTGGATCGTCGATTACGAGATGGTCGAGGTCGACGGCGCGTGGCGCATCAACGGCGTTCGGGTGCGCGAGGCGCCGGGCCTCAACGCCTGAGGCCGGACCCGACCCGCGGATCTGCCACCGTCACGGTGGTCTGACACATGCTTAACGGCTTCTGACTATCCCCTTTCTCCGATCACGCGCGGCGCGGGACGACGAAAGGGATAGACATGAACAAGGCAATCACCCAAGGCATCACCTTCATGCCCCGGCCCTTCGCGGCCGGTCTCGACAGCTGGTCGAGCGGCGATGGCAGGCCCGGCTCCGACACCTACGACATGGCGGCGAACGCGGCCTTCGTGCCGGCCGATCAGGATTTCGGCGGCGCGCTGGAGATCCAGAAAGCCGATTCGGTGCAGCGTCTGCGCTACATGGACGAGACCCCGATCCTGCCCGGCTGCTATCTGCGGGTGCGCGCGCGCGTGAAGGCGCTTGCCGGCAACCTGCCGGATGTGCGCATCGCGGCCTTTGCCGGGGGGGCGGGCGGCGACGCGCTGCCGGGTGTCACGACCGTTGGGCCGCAGGTCACGCTGACCACCTATGGCGAGGTGGTCGAGGTCAGCGCCATCGTCGGCACCGGCCAGCGTCAGGGCGTCGACATGGTCTGGGGGCCCGAGGCGGTCTTCGGCCATTTCGGGATCGACCTCACCGGCCCCTCGGGCGGCGTCGTGCGCATCGACGATATCGAGATCGAGGATGTCAGCCGGTTCTTCCTGCGCGACGTGCTCGCCACCGTGGACGTGCGCGACTTCGGGGCCATCGGCGACGGTGTGACCGATGACCATGCGGCGTTCGAGGCCGCCGACACCGCCGCCGGCGGGCGCGAGATGATCGTGCCGGCGGGCATTTATTTCCTCGGGACAAGCACCACGATCCAGAGCCGCATCCGCTTCGAGGGCACGCTGGTGATGCCGGGCGACGCCATCCTGTCACTGACCGCGAATTACGATCTGCCCACCTATATCGACGCGTTCGGCGACACGGAGCTGGCCTTCATCAAGGCCTATCAGGCGCTTTTGAACAACGCCGGCCACGTCACGCTTGATCTGGCGGGGCGCAAGATTCCGCTGCGCGCGCCGGTGGACATGCAGGCGGCGGTCGGCAACCGCACCACCTACAACCAGCGGCACGTGATCCAGAACGGGCAGTTCTCGGTCTTTCCGACGCCGGATTTCGACACGGAGGTCGTCACCTCGCAGGCGAGCTACAATCCCGAAAGCAGCTCCAAGGAACTGACCGGCGTGGTGAACGTCGCCACCGTGCCGGTGGGCGCGCTGGTCGAGGGTCAGGGCGTGGGCCGCGAGGTCTATGTCACGGCGCGCGACGTCGCGACCGGGCGGATCACCCTCAGCCAGCAGCTTTACGATGCGGCCGGTACGCAGGTCTTCACCTTCCGGCGGTTCAAGTACATGCTCGATTTCAGCGGCTTTCAGAACCTGTCGCGCCTGGTGGTCTCCGAGGTGGATTTCCAGTGCGGCGGCAATTGCAGCGGCGTTCTGCTGCCGCCGCGGGGCACGGCCATCCATTTCCGCGATTGCTTCGTCACCCGCCCGAAGGATCGCGGCATCACCAGCCATGGCGAGGGCGATCAGGGCATGATGATCGATCGCTGCCAGTTCATCTCGAACGAGGCCCCGCTTCTGGTCGGCGACCGCACGACCATCGGCTTCAATGCCAATGCCAACGATCTCAAGGTCCGCAACAACCGCGCGCCGTTCTTCCGGCATTTCGCGGTCATGGCCGGGTCGAGTTCGCTGATCTCCGGCAACCACGTGTTCCAGGGCGACGCCGCCCCGAACGGCATCCGCACCGCCGGTTTCGTGCTGACCCGCACCAACAATCGCGGCACGCTCAACGGCAACTATATCGACAATTGCTTCATCGAATGGGGCAACGAGCATGACGCCGCTCCGGATTTCGCGAGCGAATTCTCGTTCAGCGCGCTCAGCATCACCGGAAATGTCTTTCTGGCCAGCGACATGGCGCCGTGGTTCACCTATATCACGGTCAAACCCTACGGGTCGGGGCATTTCCTCGACGGGATGATCGTCACCGGCAACACCTTCCGCGGCATCGGCACGATCGACCGGGTCGAGACCGTCGATACCAGCTTTGCCGATCTCGATTACGACCGGGTGCGCAGCATCACCTTCGCCGAGAACAGCTTTCACAACGTGACTGTGCAGGCGGAAAGCCCGCTGGTGATGACGCATGTCGAGGCGACTGCGGCTGCGACATGGGTGGTCCAGCCGGCGCCGCGCCTGCCTTTCGGGGCATGGGCGCAGACGGTGGTCTCGGTGCTGCCCGAGGGGCCATTGCGCGACACCTCTGGCACCATCGCCTATCACGCGCCCTATTACGAGGCCAGTCAGGGCCCCGAAAAGGACCGCATCCATCTGCGCTGGCCGGTGCCCGTGTCCGGCAAGGTGATCCTGCGCGTGCGGATCGACGAGGCCGTCTGACAAGACACACCCGGTCTCTGGCGCGCTCAGAACATGCGCCAGAGATCGAGGGTCAGCCCCCGCAACTCGTCGCCGGTCAGGGGCTGCGTCAGGCCGATCTGCAGATGCGCGCCGGGTTTCGTCTCGTAGACGAAGGACGGCGCGAATGTGGCATAGGCGTCGCCGGTCTCGGGCTGGCCCGCCTGAAGCTGCAGGATGATCTTGGTTCGGTCGGTGACCGACAGCCCGAAGGTCAGATCGCTTTCCAGCGACATGGCGTCGCCGCCGGCCAGCACCGCGCGCCCGTCGGCGTTCAGCCAGCCCCCCCGACCCCAGAGACGGATCCCGCGCCCGATGGACAGGCCCGGACGCAAGGCGGTGTCGTCGCCGACCTGTCCCGCGCCCAGTTCCGCCGCAATCCGCACCGTGCGGTCGGTGCGCCCGACCGGCAGGCGCGCAAAGATCAGCGCGTTCGTCATGCGCAGCATGTCATGGCCGGCATCCACCCCGAGGGTCAGCCGTTCGGCCAGCCCGTATTCGGCGTAGAGGCCGTAATCCTGCCGGTAGAGACCGTACCCGTCCGGCTCCTTCACCTGGGATGACAGCGACAAAAACCCCTCGCCCGTCTCGCGCAGCCATGCGCCCGCCCTCGCATCGGTCGCGAGCCAGAACAGTAGACCGACCGCAAGCGTCAGGCATCGCACCATGGTTACCCCTCGGGACACCTTGCTTAAGAAAGGGTAAAGGCCGGGTTAATGCCCGCGCGGAATTTACCATGTCGCAAGGTCATGCTAAAATTTCCGGGGAAAAAAGGAGCGCGCCATGCCGCAGATAGCCGAAGCGCCCGGCCATCAGACCGTGATCACCACTTTCGAGGTGACGCCGGGCACCTGTCAGGATCTGACCGACCTTCTGACCGTGGCGTATCGCGACGTGATCTCGCATCAGCCCGGCTTCATCGCCGGGGCTCTGCATGTCAACGATGCCCGGACCCGCATCGCGATCTATTCGCAATGGCGCAGCCGCGAGGATTTCCAGGCGATGCTGCGCAGTGACGAGATGCGCGCGCGCAATCGCGAGATCAACGGGCTCTGCCGCACGTTCGAGCCTGTGATGTATGATGTTGTGGGGTGTTTCTGATGAGCGGCGAGACGACCGACGAGACCACCGGCGAGAAGACCGAAGAGACGACCGGCGAGACGACCGACCAAAACCGGCAGACCGATGCTCTGGTCGAGGAAATGCGCGCGCTGCGCGCCGAGCTGGAACTGCTCAACAGCCACCGCTTCGTGCGGATCCAAAACAACATGCCCCGTCTTCTGGCGTTCAATTTTGCGCGCGGGCTGGCGGTCGGGCTCGGTACGCTGCTGGGGGCCACGGTGCTCTTGTCGCTGCTGGTCTGGGCGCTGAGCCAGATCGAGTTCCTGCCGATCATCGGCGACTGGGCCAGCCAGATCGCCTCGGAGATGCGCGAGGCGGGCGACAGTCCCCGACGCTGACGATTGCGCATGGATCAGAGTGTGGCGGCGAGCCCGCGCGCGCAGTCCTCGATCAGATGCAGCGTGCCGTCGAAATCGCGGGTGTTGTAGGGATCGGGCACATGACGCAGGCCGCACCCGGGCGCATACCCGGTGAAAAGATGCACCGGCGTGGCATTGCCGGCCGGACGCAGCGCCTCGATCGCCGTCAGGTTCTTGTCATCCATCGCGAGGATCAGATCGAACCGGTCGAAATCCATGGTCGTGATCTGGCGCGCCCGCAGATCCGACAGGTCGTAGCCACGTCTGCGCGCGGCGTCCTGCATTGCGGGGTAGGGCGGATCGCCCACATGCCAGTTGCCGGCGCCGGCGCTGTCGGTCACCCTCTCCGGGGCGAGTGTGCGAAACACGCCCTCGGCGCTGGGCGACCAGCAGATGTTGCCAAGGCAGACGAAGAGGATCCGAGTGGTCATGAAATCTCCTTTCTGGCAAGGTATAAAACAGGAGGACACGATGCAAAAGATCGTCATGCTGACCGGCGCGGGGATCTCGGCGGAAAGCGGTCTGGACACGTTCCGCGACGCGGGCGGGCTCTGGGCGCAGCACCGTATCGAGGATGTGGCGACCCCCGAAGGATTCGCGCGGGATCCCGGCCTCGTGCACCGGTTCTACAATGCCCGGCGCGCGCAAGCCGCCGAGGTGCGCCCGAATGCCGCGCATGCGGCGCTGGCGCGGCTGCAGGCCGAGCATCCCGGCGAGGTGGTGATCGTGACCCAGAACGTGGACGCGCTGCACGAGGCGGCGGGCGCTCGGGACGTGATCCACATGCATGGCGCATTGTCCCGCGCGCTCTGCAATGTCTGCGACACCCGCTGGCCCGCGCCGCCAGAGATGTCGCCCGCCGATACCTGCCCGGCCTGCGGGGCACAGGCCTGCCGCCCGGATGTGGTCTGGTTCGGCGAGATCCCCTACCGCATGGACGAGATCCTCGGTCATCTCGAAGGCGCGGATCTCTTCGCCGCGATCGGCACGTCGGGGCAGGTCTACCCGGCCGCCGGTTTTGCGCAGGAGGCCGCCGATACAGGCGCGCATTGCGTCGAGATCAATCTGGAACCGAGCGCGGTTTCACGCGATTTCGCCGAGGCGCGACAGGGCCGCGCCTCGGACCTCGTGCCCGCTTGGGTGGACGAAATCCTGCGCGGCTAGCGGTCCTGGTCCGAACAGAAGTGACACGAGGCTGATCCGGTCTGTGGGCCTGGCGGGAGGGCAGGCGTGGTCTTTGGCCTGAAGGGGACGTTGCCGGCTCTGCCCCGCGCGGAAGCACGGCGGAAGGCCGCCGCGCATCGTCATGCTGGAAGCATGCCTCTGGCATGACGCCGCCCCCCGGCACGGCGATTTGGCGGCAACCTGCGCCTTGCATTGGTGTTGTCCTGACCTGGCCACCATAAAGCGCTGTCAAAATCACGTCGGATCGCCGCACTGCGGCCCGTCGATGCGCGACCAGCCCCTGACGTCCCCTACAGACCATTCCCGGCCCCGGCGCAGACGCCCGGCACCGGGTATCTCGCGTCAGGGGGCGACCCCTAGTGCCCGTGCCCCGCGCCGGGCATGCGCTCCAGATCGACCGGCACATCCAGTGTCACCTCGCCCGAGGTCTCGAAGATCAGGGTCAGCGGAACCGAGTCGCCCTGCTCGAACGGTGCGGACAGGCCCATGAACATCACGTGACGGCCGCCACGCTCCATCCGGATCTCGCCGCCTTCGGGCAGGGCGAAACCCTTCTCGACATGGATCATCCGCATCACGCCGTCCTCCTCGCGATGTGTGTGCAGCTCCACCTTGCTTGCGGCGGGAGAGTCGACGCCGATCAGGTGGTCCCCGGTATCACCGGTATTGCGGATCACCATGAACGCGGCGCCGCTTTTCGCCATCGGGCTGGCGCTGCGGGCATAGGGGTCGTGGATCTCGATATCCTGCGCGGTGGCCGCGGTCACGAGGGCAAGGGTCGCAAGGCCCGCAAGAAGGCTGGATTTGAGAGACATCGCGTCGCTCCTGTCTGTCTGATTTCGAAAAATACTGGCTCAGGCCGGGCCGGGCGGTGCGCGCGCCAGCATCGCGGGGCGCGCAAGGGCAATCGGGTGGTCGGCAGTCGCGAAGGGGTGCCGGGCGGTCGCGGTCGCGATCTGCGGACCCGGGGCCGGATCGCGCGGATCCGTGGCATGAAGCCCAAGCAGGCACTCGGGGCAGACATGCGGCGGCGCGGCAGGGGTGCCGTCTGCATCCACGGCCACGCTGCGCGACGCCCCGTCGAGGCAGAGCACCACCACCCCCACCGGCTGTGGCGCCCCGCGCGCCACGGCCAGCGTGACGCTGGTCAGCGCCAGAAACAGGCAAAGCCCGAAGGCTGTCACGATGCGCGCGGATCGAGTCATGCGGGACCATAGGCCGTGCGGCGCGCGGGGGACAAGCGACAAAAGGCTGCCCGTCGTGCAAACGCAAACAGCCCCGCCGCGACGGGCAGGGCTGTTCAGGATCGAACGCGACAAGGTCTCAGGCGGTCGCGGCCTGCAGCTTGGCGATCTCTTTCTTGATCTTGAGGGCTGTCGACGACAGCTTGTCATCCTTGGCCTTGGCCAGAAACACGTCCAGCCCGCCCCGGTGATCGACGCTGCGCAGCGCATGGGTCGTGATCCGCAGCTTGACGCCGCGCCCGAGAGCTTCGGATTGCAGCGTCACGTCATGCAGGTTCGGCAGATACCGACGCTTGGTCTTGTTGTTGGCGTGGCTGGAGTTCCAGCCCGACATCGGGCCTGTTCCGGTCAGTTCGCAGCGGCGCGACATGGGATCATCCTCGTTTCGGGTTGAGGGCGCGTGACGGCCCAATCTGATACATGAAGATGCCGCCCTAGGCAGCATCCGGAATTCGATGTAAGGCGGATAGGCATAAACCGAAGGGGCGTCAAGGGCCGTGAGCCGGAAAATGGCGCGGGCCGCCCCCTGTGACAGCGAAAAGGACAAGCGCCATGGACATCACCAGAAGCGACAGCCGCACCCACAAGCCCGCCGATCCGGCCTATTTCACCGGCACCGTCTGGCAGGAGCCGGTGATCGAGGCCCCGGAACCTGCCCGCGTGCGCGCCCTGCGCGTAACGTTTCTGCCGGGCGCGCGCACCGCGTGGCACACCCATCCGCTGGGTCAGACCCTGCATGTGCTGTCGGGTGTCGGCCGTGTCGGCACCCGGGGCGGCCCGATGCAGGTGATCCGTGCGGGCGATACCGTCTGGATCCCGCCGGGCGAGGAACACTGGCACGGCGCCAGCCCCGATCAGATGATGTGCCATCTGGCGATCCAGGAGGGGAGAGACGGCCGCACGGCGGACTGGCTGGAGCAGGTGAGCGAGGCCGATTACGACACCGGCCGGGCGCCTTAACCCGTTGCGGCCTCGAGAAACGCGCCGATCTCGGCATCGGTGATCGACCAGTCGCAGACCAGCCGCATCATCAGCCCCTCGTCGGCCGGCCCTTGCTCGAGCGGGCCCTCATACATCGCATAGCGCGCGCCGGCGGCGCGCAGGCGCTGATGCGTGGCGCGCGGCAGCCGGGCAAAGATCATGTTGACCTCGCGTTCGAACACCATCTCGGCCCCCGGCAGGCTGCGCAGACCCTCGGCCAGCTTGACCGCCTGCGCATTGGCGGTCTGGGCCGAGGTCAGCCACAGATCGTCCCTGAGATATCCCAGCATCTGCGCCGACAGATACCTGTGCTTTGACACCAGATGCGCCGCGCGCTTGCGCCGCAGCTCGAACTCCCACGCGTTTTCCGGGGTGAAGAAGATCACCGCCTCGACGGCGATGCAGCCATTCTTGGTGCCGCCCATGCTGACCGCGTCGATGCCCGCCTTCCACGTCATCTCGGCCGGCGTGCAGCCAAGCGCCGCCACCGCATTGGCAAAGCGCGCGCCGTCCATGTAGGCGGGGATCCGGTGCGCGCGGGCCACCTCGCACAGCGCGCCGATCTCGTCGCATGTATGCACCCGGCCGCGCTCTGTCGCCTGGGTCAGCGCCAACGGGCCATGTTGCGGATTGTGCACGTCGCCCACGGGCCACGCATCCAGCGCATCCCGCAACTGATGCGGTGTCATCTTGTCGGCCGCGCCCACGAGGCTCAGCTTGGCGCCGCCGGTGAAGAATTCCGGCGCGTTGCACTCGTCGGTATGGATATGCGCCAGTGGCGTGCAGAACACAGTCTGCCACGGCTGCGACAATGTGGCCAGCGCCAGCGCGTTGGCCGCCGTGCCCGTGGCCACCAGATAGACGCTGGCCTGCGGCGCCTCGAAGAGATCCCGCAGCCGGTCGCGCACCTCGTCCATCGCCGCATCGGCGCCGTAAGACGGCGCGTGCCCCTCGTTGGCCTCGGCCATCGCCTGCATGACGGCCGGAAGGGCGGGGCCGGAATTGTCGGAGGCGAACTGCATCATGTGGGCTCCTCGATGATGTGGTCTTCCCAGTCCTCTTCGGCGATCTCGAATTCGGGGACCGTGCGGTGCTGCATCGACACGCCGGCGGCGTGCACGCTGTCGGGCGTGCCCGAAATCAGCGGATGCCAGTCATATAGCGGCTTGCCCTCGTAAAGCAGCCTGTAGGCGCAGGTCACGGGCAGCCAGTAGGCATGGCGCTCGATCGTGTGCGGCTTCAGGGTGATGCATTCGGGCACGAACTGGTGGCGGACGGGATATTGCCCGCAGCGGCAGGTGGTGTCGTCGAACAGCCGGCAGGCAACCCGTGTCAGCTCCACCTCGCCGGTCTCCTCGTCCTCGAGCTTGTTGAGGCAGCACTTGCCGCACCCGTCGCACAGCGCCTCCCATTCGGCATGCGTCATCCGGTCAAGCGGCGTGGTCTCCCAGAAGCGCGGGCGCAGGCCGCTGCGGTCGATGGGATCGGCGGCGTCTTTCATGGCGTCTCCAGTATGGCGCGGGCGCGCGCGCAATCGGCATCCATCTGCGCGATGAACGCCTCGAGGCTGTCGAAGCTTTCCTCGGGGCGCAGATACTCCACCAGCGCCACCGACAGATGCGCGTCGTAAAGATCACCGGAGAAATCGAAGAGGAACGTCTCGATATTGGGCATCTCGCCCTGGAACATCGGCCGTACGCCGATCGAGGCCGCACCGTTATACTGCCCCTTATGCGCCCCGTCGAGCACATCGACCATCACCGCATAGACACCGAATTTCGGTTTGTGCAGCCCCTCGATCGACATGTTGGCGGTCGGGTAGCCCAGCGTGCGCCCGCGCTGCTCGCCCCCCATGACCGGCCCGTCGATGCGGTGCCAGTGGCCCAGCATCGAGGCCGCGCCGCGCGGATCGCCGTCGCTCAGCGCGCGGCGGATCGCGGTCGAGGACACCTGTCCACCCTCGCCTTCGAGGATCTCCGCGATGCTCACGCCGAACCCCATCTCGGCGCCGTAGGCCCGCAGCATCCCGGCCGTGCCCGCGCGCCCCTTGCCAAAGCAGAAATCCGCACCCACCACGACATGCGCAAGGCCCAGCCCGTCGCGGATCACGTGCTGCGCGAATTCCCGCGGGCTGAGGGCGGCGAGGCCCGCGTTGAAGTTGATCTCGTAGAGCTTCTCGACCCCCAGCTTTTCCAACCGGTGCGCGCGCGCCTCGCGGTTCATCAACCGGAAGGGCGCGGCGTCAGGGGCGAAATATTCACGCGGATGCGGTTCGAAGGTCAGGATGCCCAGGGGCGCGCCGATGGCTGCGCCGGCCTGCCGGGCCTGCTCGATGACCGACAGGTGGCCCAGATGCACGCCGTCGAAATTGCCGATCGCGGCGGAGGCCCCGCGATCGGCGTCATCGACATAGGTATGGTCCCGGATGATCCGCATGCCGCATGGCCTAGCGCCGGATCCCGATTGGCGCAAGGGCGATCAAGGCGCGATCA
>JAWLFT010000094.1:0-10668 GCA_041685435.1 Roseovarius sp.
TGGGACAGACCTGATATGCCCGACCCGCATATCGGCGTCTGGGCAATCCGAAAAATGGGAATCCCTCGCGCGCCTGTCAAGAGGTCCGCGCATCTCAGGGGCGCGCAAAATGCCCGACCGAATCGCGCAGCATGCCGGAGGTCCGGGTGCCGGCCGACACCACCCCCAGACCGTCCGACAGCGCCGCGCGCAACACCGGCAACGCGTCCGCCAGCGGCGTGCCAAGCGACACCTTGCGCCCCTCGACCTCGGCCATCGCCGAGATCACCGAGACGATCCGCGGCCGTGCGCCGGCAAACGAAAAGACCGGCGCGCCGCTCGACCCGAAATCGACATCGCAGGACAGCACCAGCATCCCGTCCTGCCGCGCCAGCACGCTGCAGGCGTTCTGCAGCGACGGGGCTTCGGCCCGGCCGCGCGCATAACTGATCAACCCGATGGGCTCGCCCATGCCGGGCGGCTCACCGGTCGCGAACAGGCGAAGGCGCGGGGCCTCGACGGGGCGCTCAAGCTCCAGCAGCGCCACGTCATGGCGCACCCGCCGCGCCGCCGCCCCCGCGTGATAGGCGTAATCGGGATGCGCCACCGCACGCCGCACGCCCCGGTCGGCCATGGCGCGCCCGTCGCGCAGCCCGGCCCGAAAGGCGATCCGCCCCGGATCCAGCCGCGCGCCGGTCTCACGGTCATAAAGGCAATGCGCGGCCGTCACGACAAGGTCGCGCGCCACGAGCGTGCCGGTGCAAAAACCGCGCCCGCCCAACTCCAGCCGGCCCACCGCCTGCCAGGCCTGCGCGTTATCCCTGATATCCAGCCGCTGCAGATGGGCGCCCTGGGCCTGCACCGCGCCCCCAAGCGCGACCCATACGACAAACAGCGAAAGACGCAGCATCCGGCCTCCGGAAGTGGCGGCGCACCCGGAGGCACGCGGACAGGGTTGCCCAACCATGCCCGGATCAGCGCAGGATCGGAACCCCTTTTGCGGGATCTTTCACCGCCCCGGCCAAGGCTGTCGGCCCGGCCTCCGCCATGGCGGGCGGCATCGGCCCGCCGGTCGCCCAGTCGAGCAGTTCGACCGTATGCACCACCGGAATGCCGGTGCCCGACCCGATCTGCATCATGCAGCCGATATTGCCGGCCGCGATCAGGTCCGGGGTCCTGGCTTCCAGCGTGCGGATCTTGCGATCCTTCAATTGCTTCGAGATCTTGGGCTGCATCAGGTTGTAGGTGCCGGCAGAGCCGCAGCACAGATGGGCGTCGGCCGGCTCCACCACCCGGAACCCGGCGCGGCGCAAGAGATCCTTGGGATAGGTCTTGATCTGCTGGCCATGCTGCAGCGAACAGGCGGCGTGATAGGCGACGACCATCCCCTTGTCGTCACCGTCCTGCAGATCGAGCTGCATCAGAAGCTCGCTGATATCCACCGCGACAGCACTGACCTTTGCGGCCTCCCCGGCCAGCGGATCCGACCGGAACATGTGCCCGTAATCCTTCACCGTGGTGCCGCACCCGCTCGTGTTGATCACCACCGCATCAAGGCCTTCGCCGTCCATCTCGCGCGTCCATGCGCGGATATTCTTCGCGGCGGTCGCGTGGCTCTCGGCGGTCTTGCCCATGTGATGCGTCAGCGCCCCGCAGCAGCCCGCGCCCTCGGCGACCACCACCTCGCACCCCAGCCGCGTCAGCAACCGGATCGTGGCATCGTTGATATCGGTGTTGAGCGCGCGCTGCGCACAGCCGGTCATCAGCGCCACCCGCTTGATGCGCGCCCCTTGCGCGGGAAAGGTCTGCGGGTCGTCATTGCGACTCACGGGGGGGATGCGCCTGGGGGCCATGTCCAGCATCGCGCGCAACCGCGGATCGGGCATCAGCGGCGCAAGCGGCCGCGCAAGCTTGGCCCCCAGCAGCGCCACGCGAAACCGCATCGGATAGGGCAGGATGCGCGCCAGCACCCAGCGCAGCGCGCGGTCGCCAAGGGGCCGACGGTAACGCTCTTCGATATATTCGCGCGCCTGATCGACCAGATGCATGTAGTGCACCCCCGACGGGCAGGTCGTCATGCAGGCCAGACACGACAGGCAGCGATCGATATGCGTGACCGTCTTTGCATCCGGATCGCGGTCATTCTCCAGCATGTCCTTGATCAGGTAGATCCGCCCCCGCGGACTGTCGAGCTCGTCGCCCAGCACCTGATAGGTCGGACAGGTCGCGGTGCAGAACCCGCAATGCACGCAGGATCTCAGGATCTGGTTGGCCCGCGCGATCTTCGGATCGGCCAACTGCTCGGCGGTGAACTCGGTTTTCATGAGGTCTCCATCGGGGTCATCAGCCCGGGATTGAGGATGCCGCGCGGGTCGAATTTGCGGCGCAACCCGTCCTGCAGCGCCGCCACCGGGGCGGGCAGCGGGGCAAAACCCGCGCGGCTGCGGTCGCCCCGGACGCGCATGGCATGCCCGCCGCGCGCGGCAACCGCGGCGTGGATCTCCGGACCGGCCACGCCGCCGCCCTCGGGGATCAGCAGCCAGATCAGCCCGCCGCCCCAGTCGTAAAGCGCCCGCGCACCGGGCAGCTCGGCGACGATCCCGGGCGCCTCCGTGGGTTTCACCGACAGCCGCCAGACATCGCCCGCGCAGCCCTGAAATGGACCGACATCGCGCACATGGGCCCAATCGGCAGCGGCCCTGTCGGGATCGGTGTCCAGCGAGACCGCGCCGGACCCGGCCAGCAGCGCCTGAAGCTCGCCCGCGCGATAGGCGACCGAGGCCTCTGACCCCTCCAGCCGGATCAGCGTCACGGATGTCTGCGCCGCACCGGCCTGAAGATGCGCGGCCCCCGTCACCTCGTAAGGCGAGCCCAACGCGTGCGACAATGCCCTGATCGCCTCGGCATCACTCAATCCCTCGATGCGCAACACGCCGGTGCAGCCCGGCACGGGCAGAACCTTCAGCGCCACCTCGGTCAGAACCCCCAGCGTGCCGTAGCTGCCCGCCATCAGCTTCACCAGATCATAGCCGGTGACGTTCTTCATCACCCGCCCGCCATTGCGGATGATCCGCCCCTGCCCATCGACCACCCGCACGCCCAGCAGGAAATCGCGGCAGGCCCCGGCCTGGATCCGGCGCGGCCCGCTGACATTGGCGGCCACCACGCCGCCCAGCGTCGGCGTGCCTTCGGTGCCCAGAAGGTCGCGATGATCCATCGGCTCGAAGGCCAGACGCTGGCCTTCGGCGGCCAGCGCCTCCTCGATTTCGGCCAGCGGCGTGCCCGCGCCCGCCACCAGCGTCAGCGCGCCCGGCTCGTAAAGCCGGATCCCCGACAGGCCTCTGGTGCTCAGCCGCGCAGCGTTGGACGCCCGCCCCAAGGGGCGCGTGCCGCCGCCCTCGATGCGCAGCGGCCCTTCGGCCCCCTTGATGATCGCGGCAAGGTCTTGTTCGGTCTCAGGTGTCATGCTCATGTTTCTTCTGGCCTGAAATATCCCGGGGGAGTCGCCCGAAGGGCGGCGGGGGCAGCGCCCCCTGAAAAACGCCGGACCTCACGCCACGCGACGCCGCGTATCCGAGGCGTCCAGCGGAAACACCTTGGCGGGGTTCAGCAGCCATCGGGGGTCGAACACGTCCTTGACATCCATCTGCGCGGCCAGATCGTCGGGGTCGTATTGATGCGCCATCAGGTCGCGCTTCTCGATGCCCACGCCATGCTCGCCGGTCAGGCAGCCGCCCACCTCGACGCACAGCTTCAGGATCTCCGCCCCGAACGCCTCGCACAGTTCCAGATCGCCCGGCTTGTTGGCGTCATACAGGATCAGCGGATGCATGTTGCCATCGCCCGCATGAAACACGTTGGCCACGCCCAGCCCGAATTCGCCGGACATCTCGCCGATCCGGCGCAGCACATGCGGCAGCGCACCCACCGGGATCGTGCCATCGAGACACATGTAATCGCCCAGCTGCCCCATCGCCCCGAACGCCGACTTGCGGCCCTTCCAGATCGCGGCGCTTTCGGCGGCCGACCGGCTCTGGCGCAGCGCGACCGGGTCGTGCCGGCGCGCGATCGCCTCGATCAGGCCGAGCTGCTCGTCGATCTCCGCGTCCGACCCCTCGACCTCGACGATCAGCAATGCGGCGCAGTCGGGATAGCCCGCCTGCGCAAAATCCTCGGTGGCGCGGATGCAGGGGCGGTCCATGAACTCGATTGCCACGGGCAGCACGCCGGCCTTGATGATATCGCTGACGCAAGCCCCCGCCACCTCGCTCGACTCAAACCCGATCAGCACCGGGCGCGCGCCCTCGGGCTTGCGCAGGATGCGCAAACTCGCCTCGGTAACGACGCCCAACTGCCCTTCCGAGCCGCAGATCAGCCCCAGCAGATCGTAGCCGGCGGCATCGAGATGCGCGCCGCCCAGCTCCATCACCGTGCCGTCCATCTGCACCAGCGTGACACCCAGCAGGTTGTTGGTCGTCACGCCGTATTTCAGGCAGTGCGCACCGCCGGAATTCATCGCGATATTGCCGGCAATGGCGCAGGCCAGCTGCGATGACGGGTCGGGGGCATAAAAGAACCCCTCGTCCTCGACCGCCCCGGTGACGCTCAGATTGGTGCGCCCGGTCTGCACGCGGATCACGCGGTTCTCGTAGTCGGTGTCGATCACCTCGGCCATACGCGCCACGCCAAGGATCACACTGTCGGCGGTCGGCAACGCGCCCCCGGCCAGCGACGTGCCCGACCCGCGCGGCACCACCGGCACGCCCATCTCGTGACAGATCGCCAGCGCCCGGCTGACCTCCTGCGTCGATCCCGGCAGGATCACGACCATCGGCGGGCATTTATACGCCGACAGCCCGTCACATTCATAGGCGCGCGTCTCGGCCAGGTCATCGATCACGGCCTCCTGCGGCAGCACCGTGCGCAGACGCGCGACAAGGTCCGCCTTGCGCGACAGGATGTCGGGGTTCGGTTCGGGCATCTGCATTCGGGATCCTCCTCGTATTGGTAATATCATATAACCAATTTTCGCGTTTGGCGACTCATTTATTGACGGCTCCAAAGTGTCACACTTGCATGGGGCGCGGCACTCGGGCAAACGCGCACCATGGATTGGGTCAAGATCATACATATCCTCGCCGTCATGGGCTGGGTCACGTCGATCTTCGCCGTGCCGCGCGCGCTGATCTACTGGCACCGCGAATGGGACCGGCTGGGCGAGTTCGGCCCGCTGGGCGACCTGACCATCCGCCTCTATCGCTTCTCGCTTGGGCTTGGCGTGATCGGCATCGCCACGGGGCTTCTGCTCGCGCATTGGTGGGGCTGGCCGGCCTGGACGCATCTGAAGACCGCGCTGGTGCTGGCGCTGGCCGCGCATTACGGCTGGACCGGGCGTCTTGTGCTGCGCGCCCGCAAGGGCACCTTCACCGAAAGCGACCGCTATCTGCGCATCTTCAACGAGATCAGTGTCCTGGGCGTGATCGCGGTGCTCTGGGCCGTGGTCGTACAGCCGTTCTGAGCCTGCGATGACCCGCCTGCCGCCCGAACTTGCGGTGTTTTCTCTGCCGGATGCCATCGGCGTGGCGCTGCTGCTCGGGGTCTGGCTGGGCATGACGCTGCTGATCGAACATGCGCCCCGGCGTTTTCCCTCGACCTCGAACCTGATGGCCGACTACCGGCGCGAATGGATGGTGCAATTCGTCAGCCGCGACCCGCGGATCTTCGATTCGCAGGTGATCGGGCAGTTGCGGCAGGGCACCTCGTTCTTCGCCTCGGCCTCGCTGATCGCCATTGGCGGCGCGCTGGCGCTGCTGGGCGATCTCGACCGCGTCATGGGCGTGGCCGAGGATTTTACCGCCGGGGACCAGCCCATCCTGGTCTGGGAGGTCAAGATCCTGCTGATCGTCGTCTTTCTGGTCAACGCGTTCCTCAAATTCGTGTGGTCGAATCGCCTGTTCGGCTATTGCGCGGTGATGATGGGCGCGGTGCCCAACACCGCCGACCATCCCGCGGCCTACAAACGCGCCGCCAAGGCCGCCGAGATCAACATCACCGCCGCGCGCGGCTTCAATCGCGGGCTGCGCTCGCTTTACTGCGCGCTCGCGGCAGCGGCATGGCTTCTGGGCGCGTGGGCGCTGATCGCGGCGGGACTGATCACCGCGCTGGTGCTTCTGCGGCGCGAATTCGCCTCCGCCTCGCGCGCCGTGCTGATGCAGCCCGACGTGCCGCCGGACCGTTAGCGGGATCGCAAAAACCCCACAGGGACGTGACTGCAAACCGGCCCGGGTTGGTGTATGATGCTCTGCATGAAACACATCTTCGCGACCATTGCCGCGCTTGCCCTCGCCACCGCAGCGACGGCGGACATGCCCGAGATCCTCGATGTCACCGCCGAGAAATCCGGCATGACATGGCGCGTGGATGTCACCCTCCGACACCCCGATACCGGATGGGATCACTTCGCCGATGGCTGGGAGGTGCGCGACGCGGATGGCAACCGCCTTGGTCACCGAGAGCTGCATCATCCCCATGTCGAGGAACAACCCTTCACCCGCGCGCTCGTCAATCTCGACCTGCCCGACGGCACCCGCGAGATCTTCATCCGCGCGCATTGCTCGGTCGATGGCTGGACCGAGGACGAGGTGCGGGTCGAGGTGCGGCCGTGACACTGCCATCCCGCGTTTCTTTCAAGGAGCCGCGCAATGACGCGGTCGTGAATGTGGATTTTTTGCAACTAGTGGCCTGTGAATTGGCATTTTCTTGCCAGTTACGGGGTCGTGATCGGTTTGCGGAATTTCGACCCTTGCTTGGCTGCGTCATGACAACGATATGACGCTCACCGGTACACACCGTGCCTCTGCGACCAAGACGTTGTGGAGGTGAAAGAGAGCATTGAAAGGACATGAAATGCTGAAGACAACAACAGCCCTTGCGACAGTCGCCGCATTCCTCGCAGTACCCGCATTCGCGCAAAAAATGGACGAGCCGGCCCCCGAGCCGGTCGTCGAGGCCCCCGCGCCCGCGCCGGCCGCACCCGCCACGCCGAACTGGACCGGCTTCTATGCGGGTGGCCAGCTTGGCTACGCCAATGCCGGCTGGGATGGTTTCGACGACGAATTTGACGACCGTTTCGACGGTGATGACGGCCTGATCGGCGGTCTGATCGCAGGCTACGATTACGACCTGCAAAACGGGTTCGTCGTCGGCGCGGGTGTCGATTACGATTTCACCGACATCGAACTCGGTGGCCCGAACGCAACGCTTGAGGAAATGTTTCGCGCCAAGGTGCGTGGCGGCTACAAGATCGGTCGCGGACTCGCCTACGCCACGGGCGGTTACGCCTGGGCCGACACCGACAACATCGGCGATGATGACGGCTATTTCCTCGGCGCAGGCTACGAGCATCTCGTGACCGACAACATCTCGCTTGGCGTGGAAGCCCTCTATCACGAGATCGACGATTTCGGCACGGGTATCGGCGACGACGACGTGACGACCGTTCAGGCACGGGCCGCGTTCCGGTTCTGATCGCGCTTGATATGACGACGAAAGGCGGCCCCATTTTGGGCCGCCTTTTTTTTCATGGCCGCGTTTGCGTACGCAACGGGCCGAAAAATGTACACCCTGTACGCAACCCTCAGTCGATATCGAGCCGTTCTTTCAGGGTCACAAGCGTGCGACGATCCGCATCCGCCATCTCGGCCACACGCGACTTCAACAGTGTCGCCTGCGATCTCAGGATCAGGCCGTCGTCCAGTGTTTTCAGATGGTTGGCCCGAAGCGTGTCGCCGGTCGAGGTGATATCGGCGATCGCCTCGGCGGATTCGTTCTTGACGGTGCCCTCGGTGGCCCCCTGACTGTCGACAAGCTGATAATCCGCAACCCCGTGCTCGCGCAGGAACTCGCGCACCAGACGGTGGTATTTCGTGGCGATTCTCAAGCGAAATCCGTGCTTTAACCGGAACGCGGCCGCGACCGCATCGAGGTCGTCAAGACAGCTGACATCCACCCATGCGCGCGGTACCGCCAGCACCAGATCGGCCTGACCAAAGCCCAGCTCGGCCAGTTCCGCGATCAGATTCTCCCATTGTCCCAACGTGTTGCGCACCAGATCGGTGCCCGTGACACCCAGATGGATACGCCCGGCCGCCAGCTCACGCGGAATTTCACCCGCCGACAACAGGACTAATTCCACGTTGTCAATGCCTTGAACGAAGCCCGCATATTCGCGGTCGCCCCCGGCAAGGCCCAGCTCGATCCCGTGCCGCGCGAACCAGTCGAAGGTCTTGTCCATAAGCCGCCCCTTGGACGGCACCCCCAGCTTCAGGCTCATGTCACCCCCCCGAGTTCCAGCACAAGACCGGGCCGGATCACCCCGCCCACCGCCGGGCTCTCAGAGCCCGCGCCAAGCTGACGGGTCAACGCATCATAGCGCCCGCCCGTCGCCACCGCGGGCAGGTCGGGGCGATTTTCTGCATGGAAACCAAAGACAAAGCCATCATAATACTCCATCTGGATACGTCCGTAACTCGCCTCGAAATCGAGGGTGGCGATGTCGATGCCGCGCCGCTCGAGCGCCTCGAGCCGGCGGGCCAGACGCTCCACCGCCGCTTGAATCGCCGCCATGTCGACAGCGATATCGCGCAGACGTTCCAGCGCATTGTCGCTGGTTTCGCGCACCGAAAGGATCGCGTCGAGCAGATCGACCTCGGCGCGGGCAATCGGCGCGGTCGCAGCGTCCTCGCGCAACGCCTTGATTCGGGATTGGATTTCATCCTCGCCACGCAGCCCGACGAGGGGACCGGCCACAGCCATCGGATCCTTGGCCGCCAGAAGCGCCGCGCGCGCCTCGGGCATCGGTGTGCGGCCGGAAAACCGGTCGATGAGCGCGCGAAACCGCCGGGGCCGCCAGATATGGCGCCGCAGCGCCGCCTTGCGCCGGTCGGTGGTGCGCAAGCCTTCCACCGCGGCCATCAGGATGCCGATATCACCGGTTGCCGCGCGCAGGCCAAGAGGGCGCAACATACTGAAAAACAGTGAGAATACTTCGGCATCCGCCGTCTCGGGGGCATCGCGCTGAAAGATCTCGTAGCCGACCTGGATATATTCGTTGGCTCGCGCGGGATCCTCTTCCTGCCGCCGGAACACCTCGCCGGAATAGGTGTAACGCGCCGGCTCCACCCCGTGCTGCATGTGCATCTGCACCACCGGCACGGTGAAGTCCGGGCGCAGCATCTGCTCGCCCCGCAGCGCGTCCGAGGTGACATAGGCCCGCGCGCGAATATCCTCGCCGTACAGATCCAGCAGCGCCTCTGCGGGTTGCAGGATCGGCGTCTCGACCGGCTCGGCACCCGCCGCCTCGAAGTAGCTGCGCAGGCGCGTGGCCTCTGTCAGGGTGGCGGCCCGGTCGGGGATCATGCCTGCCCCGCCAGAATTTCACGCACCTTCTCTACGAGTTGGTCGCGCGGCACCTCGATCTGGCTGGGGCGTTCCTTCCATTCCTCCAGCGTCGCATCCTGCGCAAGCTGCGCGCCGAGGATCAGGTCCTTGATCTGCACCATGCCGCGCGCCTTCTCGTCCTCACCCTCTATGATCGCTACCGGGCTGCCGCGCCGGTCGGCATATTTCATCTGGTTGCCAAAGCTCTTGGGATTGCCAAGGTAGACCTCGGCGCGGATGCCCGCCTGCCTGAGTTCGCCGACCATCGCCTGATACTCGGCCATCCGGTCGCGATCCATCACGGTGACCACTACGGGGCCTTGCGCCGCCGTCGCTGTGCGCCCCTTCTCGTGCAATGCGGCCAAGAGGCGATCGACGCCGATGGACACCCCCGTGGCCGGCACCGCCTGCCCGGTGAAGCGCTTGACCAGATCGTCATAGCGCCCTCCCCCGGCAACCGAGCCAAACTGGCGTGGCCGGCCCTTTTCATCAAGGATTTCAAAGGTCAACTCTGCCTCGAAGACCGGTCCGGTGTAGTAGCCGAGGCCGCGTACGACGGAGGGATCGATCACGATACGGTCGGGGCCATATCCCTGGGCGTCTAGGAGTCCTGCGATTTCTTTCAGTTCACTAACACCATTAATGCCAACGTCAGATTCACTCGTAACAATCCTAGAAAGATTGGCCAAAGTTTTTTCGTTAGTAACACCACGAGATGTCAAGAACGAAACAACCGCATCAATCTGATATTCGTGTAAACCGACACCTTCGATAAATGCTCCAGAGGCATCCTTTCGCCCCGCACCCAATAGTTGACGCACACCCTCAGAGCCCACCTTGTCGAATTTGTCCATTGTGCGGAGGACAGCGTCTTCGATATCGAAACCGCGGATTTCGGAATTGGTTAATCCTTCAGCCCAACTTGGTTGGACATTGGCTTCCATAATCTCCAACACCCCATTCAGCACTTTACGGTTATTCACCCGGATCACGTAATCGCCGCGCGGTATGCCCACGGCCTCCAACACATCCGCGAGCATCATGCACATCTCGGCGTCGGCGGCCATACTGCTCGTGCCCACCGTGTCCGCATCGCATTGATAGAACTGGCGAAACCGGCCCGGCCCGGGTTTCTCGTTGCGCCAGACCGGCCCCATGGCGTAGCGGCGATAGGGCGTCGGCAGGTCGTTGCGGTGCTGGGCATAGACGCGGGCCAGCGGGGCCGTCAGGTCATAGCGCAGCGCCAGCCAT
>JAWLFT010000002.1:0-92332 GCA_041685435.1 Roseovarius sp.
TGCAGCGCTCATCCCGCAGGCCGTGAAAACCATCATCGGCGCGTACCGCATGATGGAGGAAACCGACGCCAACATGGTCGAGATCAACCCGCTGGTGGTCACCGGGTCGGGCGAGATCATGGCGCTGGACGGCAAGGTCAGCTTTGACGACAACGCGCTGTTTCGGCGTCCCGAGATCTCGGAGTTGCGCGACAAGAGCCAGGAAGACCCGCGCGAGACCTTCGCCAGCGATCGCGGGCTCAACTATATCGGCCTCGACGGGCAGATCGGCTGCATCGTCAATGGCGCGGGTCTGGCGATGGCCACGCTCGACATGATCAAGATGGCCGGCGGCGAGCCTGCCAATTTCCTCGATGTGGGCGGCGGGGCCAGCCCCGAGCGGGTGCTGATGTCGTTTCAGGCGGTGCTCAACGACCCCAAGGTCGAGGCGATCCTCGTCAACATCTTCGCCGGCATCAACCGCTGCGACTGGATCGCCGAAGGGGTGATCCGCGCGGTGCAGGAGTTGGAGCTGACGCTGCCCGTGGTGGTGCGGCTGTCGGGCACCAATGTCGATGAAGGGCGCAGGATCCTCGCGGAAAGCGGTCTCGACATCCTCACCGCCGAAACGCTGGCCGAGGCCGGCGAAAAGGTGGTGAGCGCCTGGAAATCCTCAAACGTGAAGGAGGCCGTGTGATGGCCATTCTCATCGACAGAACGACCCGCGTGCTGGTCACCGGGCTGACCGGGCGCATCGGCAGCTTTCACACCCAGGACATGATCCGGCACGGCACCAATGTCGTCGGCGGCGTGACCCCCGGCAAGGGCGGCACCACGCATGAGGGGCTTCCGGTGTTCAACACCGTCAAGGGGGCCGTGGCCGAGACCGGCGCCGATCTGGTGATCTCGTTCGTGCCGCCGCCCTTTGCCGCCGACTCGATCATGGAGGCGGCGGATGCCGGGATAGAGACCTGCGTGTGCATCGCCGACGGCATCCCGGCCCGCGACATGATCCGCGTGAAGCGTTACATGCGCCGCTACAAGGCCGAAAAGCGGATGCGCCTGATCGGTCCGAACTGCGCGGGCGTCATCACGCCGG
The DNA here is from genome assembly GCA_041685435.1 of Roseovarius sp. Taxonomy (GTDB): domain Bacteria; phylum Pseudomonadota; class Alphaproteobacteria; order Rhodobacterales; family Rhodobacteraceae; genus Roseovarius. Next base: position 1,079 of record JAWLFT010000002.1, read on the forward strand.
GGCAGGCCTTTGCCGGGCTGATGCCGCCGTCGATATACACGCCGGGCCGGGTGGGGATCGTCGGGCGCTCCGGCACTTTGGGCTACGAGGCGGCCAGCCAGATGAATGCGTGCGGGATCGGCGTCTCGACCTCGGTGGGGATCGGCGGCGATCCGATCAACGGATCGAGCTTCCGCGATATCCTCGAGCTTTTCGAGAATGACGAGGGCACCGACGCGGTGGTGATGGTCGGCGAGATCGGCGGCCCGCAAGAGGCCGAGGCCGCGGCCTATATCCGCGACCACATGACCAAGCCGGTGGCGGCCTATATCGCGGGTCTCTCGGCGCCCAAGGGCCGGCGCATGGGCCATGCCGGCGCGATCGTGTCGGCGTTCGGCGAATCGGCGCAGGAAAAGGTCGAGATCCTGTCGGAAGCGGGCGTGACCATCGTGCCCACGCCCTCGTCCTTCGGCGCGGCGGTCCAGAGCATGGTCGCCTGACGTCAGTCAGGCGCGCGCGACAGCGAGGTAAGCCACGCGTCGAGCGCGCCGCTGTCCGGCGCGACCGGCTCGGCCAGCCCTTCGGTGAACGCCTCGAACCGCGCAAGGTTCAGGCGGTTCACGCCCACGAGGACGGGGATGTCCGCGCCAAGCGCCTCGGCGATCAGGCCGCGAAAGCCGCGCCCGTCGGCCTCCTGCTTGCCGAACTTGTTGACGATGAGCAGATCGCAGCCCGCCGCGAGCTTTGCGGCGGTCTGCGCGACCGCCTGTTCCAGAGCGCCCGGGTCGAGCCGGCAGCCGCGCGCGCCCGTCCCCAGCGATTGCGAGATGCGGATCACCGGACCGTCGGGCAGAATCCGCACATCCATGTCACAGGGCCGGCCCTCGCCGCAGTCGGAATTGATCTGCACCGTGCCACACAGGCGCAGCCCGCGCGCCGCCGCGCGCGTGGCCAGCCCGTGCAGAGCCAGGTCCATGTCGCCGCGCCCATCCGCGGTCATGTAGCCGATCCGCATGGCGCGGCCTCACTCGGTCAGGCGGCTGATCACCACCGTCACCTCGGGCCGCTTGCCGATCTCTTTCTGCGCGCTCTGACGCGCGACGCGGCGCAAGCCTTCCTCGATCTTCGCGTCATCCTTCAGCAGCTTGGCATTCGCGCGGACCATGAATTGCGCAAGGCTGTCTTCCATCACATCGACCAGCGCCGTGCCGCTGCCACCGGTCTCGGCCAGCCCCATGATCTCGACCCAGGGCTCGCCAAGCGGATCGTCCTCTTCATCGAGGATGACATTGATCATCACATGGCCGTTCAGCGCCAGACGGATCCGGTCGCGCACCACGCCATCCAGCGCACCCACGCGGCTCGTGCCATCAAGATAGGTGCGCCCGGTCTCGACATACTCGGCCACCTTGGGCGCGTTGCCGCCAAGGTCGATCATCATGCCGTTGACCGCAAGGATGCCCTGCAGACTGTTGGCATTGGCCAGCTTGACATGCTCGCGCAGGTGGCGGTGCTCGCCATGCAGCGGAATCACCATCTGCGGCTTCAGAAGCTTGTGCATGACATCCAGATCGGGACGGTTGGCATGGCCCGAGACGTGATAGCGGTCGTCGCCCTCGATCACGTCGACCCCCATTTCCGACAGCTGGTTCATGATGCGGATGACGCCGCGCTCGTTGCCGGGGATGGTCTTGGACGAAAAGAGGAACGTGTCGCCCTCCTTCAGCGCCATGCCGTTATGCTTGCCGCTGGCCAGTTGCGCGCTGGCCGCGCGCCGCTCGCCCTGGCTGCCGGTGACGATCAGCATCAGCCGCTCGCGCGGGATCGTCCTGGCCTCTTCGGGGCTGATCGTGGTCGGAAAATCGGTGAGCACGCCGCTTTCGTGCCCGGCCTCGACCATGCGCTGCATCGCGCGGCCCATCAGGCAGACCGACCGGCCGGCGCGCACGCCCGCCTCGGCCAGCGTTTTCAGCCGGGCGACGTTGCTGGCGAAGGTGGTGCAGATGAACATGCCCCTGGACTGCGCCACGAGATCGGTGATCGGTTCGGCCACGCTGCTTTCGGACCGGCCCTCATGGGTGCTGAAGACATTGGTCGAATCGCAGGCCAGCGCCTTGACCCCGGGCTTGGCGAGACTTTCCCAGAGCGCGTGATCGAACGGCTCGCCCACGCCGGGCGTCAGGTCGATCTTGAAATCTCCGGTATGCACGATGCGGCCCCCGGGCGTGTCGATCACCAGACCCGAGCTTTCGGGGATCGAATGCGAGATCGGCACGTAGCCCACGCTGAACGGGCCGGCCTCGGTGACCGCGGGCCAGGGCGAGACGGTGGTGACGGCCTGTTCGGGATGGCCCATCTCGGCCATCTTGCGGCGGGCGAGATTGGCGGTGAAGGTCCGCGCGAAGATCGGCGCGCCAAGCCGGTCGTAATACTGCGCCACGGCGCCGATATGATCCTCATGCGCGTGGGTGATGAACACCGCCTCCAGCCTGTCGCGCCGGTCGGCCAGCCAGGTGATGTCGGGCAGGATCAGATCGACCCCGGGCGTGGTGTCCATGTCGGGAAATGTCAGGCCCAGATCGACCAGGATCAGGCGTTCCTTGCCGGGGGTGCCATAGCCGTAGACATAGGCGTTCATACCGATCTCACCCGCGCCGCCAAGGGGCAGGTAAATCAATCTCTCTTTGCTCATGGGGCGTCAGCCCTCCTTGTTGTAATTGTGGATCACGGTCAGCCCGTGCATCGTCAGATCATCCTCGAACATGTCGAACATGTCCGTCCCCTGCTGGAATAACGGCGCCAGCCCACCCGTTGCGATCACCGTCATGGTGCGGCCGCGTTCGGCTCTTATGCGCGCGCATATCCCATCGATCAGCCCGACATAACCCCAGAATACACCCGAGTGCATGCAATCCACGGTATTGGTGCCGATCACGCGCTCGGGCCGGGTGACGTCGATATGCGGCAGCGCCGCCGCCTCGCGGTGGAGCGCCTGCAGCGACAGGTTCACACCCGGCGCGATCACCCCGCCGATATAGGCCCCGTCATGATCGACCACATCGAAGGTGGTGGCGGTGCCGAAATCCACCACGATCAGGTCCCCGCCATGCAGATCATGCCCCGCCACCGTGTTCACCAGCCGGTCGGGGCCCACATCCGTGCCCGCATCGACACGCACATCCACCGGCAGGCGGCAACCGGGCCTGCCCACCACCAGCGGACGACAATTGAAATAGCGATCTGCAAAGACCCGAAGGTTGAAGACCACGCGCGGCACCGTGGACGAGATGATCACCGCATCGATGTCGGCCTCGATCCGGTGATGGTCGAGCAATGTCTTGAACCAGACGAAATACTGATCCGCGGTGCGCTGGTGCTCGGTCGAGGTGCGCAGGGTACACAGGAACCGTTCGCCATCCCAGATCGAGAACACGGTATTGGTGTTCCCGCAATCAATCGCCAGCAGCATGACCACCCTCTCCGCGCATCAGAAAAACACCTCGGCGGCGGCGATCTCGCGCCGGCCCTGCGCCGTCAATAGAATGAGATTGCCGTCCGCGTCCACGGTCTCGTAGGTGCCCTGATAGGTGTCGCGCGCGGTGCGGGCGGTGACGGTCGCGCCCAGTTTTGCCGCCCGGTCCAGCCAGGCGCGGCGGATGGGCGCAAATCCGTAGGTCACGAATTGCGTCTCATGGTGCGCATAGGCCGGCGCCAGCAAGTCCAGAAACGCCTCGGGGGTCACGCGCACGCCGGTCTCGGCCAACAGCGAGACGGGCCGCAGCGCGCCCGCCTCGAGCAGGCGCGCCTCGGGGGACGCGCACAGGTTCACGCCGATGCCGATGGCGAAATGGCTCAAGCTGCGCCCCGCCCCGGCGCTTTCCAGCAGAATGCCGGCCAGCTTGCCGCCGTTCAGCAGCACGTCATTGGGCCATTTGAGCGTGAACGCCTCGGCCTGCCCCGTGGCCGCCACCAGCGCCTCCCACAGCGCCAGCGCCGCCACGAAGGACCGCAGCGCTATCCGATCAGGGCTCTCGGCAGGGCGCATCGCGAGGGTCGCGGCGAAATTGCCGGCCGGGGTGACCCACGCCCTGCCCCGCCGGCCGCGCGCCGCCGTCTGCTCCCGCGCGAGGATCCATTCGGGCCCCTGAAGCGCGGCGGCGCGGCGCGCGGCCTCGGCATTGGTGCTGTCCACCGAGGTCAGCACCCGGCGGCCATACCCCGCAGGCCAGTCACCCGGACCCGTCACACCGCGTCCCCTGCTTCATCTTTCCAAAAATACTCCCGCCGGAGGCCCGCACCCGGAACGGGTGCCAGCACCAAAGCGACGCGCCCGACGGGCGCGTCTCCACAAGGTCGACCCCCGATGCGCCCGCTCAATTCACCAGCGTCGCCGCGGCGGTCTGGGCCATCGCCTCGATGCCGAACATGTTGATGATCCCCACCAGCATGACCGCGGCCGAGGCCATCAGAAAGGCCCATTGCACCAGGTTGCGTCCGGTTTCCAGACCCGCCCCCTCTTCGCCGAAATACATGTAATAGACGATGCGCAGGTAATAGAACGCGCCGATCACCGAAGCGATCACCCCGGCCACGGCAAGCCATGCCAGCCCGGCCTCATAGGCCGCGCGCAGCACGTAGAGCTTGCCGAAGAAGCCCAGAAGGGGCGGCACGCCGGCAAGGCTGAACATCAGGATCAGCATCGCGAGCGCGCGCCCCGGCTCGGCCCTGGAATACATGTGGAGGCTGGCGATCTCGGTCACCGGGCGGCCGTCGCGCTCCATCGACAGGATAAAGGCGAAGGTGCCCACGTTCATGGTCACGTAGATCGCCATGTAGATCAGCATCGCCTGCACGCCGAAGGCGGTGCCGGCGGCCAGCCCCATCAGCGCGTAGCCCATATGCGCGATCGACGAATAGGCCATCAGCCGCTTGATGTCGGTCTGCCCGATCGCGGCGATGCCGCCCAGGAACATCGACAGCAGGCTGAGCGCGGCGATGACCTGTTGCCAGTCGCCCACCACGTCGCCGAACGCATCATGCACCACGCGCGCCACAAGCGCCATGGCCGCAATCTTCGGCGCGGTGGCGAAGAACGCGGTGATCGGTGTCGGCGCGCCCTCGTAGACATCCGGTGTCCACATGTGGAACGGCACGGCCGAGATCTTGAACGCCAGACCGGCCAGCACGAACACGAGCCCCAGCAGCAGCCCGAGCGGCGCCTGCCCGTCGGCGGCGTCGATGATGCCCGAAAACAGCGTCGTGCCCGCATAGCCGTAAGTCAGCGACGCGCCGTACAGAAGCAGACCCGACGACAGCGCCCCGAGCACGAAATATTTGAGCCCGGCTTCGGTCGATTTGGCACTGTCGCGGCGCAGCGAGGCCACCACGTACAAGGCCAGAGATTGCAGCTCCAGCCCCATGTAAAGCGCCATCAGGTCGCCGGCGCTGACCATGACCATCATGCCGACCACGGCCAGCGTCACCAGCACCGGGTACTCGAACCGCAGGATGCCGCGCCGCTCCATGTAATCCTGCCCGAGCAGCAGCACGGCAGCCGCCGACAGCAGGATCATCACCTTGGCAAAGCGGGCAAAGCCGTCATCGTTGAACATGCCGCCAAAGGCGGTGCGGGTGCCGCCGCCCGCCGACAGGCCGATCCAGAGCGCAAGCACGACGAACAGCGCGGAGGTCAGCCAGACAAGCATCCCCGCCATCCGGTCCTGCCCGGTATAGGCCACGCCCAGGAGGGCCGCGATGGCATAGACCGACATCAGGATTTCCGGCAGAATGACGTTCAGATCAGCGTGCATAGCGTCAAGGCCTCTTCTTCAGTGATCCGTGACGGCCACCTGGCTCGTGGCCCGCGCCACGGCCTGTGCCGTCTCGACATTGGAAATCAGCGCCTCGACCGAGGGGCCGGTGATATCGGTGACCAGACGGGGATAGACCCCGAGCAGCAGCGTCATCAGCACCAGCGGCGCGAAGATCGCCCGCTCGCGCGTGGTCATGTCGCCGATGGTGCGCAGGCTTTCGCGGATGAGATCGCCGAACACCACCCGCCGGTAGAGCCAGAGCGCATAGGCCGCCGACAGGATGACACCGGTCGCGGCGACCGCGGCCACCCATGTGTTGACCTGAAACACCCCGACAAGCGTCAGGAATTCGCCGACAAACCCGCTGGTGCCCGGCAGCCCGACATTGGCCATGGTGAAGAACATGAAGATCAGCGCATAGGCCGGCATGCGGTTCACGAGACCGCCATAGGCCGCGATCTCGCGGGTGTGCATGCGGTCATAGATCACGCCCACGCACAGAAAGAGCGCGCCGGAGATGAAGCCGTGGCTGATCATCTGGAAGATCGCCCCGTCCAGCCCCTGCTGGTTGGCCGCGAAGATCCCCATGGTGACAAAGCCCATATGCGCCACGGAACTGTAGGCGATCAGCTTTTTCATGTCCTCCTGGGCCAGCGCCACCAGCGAGGTGTAGACGATGGCGATGGCCGACATCCACAGCACCAGCGGCGTCAGCACCTCGGCGCCCACCGGAAACATCGGCAGCGAGAACCGGATGAACCCGTAGCCGCCAAGCTTCAGCAGCAGGGCCGCCAGCACCACCGAGCCGGCCGTGGGCGCCTGAACATGCGCGTCTGGCAGCCATGTATGCACCGGCCACATCGGCATCTTGACCGCGAAGCTGGCGAAGAACGCCAGGAACATCAGCGTCTGCGCGCCGCCGATGATCTGCACCCCGAGGATCGAGAAGCTGTCGGAGGCGAACTCGTGCCGCAGCAGCGTGGGCACGTCGGTGGTGCCGGCCTCGGCGAACATCGCGACCATCGCCACCAGCATCAGCACCGAACCGAGAAAGGTGTAGAGGAAGAACTTGAACGACGCATAGATGCGCGCCGCCCCGCCCCAGATGCCGATGATCAGGAACATCGGGATCAGACCGGCCTCGAAGAACAGGTAGAACAGCACCAGGTCGAGCGCGACGAAGACGCCCAGCATCAACGTCTCGAGGATCAGGAAGGCGATCATGTATTCCTTGACGCGCACCGACACGTTCCACGACGCGGCGATGGCCAGCGGCATGATGAACGTGGTCAGCAGCACGAAGAGGACACTGATCCCGTCGACGCCCACCTTGTATTGCAGCCCCAGAAGCCAGTCGCGTTCTTCGACGAACTGAAACCCGGTATCGGCGGGGTCGAAGCCGAACAGGATGAACAGCGACACCACGAAGGTCAGCGAGGTGGCGATCATCGCCACCCATTTGGCGTTGCGCTGCGCCGCCTCGTCCTCGCCGCGCAGGAACACCGCAAGGATGCCCGCCGCGACCGCCGGGATGAAGGTCACAATGGAAAGCAGGTTATCCATCAGTTCGCCCCTCCGAAGATCGTCATCCATGTCACGAGGATGGCGACCCCGATCACCATGGCGAACACGTATGTGAAGATGTATCCCGATTGCGCCCGGCCGGCGAGCCGTGTCAGCCGCGGGATGAGGCCCATGGCGACGCCGTTGATCGACCCGTCGATCACATCGCCATCACCGCGCTTCCACAGGGCCTTGGCCAGCCAGCGCATCGGGCGCACGAGACCCCAGTCGTAGATCTCGTCGAAATACCACTTGTTGAGCAGAAAGAGATAAAGCGGCCGGTTGGTCTGCGCCCATTTGCCGGGCATCGAGGGATCGAGGACGTAGAACCACAGCGCCGTCAGAAAGCCGATCCCCATCGCGATGAACGGGCTGACCTTGACCCAGGCGCTGACGTAATGCGCGTCGTGCAGCACGGTGTTGTCCTCGACCATCAGGATCGAGTCCCCGAACCAGTCGGTGACCTGTTCGGTCGAGCCGAAGAACGGCCCGTACCAGATCATGCCCGCGAAGACCGCGCCAAGCGCCAGCACGCCGAGCGGGACAAGCATCGTCATCGGGCTTTCATGCGCGTGGTCATGGGTGTGGGCGTTGCCGCGCGGGGTGCCGAAGAATGTCAGGAACATCAACCGCCAGCTGTAGAACGAGGTGAAGAGCGCCGCGATGACGAGCATCCAGAAGGCGTAGCCGCCCTCGGTGCCGGCATAGGCGCTTTCGATCACCGCATCCTTGCTGAAGAACCCGGCAAAGCCGATATAGGTGAACGGGATTCCCACCCCGGTGATCGCCAGCGTGCCGATCATCATCGCCCAGAAGGTGTAGGGCATCTTGTGGCGCAGACCGCCGTAATTGCGCATGTCCTGCTCGTGATGCATCCCATGGATCACGCTGCCCGCGCCCAGAAACAGCATCGCCTTGAAGAAGGCATGCGTGAACAGATGGAACATCGCGACCGAATAGACCCCGACGCCGGCAGCGACGAACATGTAGCCAAGTTGCGAACAGGTCGAATAGGCGATCACCCGCTTGATGTCGTTCTGCACGAGGCCCACCGTGGCCGCGAAGAACGCCGTTGTGGCGCCGAGAAAGACGACGAACGTCATCGCCTCGGGCGCGTATTCCAACAGCGGCGACATGCGGCAGACAAGGAACACGCCCGCCGTCACCATGGTCGCGGCGTGGATCAGCGCCGAGACCGGCGTCGGCCCCTCCATCGCGTCGGGCAGCCAGGTGTGCAGGAAAAGCTGCGCCGATTTGCCCATCGCGCCGATGAAGAGCAGCACCGCGATCAGGTTGGCCGCGTTCCAGTCTGTCCACAGAAAGCTGATCTGCGTTTCGGCGAGGTCGGGGGCTGCGGCGAAGATGTCGTCGAAGCGGATCGAATCCACGAGAAAATACAGGGCGAGAATGCCCAGCAGGAAGCCGAAATCACCCACGCGGTTGACCACGAACGCCTTGATGGCGGCGGCGTTGGCCGATGGCTTGCGGTAGTAGAACCCGATCAGAAGATACGAGGCGAGGCCCACACCCTCCCAGCCGAAGAACATCTGCAGCAGGTTGTCGGACGTGACCAGCATCAGCATGGCGAAGGTGAAGAAAGACAGATACGCGAAAAACCGGGGGCGGTAGCTCTCGGTCTCGCGAAAGTTCTCGTCATGCGCCATGTAGCCCATGGAATAGAGATGCACGAGCGCCGAGACGGTGGTGATCACGATCAGCATGACCGCCGTCAGCCGGTCCATGCGGATGGCCCAGGCCGCATCCAGCGTGCCCGATTGCAGCCAGTCCATGATATGGATGCTCTCTGTCACCCCGTCATGGCCCAGAAACAGCACCCAAGAGAGCAGCGCCGACAGGAACAACAGCCCCGTGGTCACGTATTGCGCGCCCATGTCGCCGATCAGACGCCAGCCGAAACCCGCGATCAGGGCCCCGATCAGCGGCGCGAAAAGAACAATGGTTTCCATCGGCTCAGCCCTTCATCACGTTGACGTCTTCAACCGCGATGGTGCCCCGGTTGCGGAAGAAACAGACAAGGATGGCAAGGCCGATGGCGGCCTCTGCGGCGGCCACGGTCAGCACGAACAGCGTGAAGACCTGCCCGACCAGATCGCCGAGATGCGCCGAGAAGGCGACAAGGTTGATGTTCACCGCCAGCAGCATCAGTTCGATCGACATCAGAAGGATGATCACGTTCTTGCGGTTCAGAAACAGCCCGAAGATGCCGATCACGAACAGCGCCGCCGCGACTGTGAGATAATGCTCAATGCCAATCATGTCTGTCCCTCCGGGGCGTTGCCCGATTTGCCGTCCGTTTCCGCGACCCGGGCCGGCCCGGTCGCATCTCTTTGCACCGTCACCCCGGGCTCGATCCGGGATCTCCGGTCAGGCCCCGACCGCGCGGCGCCGCGGGCCTGGGCCGGGGCTTTTACAGCCCCTGACCCGGTTTCACGTCCTTCAGCTCCATCGCCTTGGCGGGGTCGCGATACATCTGCGCCAGCACGTCCTGCCGCTTGATGTCCGTGCGGTGCCGCAAGGTCAGCACGATCGCGCCGATCATCGCCACCAGCAGGATCAGCCCGGCGAGCTGGAAGAGGATGAAATACGTGTCGTAAAGCAGCAGTCCGAGCGCCGCGGTGTTCTCGACCCCGTCGGGCGTCACCGAGCGGCGCGCGGCCTCGGCCCCGTCGGCGGTGGCCCAGTTGCCGAAGGCGATCCCCAGCTGCATCATCAGGATGACCCCGATCAGCATCGCCAGCGGCACATACCTGGCCATCTCGGCCTTCAGGGCGGCGAAATCGACGTCGAGCATCATCACCACGAACAAAAACAGCACCGCGACCGCGCCGACATAGACGATAATCAGCAGCATCGCGACGAATTCCGCGCCCAGAAGCACGAAGAGCCCCGCCGCGCTGATGAACGACAGGATCAGCCAGAGCACCGAATGTACCGGGTTGCGGCTGATCACGGTGAACAGGCCACCGGTCAGAAGCGCCACGGCAAAAAGGTAGAATGACATCGCCGCGATGGTCATTTCTCCGATCCTTTCTCGTCGCCGTTATCCATCACCTCGCGCGCGGTCTCCATCGCGCGGGTCATCGACGGGATGCCGGCGAACATCGCCATATGCGCGATGGTCTCGGCGATCTCGTCACGCGTGGCCCCGGCCTCGAGCGCGTGGCGCACGGTCAGCCGGATCTGCGTATCGCTTTGCGCGCCCAGCATCGTCAACCCTGCCAGCGTGATCAGAAGCCGCGTCTTGGCGTCAAGGCCGTCCTTGCTCATGCCCTTGCCAAAGCTCATTTCCATGAACTCCTTGGGCATCGTCGGCCACATCGCCTCTACCGCCTGCGGCGAGAAGGCCTCCATGGCCGGGTTCATCGCCCGCGCCATTTCCTGGGCTTGGCGCATCATCATCTCGAAGGGGTTCGGGGTATCGCTCATCGGTACGGTGCATCCATTTCGAGGTTGCGCGCGATCTCGGCCTCCCAGCGATCGCCATTGGCCATCAGCTTGGCCTTGTCGTAGAACAGCTCCTCGCGGGTCTCTGTGGCAAACTCGAAATTCGGGCCCTCGACGATGGCATCGACCGGGCAGGCCTCCTGACAGAAGCCGCAATAGATGCATTTGGTCATGTCGATGTCGTAGCGCGTCGTGCGCCTGCTGCCATCATCGCGCGGCTCGGCGTCGATGGTGATCGCCTGCGCCGGGCAGATCGCCTCGCAGAGCTTGCAGGCGATGCAGCGTTCCTCGCCATTGGCATAGCGGCGCAGCGCATGCTCGCCCCGGAACCGCGTCGAGAGCGGGCCCTTTTCGTGCGGGTAGTTCACCGTCGCCTTGGGCGCGAAGAAATACTTGAACCCAAGCCTGAACCCCTTGAGGAAGTCGCTGAGCAGAAAGTACCCTGCCGCGCGTCCGTAATCCATCTGTGTCATGACGGGCCTCCGTTTTTGGTCTCCAGCCGTTCGATGCGGCTGTCGATGTCATGCATGGTCCGGCCAGGGGCGATCAGAACGCCCGTATGACCGTCAACCTTGATTTCCGGGTCATCGCGCCTGCCACGGGGCATCCGCCCGACCTGCTTGATGTCCTCGCGGATGATGCAAGGCTGCTCGAGAATGATGTTGTCGCCATTTTTCGCCATCGCGTCAGCCTCCTATCGCGTAGCGGGCCCAGAACCCGCCGAGCACTTCGAATTTCGCAAGAAACGCCACGATCACCACCCAGCCCAGCGACAGCGGCAGGAACACCTTCCAGCCGATCCGCATCAGCTGATCGTAGCGGTAGCGCGGCGTGATCGCCTTGACCATCGCGAAGAGGAAAAAGAAGAACGCCATCTTGCCGACCATCCAGAGCACCCCGTCGGGCAGCCCCGGAATGGGCGACAGCCAGCCGCCGAAGAACAGCAGCGAGGTCAGCGCACACATCAGGAACATCGCGATGTATTCGCCGGCCATGAACAGAAGAAACGGCGTCGAGGTGTACTCCACCTGATAGCCCGCGACGAGTTCGGATTCGGCTTCCGGAAGGTCGAAGGGCGGGCGGTTGGTTTCGGCCAACGCGCTGATAAAGAACAGGAACACCATCGGCAGGTGCGGCAGCCAGTACCAGCCGAAGAACCCGAAATTGGTGTCCTGCGCCGCGACGATATTGCCGAAATTGAGCGAACCGGTCGAAATGATGACGCCGATGATGATCAGCCCGATGCTGACCTCGTAGGAGATCATCTGCGCGGCCGAGCGCAGGCTGCCGAGGAACGGGTATTTGGAGTTCGACGCCCAGCCCCCCATGATCACGCCGTAGACTTCGAGCGACGAGATGGCGAACACGAAGAGCACGGCGACGTTGATGTCCGACAGCACCCACCCCTCGTTGAGCGGGATCACCGCCCAAGCGAGAATCGCCAGCACGAAGCTGGTCATCGGCGCCATGATGAACACGGTCTTGTCGGCGCCGGCGGGCACGACGACCTCTTTCACGATGTATTTCAGCGCATCCGCGACTGTCTGCAAAAGGCCCCACGGGCCGACCACGTTCGGGCCGCGCCGCATCTGCACCGCCGCCCAGACCTTGCGATCCCCGTAGACCAGAAACAGCAGCGAAATCATCACGAAGCCTACGACCGCGAGGCATTGCGCAACGATGAGAACCAGTGTCCCGAGCGGGGTTGTAAAGAATTCAGCCATCAGGTCCTCGTACCATCTGTCACCTGTTCCCCGCGCGATCTGCCCGCGGCGGCACCGGCATCCGTCGTCCTCAACGCGCGCAGATCACCTCTGCCGCGCTACTCTTAACCGCATCACGGCGCCAAAGACCAGCCTTGCCGGGCGCTTTTGCGCAAAACCCGGGCCGGGGGCCGCCACGCCGGTCACTCCGCCGCCATCGGCTGCCCGGCGCGCGCCCGCTTGTTGGCGCTGAGCTCTGCCATCAGTTCGCTCGAGCGGGCAATCGGGTTGGTCAGGTAGAAATCCCCGATGGCCAACCGGAAATCGGCCTTGCCGAGCTTTGCCTTGGGCAAAGGCTGCCAGTCGTTTTCGGGCACCTGGTCGATCTGGCCCAGCTGCGGCACGTCCTTCACGAGCGCCTGACGCAGCTGCGCCATGCTGTCATAGGGCAGCACCGCCCCCAGCTCGCCCGAAAGCGCGCGCAGGATCGCCCAGTTTTCCTTGGCCTCGCCGGGCGGGTGCCCGGCGCGCAAGGCAAGCTGCGGGCGACCTTCGGTGTTGACGAACAGCCCCTGTTCCTCGGTATAGGCAGCACCCGGCAGGATCACGTCGGCGCGATGCGCGCCGCGGTCGCCGTGGCTGCCCTGATAGATCACGAAGGGGCCATCCGCGATCTCGATCTCGTCGGCACCGAGGTTGTAGACCACGTCCGCGCGGTCCATGGTGGCCTCCATGCCGCCATCGGTGACCGCGCCGACATCCATCGCGCCAACACGGCTCGCGGCGCTGTGCAGCACCAGCATCCGGCCCGACAGCGCCTGTGCGGCGGCCATAACGGCCTCGCCATCGGCCTCCTGCAGCGCGCCCTGCCCGACGATCACGATCGTGTCCTCGGGCACGCTCAGCGTGTCGAGCGCCGCGCGCCCGGTGCCGGCATGGGTGTGGTCATAGGTCAGATCCACCTTCGGGCCCACCACCGTCACCTCGGCGCCATTGATCCACGCCTTGCGGATGCGCGCGTTGAGCACCGGGGCCTCGATGCCGGGATCGGTGCCGATCAGCACGAAATTTTTTGCCGTATCAAGCTCTTCGATTGCGACATTGCCGACATAGGCGCTGCGGTTGCCGGCGGGCAGACGGGCCTTGTCGGTGCGGCATTCTACCGATCCGCCCTGCCCTTCGATCAGACCTTTCAGCGCATAGGCGGCCTCGACCGGAGCGAGATCCCCGACCAGCCCCACCGGCTTTTTCGCGCCCCGGATGGCCTCTGCCGCCTTGCCGAGGGCCTCGGGCCATGTCGACGCGCGCAGCTTGCCGTTCTCGCGGATGAAGGGCCGGTCGAGACGCTGGCGGCGCAGACCGTCCCAGACAAAGCGCGTCTTGTCGGAAATCCATTCCTCGTTGGTGCCGTCATGGTTGCGCGGCAGGATGCGCATCACTTCGCGGCCCTTGCAATCGACGCGGATCGACGCCCCGAGGGCATCCATGACGTCGATGGATTCGGTCTTTGTCAGTTCCCACGGGCGGGCCGTGAAGGCATAAGGCTTGCTGACCAGCGCGCCCACCGGGCACAGATCGATGATGTTGCCCTGCAGATTGCTGTCGATGATCTCGCCCAGATAGGTGGTGATCTCGGCATCCTCGCCGCGCCCGGTCTGGCCCATCACGTTGACGCCCGCCACCTCGGAGGTGAAGCGCACGCAGCGCGTGCAGGAAATGCAGCGCGTCATGTGCGTCTCAACCAGCGGCCCGAGATCGAGATCCTCGGTCGCGCGCTTGGGTTCGCGGTAGCGCGAGAAATCCACGCCGTAGGCCATCGCCTGATCCTGCAGGTCGCATTCGCCGCCCTGATCGCAGATCGGGCAATCCAGCGGATGGTTGATCAGCAGAAACTCCATCACGCCCTCGCGGGCCTTCTTGACCATCGGGCTGTTGGTCTTGACCTGCGGCAGGCTGCCATCGGGGAAGGGGCGCATGTCCTTGACCTGCATCGCGCAGGATGCCGCCGGTTTCGGCGGGCCGGGCTGCACCTCGACAAGACACATCCGGCAGTTGCCGGCGATCGACAGGCGTTCGTGATAACAGAAACGCGGGATCTCGACCCCGACCTCCTCGCAGGCCTGGATAAGGGTCATGGTGCCCTCGACCTCGACTTCGCGTCCGTCGATGATGATCTTGCGTAGGTCAGACATGTCTACTTACCTTGCTCTCAGAAGTTGGCCTATCTGGCTTTGACGGGCGATTTCCTGTCGCCCGAGCCGGCACAGGCTGGTCCGGTCCCTGGGGTGTGCGCCGCTGGCGCGGATATAGGCGTTGCGGCGCTCTTCCATCTTGGCGCGCTCGGTATCGTCGTTGATGTAGCGGTCGATTTCCGCGTCGGAATAACCGCGCTTTCGGGCCTCGTTCTTCAGCGCCTGAAGATAGCCGAGCGCCGTGAAATAGCGCGGCGAGATCTCGTCGCATTTGTTGCGGATCTTGTCGGCCACCGCGACATTGAAAAGCCCCGTGTTGATATCGTCTTCCGAGGCGAGCGACTGCGCCCGCGCATCCGCGACCGATCCCGTCGCCGCGATCCCGATCACGAGGGCCAGTATCAGACGCATTGCCCTGCTCCTTCTCCATCGCTGCACCGTGGCGCGGCCAAGCGAGGACCGCGCGCGTCAGAAATGGGGCACCGCAGCCCTGTCATGCAATAGCGGCGCGGATCCGCGCGCGATATGACGCGCAGTGTCACCATATCACGCAGCGCCCTGCGACCGACACGCGATCGCCGGAGCGGCCATAGGCCGGCCCTTCGGCGCCGGGCGCGACATTGGCCCAGTCGATATCCGACGTGCCATAGGTGTTCACGCAATAGCGCGTGGCCTCGTGCAGCACCGCGCGCTGCGCGCCGGTGATGCCTTGCGCGGCGCGCGTCACCGAGGCGGTGAATGTGCGGGGATCCTGCTGGTCGCCGGAACTGCTGGCGGGGTAATAGTTGCCATCAAAGAACATCCGCTGCTCGCGATCGCCGCAGCCCGCGATTGCGAGCATCAGCGCCACCGCACCGATCCCGCCGAGGGGGGATATGCCTGTCCTGTCGCGCACCGGGATCATTCCGCCGCCACGGCGCTGACGCGGCCCGCGCGCTTGTGCTTGATGCGGTCCTCGATCTCGTCGCGGAAGTTGCGGATCAGACCCTGGATGGGCCAGGCGGCCGCATCGCCGAGCGCGCAGATCGTGTGCCCCTCGACCTGCTTGGTCACATCGAACAGCATGTCGATCTCGTCGACCTCGGCGTCGCCGCGCACCAGACGATCCATGACGCGCATCATCCAGCCGGTGCCCTCGCGGCAGGGCGTGCACTGGCCGCAGCTTTCGTGCTTGTAGAATTTCGACAGCCGCCAGATCGCCTTGATGACATCGGTGGACTGATCCATCACGATCACCGCCGCCGTCCCGAGGCCCGAGCGCAGCTCTTTCTGCAAGTGGTCGAAATCCATGATCGCATCGCGCATGTGCTCGCCGCGCACGCACGGAACCGACGCCCCGCCGGGGATCACCGCCTTGAGGTTCTTCATGCCGCCGCGCACGCCGCCGCAATGCTTGTCGATCAGCTCCTCGAACGAGATCGACATCGCCTCTTCGACCACGCAGGGATTGTTCACATGGCCGGAGATCGCGAAGATCTTGGTGCCGGTGTTGTTGGCGCGCCCGAAGCTTGAAAACCATTCCGGCCCGCGCCGCAGGATGGTTGGCGCGACGGCGATGGATTCGACGTTGTTGACGGTGGTGGGGCAGCCGTAAACGCCCGCCATCGCCGGGAAGGGCGGCTTCATCCGGGGCATGCCCTTCTTGCCTTCGAGGCTTTCCAGCAGCGCGGTCTCCTCGCCGCAGATATAGGCGCCGGCACCGTGGGTCAGGTAGATGTCGAAATCCCAGCCCGATCCGCAGGCGTTGCGCCCGATCAGCCCGGCGTCGTAGGCCTCGTTGATGGCGGCCTGCAGCGCCTCCTTCTCGCGGATGTATTCGCCGCGGATATAGATGAAGCAGACATGCGCGTTCATCGCGAAGCTCGCGACGAGACAGCCCTCCAGCAGCGTGTGCGGATCGTGGCGCATGATCTCGCGGTCCTTGCAGGTTCCCGGCTCGCTCTCGTCGGCATTGACCACCAGATAGGCGGGCCGCCCGTCGCTTTCCTTGGGCATGAACGACCATTTGAGTCCGGTGGGAAAGCCCGCGCCACCGCGCCCGCGCAGACCGCTCGCCTTCATCTGATCGACGATCCATGTGCGGCCGTTCTGCAGCATCTTCGCCGTGCCGTCCCAATGGCCGCGCGCCATCGCGCCCTTGAGGCTGCGATCATGCATCCCGTACAGGTTCGTGAAGATACGGTCTTCGTCTTTCAGCATCTCGTTACCTCTGATTGCCTTGGCGCGCGCGCCAGATTTGGTAGATGAGGACAAAGGCCCAGGTGAACCCCGCCAGCGCCATCAGGTCGAAAAGCGCCAGCCCGCGATGGCCAAGCCCGATCTGGCCACCGATGAGCGTGGCCAGCACCCAGAAGATCCCGGTGCCGGCAATCACCAGCGCGGTGAGCCGGCCCTTGCGGGCGATCTGCGTGTCCTTGGTCTCGGTGTCCGTCATCTCTCGTCTTTGTCAGTGCGCCCCGTCAATGCGCATCGTCCTTTGCAACACGCCTGGAAAACTCCGTCTCGCCGCCGGCGGCGAGGGTCTTGGCCTGCTCGACCCAGTTGTCGCGGCTGACCCGACCCTTGAAACCGACGAGGTTCTCGTCGACCCATGCGACCTCGTCAGGGGTCCATGCCGCGATCTGGTCGAAATGGTAGTAGCCCAAATTGTGACAGGCCTGTTCCAGCTTTGGTCCCACACCCTTGATCTGTTTCAGATCGTCGGGCTGTCCACCCCGCGGGGCGCTCAGACCGGCCGGTTTCACGCCGATGCTGGCATCCACGGTCGTGGTGGTCTGCCCGGGTTCGGCGTCGGTGCCCGCCTCATTGCCCGCGTCGTAGCGCCAGGTGCCCTTGCGGTCGGCCAGTTCGGTCTCGCCGGCGAGCGTGGTGCCGGATTTGACCGCAGAGGTCGCGCCTGCGGATGCGGCGGACTTTTCGACCTCGGCGGGCTTCTCGGCCTCGGCGGGCTTGGGCTCGGCTCTTGCCGTCTTGGGCGCCTTGCCCATCGCCACCTCCATCGCGCCGGCCTGATCGAGGGGCGCCTTGTAGCCGGTGATCCCGGTCAGGTTGCGCACGCCGCGCATGACATCGCGCGTCCCGATGCCGCGATCATCGGCCGGGTAATCCGTGCAGACCAGCCATCTGAGCACGACCCCCACCACCACCGCGAGGGCTATGCCCAGAAGCAGGCTCGGGATGACCGCCAGCGACCGCGCGGACGCGAGCGCAACCATCAGCCCGGTCAGGCCCGCCAATCCCCAGCACACCATCTGACAGGTGCTCAGCTTCGATGTATCCGACATGACAATTCCCCTCTCTGTTGATCAAGCAGCGCAGTTTCGCAGCTTTCACAGTCTGGCACGGTCCGGCACCTCGTGTCTATTTGCCTTTCACAAGCTGCCTTGCCTGCGCGACCCAGTCGTTGCGGCTGGCCCTGCCGCCCATGCCTTCGAGGTTCTGGTCCACCCATGCGACCTCGTCCGTGGTCCAGTTGGCCACCTGATCGAGATGGTAGATACCGGCCGCGTTGAGCACGCCTTCCAGCTTCGGGCCGACGCCCTTGAGCTGCCTGAGATCGTCTGGCTGCCCGCCGCGGGGCGCATCGAGGGTTTCGGGTTTCTTGCCGGGCGCGGCCGCACCCTGTTCTGACGCAATTGCCTCGGCATAGTCCTTGACATTCGCCCTCGGGCTTCCGTTCGAGTTTTTATCCGCGCGCAAGAGCTCGGCCACGTCGGCAAGCGCAGCGCGCGTGGTGATCGGGACCGGCTCTTCATTGTGTTTCACATCCGGGGGGGCGGGATCGTACCCCGTACCCTTGTCCTGCCACGGTGTGCGCAGCGGCATTTCGGTGCCGTCGATCCGGCGAATCGTATCGCCGATATCCAGCGCCTGCTGCACGCTGTAATTGCGCGCCATGCGATCCGGCTCGAAGGCTTTCAGCGAGGTAAGACCCGACGCCGGCTCGCAGGAGAAGCGCCCCGATTGCGAGCCGGGTGTCGGCACCTTGCCGGCGGCCAGATCGTCGATCAGCGCGGCAAAGCCTTCGGGTGTCAGATCCTCGTAGTAATCCTTGCCGATCTGCGCCATCGGCGCGTTGGCGCAGGCCCCGAGGCATTCGACCTCTTCCCAGCTGAACTTGCCATCCGGCGACAGATCGTGGGGCTCGGCCGCGATCTTGTCCTGACAGACCTTGATCAGGTCTTCGGAGCCGCAGAGCATGCAGGGCGTGGTGCCGCAGATCTGGAAATGCGCGACCTTGCCCACGGGATGCAGCTGGAACATGAAATAGAACGTCGCCACCTCGAGCGCACGGATGTAATCCATGTCGAGCATGGACGCCACGTGTTCGATCGCCGGGCGGGTCAGCCAGCCTTGCTGTTCGTGCGCGCGCCACATCAGAGCGATCACCGCGCTGGCCTGACGCCCCTCCGGATACTTGCTGATCTCGCCCTCGGCCCAGGCCTGGTTGGCCGGGGTGAATTCGAAGCTTTCGGGTTGCTCGTGGTAAAGACGGCGTAGCATCTAGGCGCAGGCTCCTGTGGTCAGTTCAACGCCCCCGTCGGGCAGCTGTTCGGCCCCGCCCGAGGACAGTTTGTAAGAGGTGATGTCCGTCAGTTGGGCCCGCGAGAGGCCGGTCTGCAGGCCGGCCGCCAGATAATCGGGTTCTGACACGAGGGTGCAGCCGAGGCTTTGCACCGCCGAATCGTATCGCGAGATAGCCTGCTCGTCGACGCCCTCGGGCATCATCGTGCAGGCCGCAAAAAGGCCAGGCGCGGCAAGCCCGAGGGCCAGCCGCACGCCAGAGAAACCCCGACCGAGACGCATGATCACCTGTCGATCTCCCCGAAGACGACATCCATCGTGCCGATGATCGCGGCCACGTCGGCAAGCTGGTGGCCGGTCGCGACATGATCCATCGCCTGCAGATGCAGATAGCCCGGCGCGCGCAGCTTGATGCGATAGGGCCGGTTGGTGCCATCGGACACCATGTAGACGCCGAACTCGCCCTTCGGCGCCTCGACGGCCGCGTACACCTCGCCGGCAGGCACGTGGAAGCCTTCGGTATAAAGCTTGAAGTGATGGATCAGCGCCTCCATCGAGGTCTTCATCACGTCGCGCTTGGGCGGCGTGATCTTGCCGCGCGAAAGGATGTCGCCCTGACCCTCGGGCGCGCGCAGCTTCTCGATGGCCTGCTGCATGATGCGCACCGATTGCCGCATCTCTTCCATCCGCAGCAGGTAGCGGTCATAGCAGTCGCCGTTCTTGCCGATGGGCACCAGAAAGTCGAACTCGTCATAGCATTCATAGGGCTGCGCGCGGCGCAGGTCCCAGGCCATGCCCGACCCGCGCACCATCACGCCCGAAAAGCCCCAGTCGAGCGCATCCTGCTGGGTGACCACGCCGATATCGGCGTTGCGCTGCTTGAAGACGCGATTCTCGGTCAGCAGCCCGTCGATATCGTCGAGCACTTTCGGGAATTCCCCGCACCATGTCTCGATATCGTCCAGCAACTCGGACGGCAGATCCTGATGCACCCCGCCGGGCCTGAAATAGGCCGCGTGCAGACGCGCGCCGCAGGCCCGCTCGTAGAAGATCATCAGCTTCTCACGCTCTTCGAACCCCCAGAGCGGCGGGGTCAGCGCGCCCACATCCATCGCCTGCGTGGTGACGTTCAGCAGATGGCTGAGGATGCGCCCGATCTCGGAATAGAGCACCCGGATGAGGCTGGCGCGGCGCGGCACCTCGACACCGGTCAGCCGCTCGATCGCCAGACACCACGCATGTTCCTGATTCATCGGCGCGACATAATCGAGCCGGTCCAGATAGGGCAGGTTCTGCAGATAGGTGCGGCTTTCCATCAGCTTTTCGGTGCCGCGATGCAGCAGGCCGATATGCGGATCGCAGCGCTTGACGATCTCGCCGTCCAGCTCCAGCACCAGCCTGAGAACACCATGCGCGGCAGGGTGTTGCGGGCCGAAGTTGATGTTGAAGTTGCGGATTTTCTGTTCACCCGTCAGGGTGTCTTCGAACTTGGATCCGTCCATCACGAACGCCCTCCGTCAAGCTTGTCGCGGAATGCCATGACCCATAGCAGCACGATAATCCCGAACGGGATGATCGCGACCAGCGACACCCAGCTCGGAATGCGAAATTGCGGCAGCAGACGCCAGAGCGGGATTACCATGAGCGCCACGAACACCACCATGACGAGGATGCCGCTACCGCCCATACCGCCGTTCATACCGGGACCGCCCATCATTTCGCCTCCTCTTTCTCGTCGCCCGGAAGGATGTAATCGGCGCCTTCCCATGGCGACATGAAATCGAATTGCCGGTATTCCTGCACCAGCTTCACCGGCTCGTAGACGACGCGCTTGCGGGTCTCGTCATAGCGCACCTCGGTGTAGCCCGTGGTCGGGAAATCCTTGCGCAGCGGATGCCCGCGAAAGCCGTAATCGGTCAGGATGCGGCGCAAATCCGGGTGGCCCGAAAAGAGCAGGCCGAACATGTCGAACACCTCGCGCTCGAACCAGTTGGCGCAGGGATATACGCCGGTGATCGACGGCACCATGTCCTCTTCGCGCGCGGCCACCCGCAAACGGATGCGGTGATTCTGGTACATGCTCAGCAGGTGGTAGACCACGTCGAACCGCTTGGGGCGTTCGGGGTGATCGACCGCCGTGATATCGACCAGCGTCGAGAAGGCGCAGGTCTGGTCGGTCTTGAGAAACTCCGTCAGCCCGGCGATGTTCGGCAGCGCCACATCGACAGTCAGCTCGCCCCGCGCGATATCCCAGCCGAGCACGCAGTCGCTGCGCTTGCTCTCGATATGGGTGCCCAGTTCCTTGAGTTCCTTGCTCATCGCACCATCGTCCCCGTCCTGCGGATCTTGCGTTGCAACTGCAGGATTCCGTACATCAGCGCCTCGGCGGTCGGCGGGCAGCCGGGCACGTAGATATCGACCGGCACGATGCGGTCGCAGCCGCGCACCACCGAATAGCTGTAATGGTAATAGCCGCCGCCATTGGCGCACGATCCCATCGAGATGACGTAGCGCGGCTCCGGCATCTGGTCATAGACCTTGCGCAGGGCGGGCGCCATCTTGTTGCAGAGCGTGCCGGCCACGATCATCAGGTCGGATTGCCGGGGGCTGGCGCGGGGCGCCGTGCCAAACCGCTCCATGTCGTAGCGCGGCATCGACGTCTGCATCATCTCCACCGCGCAGCAGGCCAGCCCGAAGGTCATCCAGTGCAGCGATCCGGTGCGCGCCCAGTTGATGATATCCTCGGTCGAGGTCAGCAGAAATCCCTTGTCCTGCAACTCGGTGTTCAATGACTGCGTGGCCGGATCGAACTCCTCGCCCGGGGTCTCGACGGGGACGAGGCTGGACGGGCCGGATTTCACACGCGGGCTTTGCACACCCTGACCTTGGGTTTCGGTGACGAACGCGTCGTCCTTGTCCTTCACTCCCATTCCATCGCTCCTTTGCGCCATTCATAAGCAAATCCTGCAGTCAGGATCGCCAGAAATACCATCATCGACCAGAACGCCGCCATACTCACATCCTGAAAGGCGACCGCCCACGGGAACAGCATAGCGATCTCGAGATCGAAGATGATGAACAGGATCGACACCAGATAGAAGCGCACATCGAATTTCATGCGGGCATCGTCGAAGGCGTTGAACCCGCATTCATAGGCGCTGACCTTTTCGGGATCGGGATGACGCACGGCCAGCACCACGGCGGCGAGGACCAGCACGAGGCCCAGTCCGATGGCGATGCCCAGCAATACGAGGATGGGGAGGTATTCCCTCAGCATCTCTTCCACGGTGTGGCTCCTTTCATACGCGGCGGGCGCGCATCAAGATGGCTGCGTTTGACAAGATGTAGTCTCACGCCGTGACGGGGTCAACCAAGCGCTCCGGCGATCCGGGGTGTGGAACCGGGTATTTCCGCCCGGCATACGATTGCATGCGGTTTTGCCGCACCCGGCTTCCCATCGGGCATCACACCGGGGGTCAGCGCTGTGACGGCGTGTCGCCCCGAGACCCTTGGCTCAGCGGCGCCAGCGCGGCGTGCGCCTGTCGAAAAACGCGGCGATGCCTTCGGGGGCCTCGTCGCCCGCCCAGCACTCGGCCAGCGCGTCGATGCTGCGCTCGATCACCGCGTCGTCGATACGCGGCCCGAACCCGCGCAACAGTGCCTTGGCGCGGGCCACCGCGCCGGGCGCGCAGTCGAGATAGGGCGCGACCTCGGCCTCGACCGCCGCCTCCAGATCCGCCGCCGGCACGGCGCGGGCCAGCAGCCCCAGATCCACCGCCTCGGCGGCCTCAAAACGGCGGCCCGACATGAAGACCCG
The DNA here is from genome assembly GCA_041685435.1 of Roseovarius sp. Taxonomy (GTDB): domain Bacteria; phylum Pseudomonadota; class Alphaproteobacteria; order Rhodobacterales; family Rhodobacteraceae; genus Roseovarius. Next base: position 24,135 of record JAWLFT010000002.1, read on the forward strand.
GCGCGCGCGCGCCTCGCCCATGCGCGCGGCGACATAAGGCCCGATGGTCGCCGGGATCAGCCCCAGCCGCGTCTCGGTCAGCGCCATCTGCACGACATCCGCGCCGATGGCCACATCACAGACGCTCACCAGCCCGACACCGCCGCCGAAGGCGGGGCCGTGCACCCGGCCGATCAGCGGTTTCGGCAGGGTGTTGAGCGCCTGCAGCATATACGCGAGCCGGGCGGCCTCGGCCGAGCGCTGCGCCGCTGCCGCGTTGAGCTGCGCACGCATCCAGTCCAGATCGCCGCCGGCACAGAAGGTCTTGCCGCGCGCCGCCAGCACGACAACGCGGCAGGTGTCATCGCCGCCAAGGGCATCGGCAGCCTCGTGCACCTCGGCGATCATCCGCGCCGACATCGCGTTGTGCTTGTCGGCGCGGTCCAGCCAGAGCGTGGCCACGCCGCGCGCGTCGGTCTCGATGCTGATCGTTTCGGTCATACCGGATCCTCCCGCAGGCTGCGCGCCATCCGCGCCGCCCGTTCCAGCACGCCCGCATCGAGCCCGGTCGCGTATCCCAGCGCCGTCAGCCGGTCGTGCACCGCCTCTGTGGCCACGTTGCCTGCGGCCCCCGGCGCGAAGGGACAGCCCCCCAGACCGCCCGTCGCCGCATCGAAGACGCGCAGACCGCGCGCCAGCGACGCCTCGATATTGTCGAGCGCCCGCCCCCCGGTGTCGTGGAAATGCCCCGCGAGACCCGAGGCCGGCACCACCTCGCAGACCGCCTCCAGCATCGCATCGACCGCACCCGGCGTGGCACGCCCGATGGTGTCGCCAAGGCTGATCTCGTAGCAACCCAACTTCCACAGCGCCTGCGCCACATCGGCCACCCGCGCGGGCGCCACGCCCCCGTCATAGGGGCATTCCACCACGCAGGACACGTAGCCGCGCACGCGCAGACCTTGCGCGCGGGCCGCGTCCAGCACCGGCACGAAGCGCGCGAGGCTCTCGGCGATGGTCGCGTTGATATTGGCGCGCGAGAACCCTTCGGAGGCCGAGGCAAACACCGCGACCTCGTCCGCGCCGGCCGCGACCGCATCGGTCAGCCCGCGCATGTTGGGCGCGAGCGCCGCGTAGCGCACGCCCGGCACGCGGGTGATTCCGCGCAGCACCTCGGCCGATCCGGCCATCTGAGGCACCCATCTGGGGCTGACGAAACTGGCCACCTCGATGCGCGAGAACCCTGCGCCGCTCAGGGTGTCCACCAGCGCGATCTTGTCGGCCACGGGGATCGCCCGCGCCTCGTTCTGCAAGCCGTCGCGGGGCCCGACCTCGAATATGTCCACCGCATCGGCCATCACAGATCCTCCGGGATGGGATAGAACTCCTGCGTGTAGATGTCCTGCTCGCCGTCGCGCGCCTTGGCCCGGATGTAGGCGGTACGCTTGCGCAGCCCGTCGCGGTAGGCCGTCAGACGCGGCCAGGCTGACAGATCGACATAATAGCGCGCCAGCTCGAAACTGTAGGCGAACATGATATCGGCCGCCGAAAAGCCCGAGGGCAGCAGATGCGGCCCCGCGATCCGCGTCTCCATCGCGCCCAGCGCCGCACGCAGCCGCGCGGTCAGCAGCTTGACCACCGGCACGGATGGCCGTGCGGGCGGGCGCAGGAACACCTGATTGAGGTTGAGGTTCTCCAGCAGACAGCCCACCGTCTCGGAATAGCTCAGCATTTCCAGATAGCGCGCGCGGTCGGCCTCGCCCGGCGCGGGGGCCAGCCCGGCCTGCGGATAGGTCTCGCACAGAAGCTGCACGATCGCCGCACTTTCGACCCAGACATCGCCGTGATGCTCCAGCACCGGCACCCGCCCGGCGGGTGACAGCGCCAGAAACCCGGGCGCGCGCAGCGTGCCATCGCGGATCGAGTAATAGCGCAGCTCGAAATCGAGCCCCAGCTCTTCGAGCAGCCACAGGACACGGAACGAGCGCGCCAGCGGCACGTGATGCAATGTGATCATGTCTCCACCTCCAACCGCACGAGGGCCGCGCCGGCCGCGACCTGATCGCCCGCGGCAACCAGAACCTCGGCCACCACGCCGGCGCAGGCCGCAAGCAGGCTGTGCTCCATCTTCATCGCCTCCAGCACCGCCAGCCGGTCGCCCTTGGCCACCGTCTGCCCGGGCCGCGCATGCACGGCCTTGACCAGCCCGGGCATCGGCGCCTCGACCAGCGCGGGATCGCCCCAGACAGCGCCGACACGCGCGAGCGGATCGACCAGCTCGAACCCCAGACCGTATTTCGCAAAGACCGTGATCGCCCGGCCATCCACCGCGACACCGGGCGCGGGCTGCCCGTCGAGGCGCCATTGCCCGGCCACGCGCCGCGCGGCGACCCAGACATCGCCGACAAGGACATCATGCGCGTCCGCCGACAGCGTGCGCAGCCTGAGCGCGATCTCCTCGCCGGCATGGACCAGCCGCAGGCTGCGCTCCAGCGGTTGCCACAGCACGAAACCGGCCTCGGGCGGGGCGTCCTCCAGAAGCCCCAGCCCGGCCAGCGCCGCCAGCGCCACGGCCCGCGCGTCGCGCGCACGCGCGACCACCAGCGTGTCGATATCGCGCCCGATCAGGCCGGTATCGACATCTCCGGCCGCAAACCCCGCATGCCGCGCGAGCGCCCCGAGAAAGGCCAGATTGGTGACGGTGCCGGCCACTTCGGTCGCCTCGAGCGCGCGTGACAGCCGGCGCAGCGCCACCGCCCGGCTCGGGCCATGGGTGATGACCTTGGCGATCATCGGGTCATAGAACGGGCTGATCTCGTCGCCGGCCCGCACGCCGCTATCGGCGCGCGCCTGATCCGAAAAGACCAGATGCGACAGCCGGCCGGTGGCGGGCAGAAACCCTTTCGGCACATCCTCGGCATAAAGCCGCGCCTCGAAGGCGTGACCGGTGATCGTCAGATCCTCCTGACGCGCGGGCAAGTCCTCGCCCGCCGCGACGCGCAGCTGCCACTCCACCAGATCGACACCGGTCACGGCCTCGGTCACCGGATGCTCCACCTGAAGCCGCGTGTTCATCTCCATGAACCAGAACCGATCCGGGCGCAGCCCGTCCGAGCCGTCGACGATGAACTCGACCGTGCCGGCGCCGGCATAGCCGATGGCCTCGGCGGCGCGCACCGCCGCGTTGCCCATCGCGGCGCGCATCTCGGGCGTCATGCCCGGCGCGGGTGCCTCCTCGATCACCTTCTGATGGCGACGCTGCAGCGAGCAGTCGCGCTCGAAAAGATGCACCGCGCGGGTGCCATCGCCAAAGATCTGCAGCTCGATATGGCGCGGCTTCTGGATGTATTTCTCGATCAGCACATCGGCATTTCCAAAGGCGGTGCGCGCCTCGCCCTGCGCGCTCTCGAGCGCCTCGGCAAAGGCCTGCGGCCGCTCGACCAGCCGCATGCCCTTGCCACCGCCGCCAGCCACTGCCTTGATCAGGACGGGATAGCCGATGCCCTCGGCCTCGCGCGCCAGACGCTGCGGGTCCTGATCGGCCCCGTGATAGCCCGGCACCACCGGCACGCCGGCCTCCTGCATCAGCCGTTTCGCCGCATCCTTCAGGCCCATGGCCCGGATCGCGCTCGCGGGCGGGCCGATGAAGGTCAACCCCGCGGCCGCCACCGCGTCGACGAAATCGGGGTTTTCCGACAAAAAGCCATAGCCGGGGTGAATTGCCCCGCACGCCGTTGCCTGCGCCGCCGCGATGATCCGGTCGCCGCAAAGATAGCTGTCAGCAGGCGCCGAGCCACCGATATGCACCGACAGATCCGCCATCGCCACATGCGCCGCCGCCCGGTCGGCATCGGAATACACCGCCACGACCTCGACGCCGAGGCTGCGTGCGGTGCGCATCACACGGCACGCGATCTCGCCCCGGTTGGCCACCAGTATCCGCTCAAACATCCGCGCCGTCCCCCGCTTCATCTTTCCTCAAATACTCAAGATCCACACCCGCCATCCCCTACATCCGGAAGACGCCAAAGCGCGTCTCCTCCACCGGCGCGTTCAACGCCGCGCGCAAGCTGAGGCTGAGCACGTCGCGGCTCTTGCGGGGATCTATGATGCCGTCATCCCAAAGCCGCGCGCTGGCGTAAAGCGGATGCGACTGGCGCTCGAACATCTCCACGGTCGGGCGCTTGAAGGCCTCTTCCTCCGTCTCGGACCAGGGCTCGCCGCGCTTTTCCATCGCGTCGCGTTTCACCGTGGCCAGAACGCCGGCGGCCTGCGCCCCGCCCATCACCGAGATCCGGCTGTTGGGCCAGGTCCACAGAAAGCGCGGCTGGTAGGCGCGGCCGGCCATGCCGTAATTGCCCGCGCCGAAACTGCCGCCGACCAGCATGGTGATCTTCGGCACGCTCGTGGTCGCCACCGCGGTGACCATCTTGGCGCCGTGCCGGGCGATGCCTTCGTTCTCGTATTTGCGGCCCACCATGAAGCCGGTGATGTTCTGCAAAAACACCAGCGGGACGCGCCGCTGCGAACACAGCTCGACGAAATGCGCGCCCTTCGCGGCGGCCTCGCTCAGCAGCACGCCGTTATTGGCGACGATGCCGACGGGGCAGCCCTTGATATGGGCAAAGCCGCAAACCAGGGTCTCGCCGAAGCGCGCCTTGAACTCGTCGAAATACGAGGCGTCGACCAGCCGCGCAATCACCTCGCGGATATCGTAGGGCGTGCGCAGATCGGCCGGCACCACGCCCAGCAGCTCGGCCGGATCGAAAGCGGGCTCTCGCGGCGTGTCCCAGCCCGGTCCGGGCGCGGCAGATCCCAGATTGGCGACCGCGCGCCGTGCCAGCGCCAGCGCATGCGCGTCATCCTCGGCCAGATAATCGGCCACGCCCGACAGCCTTGTGTGCACATCGCCGCCACCCAGATCCTCGGCGGTGACCACCTCGCCGGTCGCGGCCTTGACCAGCGGCGGCCCGGCCAGAAAGATCGTGCCCTGATCGCGGACGATGATCGCCACATCGCTCATCGCCGGCACATAGGCGCCGCCGGCGGTGCAGCTTCCCATCACCACCGCGATCTGCGCGATCCCCTTGGCGCTCATCCGCGCCTGATTGTAGAAGATCCGCCCGAAATGATCGCGGTCGGGAAAGACCTCGTCCTGATTGGGCAGGTTCGCGCCGCCACTGTCCACAAGGTAGATGCAGGGCAGATGACATTCCTCGGCGATCTCCTGCGCGCGCAGATGCTTCTTGACCGTCATCGGATAATAGGTGCCGCCCTTCACCGTGGCGTCGTTGCACACCACCATGCAGTCGCGCCCCTGCACCCGGCCGACACCGGCGATGACACCCGCGCAGGGCGCCGCGCCGCCGTAAAGCCCGTGCGCCGCGACGGCCCCCACTTCCAGAAACGGGCTGCCGGGATCGAGCAGCCCCGCCACGCGATCACGCGGGGACATCTTGCCGCGCGCCTTGTGGCGCGCGCGCGCCGCCTCGCCGCCACCCTCGGCGGCGGCCGTGGCGGCGGCTGCGACCTCGCGCAGCGCCTCCAGATGGCCGGCCTCGTTGGCCTTGAACGCCTCGGATCCCGGAAGGATCGCCGATTTCAGCTGCATGGCACAGTCTCCGGCATGGCGGCGGAGCATGCCCCGCCTGTTGCAAATTCAGCACGCGGCGCCGCGCGCTGCGTCAGTTGATCCACATCAAGGTCCGGGTCCGGTATCAAGCTGATAGTCCTCGTCAAATGAACAGGAGTGCAGACATCATGAAACAGATCACAGCCCTTGCCCTTGCCGGCCTGATGGGCATGACCGCCGCGCCGGCCCTCGCGCAATCCCAGGGCGATTTCACCATCGGAGCCGGACTCGGCTGGATCGAGCCCGATGATGGCAGCCGAACGGCGCTTGATGGTGGCAAGGTCAGTGCGAAGGGCGCGCTGAGCCCGACAATCACCTTCGAATATTTCGTCGCCGACAATATCGGCATCGAATTGCTGGCCTCGTGGCCGTTCAAGCATGATCTGGAACTGGGCGGCGACGGAATCGGCGAGACCAAGCATCTGCCGCCGACGCTGTCGGTGCAGTACCACTTCACCAGTGACAGCCAGTTCACGCCGTTTGTCGGCGTCGGCGTCAACTACACCTATTTCTTCGATGAGAAACTCGACGGAGCGGATGCGCCCTCGATCGATCTCGACGACTCGTGGGGCGTCGCCTTCCATGCGGGGCTTGACCGTCAGATCAGCGAGAAGGGTTCGCTGCGCGCCGATGTGCGGTATATCGACATCGAGACCGACGTGAAGGTCGGCGGTGCCAAGATCGGCAGTGTCGACATCGACCCCTGGGTGTTCAGCGTGGGCTATGTGCAGAAATTCTGACAGCACGACACGCTGACAAAAATCCATCGGGCCGGCCGCCGCGCCGGCCCTGGGCATCCCGCAGGCCCGGATCACCGGTCCCCCTCGGCCGCGGCGCGGGCTTTCAATTCCCTGCGGATCACCTTGCCGGTGACCGTCATCGGCAGCGTGTCGAGAAACGCGATTTCCCTTGGATAGGAATAGCTTGCGAGCCGATCCTTCACGTGATCCTGCAGCTCTTGCGCGAGGCTGGCGGAGGGGGGCACGTCGGCCTTGACCACCACATAGGCCTTGACGATCTCGGTGCGCAGCCGGTCGGGCTTGCCCACCACGGCCACCGTCGCCACCGCCTCATGCGTCAGCAGGCAATCCTCGATCTCCGAGGGGCCGATGCGGTAGCCCGCACTGGTGATCACGTCATCCTCGCGGCCCAGAAAGCGGATGAAACCGTCCGCGATCACCCCGCGGTCGCCGGTCAGCATCCAGTCGCCGCGATATTTTTCGGCCGTCTCGGCCGGTCTGTTCCAGTAGCCCAGCATCATCGACGCCGAGCCGCACCGCACGGCGATATCGCCTTCGGCGTCAGTGGCCTGACCGGCGGCATCGATCACCGCCACGTCATGGCCGGGCACGGCCCGCCCCAGACAGCCCGGCACCGGGTCGAACAGTGCGGCGCAGGAGGTGGCCACCATGTTGCATTCGGTCTGGCCGTAGAACTCGTTGATCGTCACACGGAAGGCGGCGCGCCCCCAGTCGAGCATCTCAGGCCCCAAAGGCTCGCCGCCGCTTGCAACGCTGCGCAGTCCAATGATGCGGGCCTCGGACGCTTTGAGCATGCGTAAAGCCGTTGGTGGAAAGAATACATTTTTTACGGATGCTTGCGCGACGATCTTTACGCAGGCTTCGGGGCTGAATTTCGACATCCGCGCGGCCACGACCGGCACGCCGATGGCCAGCCCCGGCATCAGCACATCGAAGAGCCCGCCGATCCACGCCCAGTCCGCCGGCGTCCACAGGCAATCCCCCGGCTGGCCCAGAAAATCATGGCTCAACTCGACCCCCGGCAGATGGCCGGTCAGCACCCGGTGCGCATGCAGCGCGCCCTTCGGGCTGCCGGTGGTGCCGCTGGTGTAGATCAGCACGGCGGGATCCTCGGCGCGGGTGTCGGCGGTCGGAAAGCGGCCCTCGGGCAGCGTCTCCTGCTCGGGCACCAGTGCCGCAACCTGTGGCAGATCCTCCAGCAGGTCCACGCAGCCCGCGTCGGTCACCACCAGCGCGGCGCCTGCATCCTCCAGCCGGCTGCGCAGCGCGTCCCGCTTGAAGAGTTGGAACAAGGGAATTGAAATCGCACCGATTTTCCAGATCGCGATATGCGCCGCTGCGCACCATGCGCCCTGTGCGCGCAGCACGCCGACCCGGTCGCCGCGCACCACGCCGCGCGCGCGCAGACCCCATGCCAGCGCATCGGCCATGTCTCGCAGCGCGGCATAGGTGATGTCCTGAGGGGTCTCACCCGACAGATCCTTGATCGCCACCCGGTCGGGATCGCGCGCGGCCCAGTCGTCGCAGACCTGCGCGGCCATGTTCAGCCGGTCCGGGATATCCCAGCGGAAGGTCTCGCGCAGCACGTGATAGGGCGCGCGCGGCAACAGGGGGCGCATCGCGATCACGAGCCCGACTCCGGCCGGTTGCTATGCGCCAGCCGGCCGTAGGAATCGACGAAATACTCAAAATCTCCGCAGGTCACGACCAGCCACAGATCGTCACTGACAGCCGGCCGCGCGGCGCAATCGGAGCGTTGCGCGCCCGTCCCGGCCTCATCGAGATACCGCGCCGCCATCCGGTCAATCGCCTCGGTCTCGGTCGTGGTGACCGCGCGCGCGCCCAGCAAGAGCCCGATCCCCGCCACCGCAGCCAGCAGCGCCAGAAGCGGCAGAAAGATCAGACGCCGCGACATCGGCGCATGCCTTGCGCGGCAGCCAGCACCATCACGCCATCGCCCCCATCATTTCGCGGCCGACCAGCATGCGGCGGATCTCGCTGGTGCCGGCGCCGATCTCCATCAGCTTGGCGTCGCGGAAGATCCGCGCGACGGGGCTGTCGTTCAGGAACCCTGCCCCGCCCATGGCCTGCACCGCCTGATGGGCCTGCACCATCGCCTGCTCGCTGGCGTAAAGACAGCAGGCGGCGGCGTCCTGACGGGTGACGTCGCCCCGGTCGCAGGCCTTGGCGACCTCGTAGACATAGGCGCGGGCGGAATTCATCGCGGTGTACATGTCGGCCATCTTGCCCTGCATCAGCTGGAACGATCCGATGGGCTGCCCGAACTGCTTGCGCTCGGCCATGTAGGGCATGATCGCATCCAGACAGGCGGCCATGATGCCGGTGCCGATGCCCGCCAGCACCACGCGCTCGTAATCCAGCCCCGACATGAGGACCTGCACGCCGCGCCCCTCTTCGCCGAGGACGTTCTCGAACGGCACCTCGACATCGTCGAAGATCAGCTCTGCGGTGTTGCTGCCGCGCATGCCCAGCTTGTCGAAATGCGGGCTTGTGGAAAAGCCGGTCATGGTCTTTTCGATCAGGAAGGCGGTGATGCCGCGCGCGCCGGCCTCGGGGTCGGTCTTGGCATAGACCACCAGCGTATCGGCATCCGGGCCGTTGGTGATCCAGTATTTGGTGCCGCTCAGCTTGTAGTGATCGTTGCGCTTTTCGGCGCGCAGCTTCATCGAGACGACATCGCTGCCGGCGCCCGCCTCGGACATGGCGAGCGCGCCGACATGATCGCCCGAGACCAGCCCGGGCAGGTATTTCTGCCGTTGGTCCGGCGTGCCGTTGAGCTTGATCTGGTTGACGCAGAGATTGCTGTGCGCCCCGTAGCTGAGCGAGACGCTCGCCGAGGCGCGCGCGATCTCCTCGACGGCGACGACATGCGCCAGATAATTCATGTCCGACCCGCCGTATTCCTCGGGGACGGTGATCCCCAGCAGGCCCAGATCGCCCATCTCGCGCCACAACTCATGCGGAAAGATGTTGCTGCGATCGACCTCGGCGGCGATCGGCGCCACACGCTCCTGCGCCCATCTGTGGACCATCTCGCGCAGGGCGTTCACGTCCTCGCCCAGGTCGAATTGCATCACGGCATTGAACATCGCACCCCTCCCAAGGCGAACCGGCCGGCGGGGCCGGTTTATTGAACGCACGTTCAGTTATGGCGCACGCGGTGCGCCGCGTCAATCCTGCAGCGTTCAGAGGAAGGATAGCACGCGAATGCCGGCGCCGGGAAGCGTCCCGCGAACGCGGAGGCACGCCGTCGAGATCACCCCGCGTCGTCGGGGTCTCCCGCGCCCTGCCCTGTCACACCTCGCGCGGGGGCACCACGCCCTGTTCGGCCAGACGGGTGAAGAAGCCCAGCACTTCGTCTTCGGTGGTGCGCTCGATGGCGCCGTCGCGCACCTGCTCGATGGTCCAGACCCAGCTATCGGCGGGATCGTCACGCATCGCCCAGCCCGGAAACAGCCGTGTCTCGATCTCACGCTCCACCAGTTTGGTGATGTCGACATGCCGGTCATCGTCGAGGATGCGGTGATACACGGCCTCGACCTGTCGCTGCGGCCCTTCGAGAAGCTGCAGGTAGAGATCGTGCCGCGCGATCAGCGCACCGGTGATGTTGTCGCGCTGATTGGCCCGGCGCGAATCAAGGAGCAGGTTCGACAGCGTTGCCTGATCGAAACCGAACGGGCGGGACGCGTAGACAAGCTGGACAAGCGACATGCGTGATCTCCTTTCGCGTCGGGCCCAAAAGCGTCGGCCTTGACCTTCAGGAATATCGCGGGCGCGGCACCGCGTCCAGCCTTCATGCCCCTCACGTCCGCCCGCCTGCACGGCACCCTACACCTGCCGGGAAAACTCCGCTATCAGACGTCCGAGCGATTCCGAGCCCCTTTGAGGACCAGTCCCATGCACGACATCCGCGCGATCCGCGACGACCCGGACACATTCGACGCCGCCCTCGCCCGCCGCGGGCTCGAAGGGGCCTCGGGCCCGGTGCTGGAACTGGATGCGGCGCGCCGCGCCAAGATCAGCGCCGCGGAATCCGCCCAGGCCGAGCAGAACCGCGCCGCCAAGGAGGTGGGGGCGGCCAAGGCGCGCGGCGACGAGGCAGAGTTTGCCCGGCTGCGCGCGCTGGTGGGCGAGAAGAAGGCCGAGGTCGCCACGATGCAGGCCGAGGCCAAGGATCTCGACGCGCAACTCACCGAGATGCTGATGGGGCTGCCCAACCTGCCCCTGGACGACGTGCCCGAGGGGGCCGACGAGACGGAGAACGTGGAGCTGCGCCGCTGGGGCACGCCTGCCATGCGCGATTTCACCGCGAAAGAGCATTACGACATCGCCGGTGTCGCGCCGGGCATGGATTTCGAGGCCGCCGCGACCCTGTCGGGCAGTCGTTTCGTGGTGCTGAAAGGCGCTGTGGCGCGCATTCACCGGGCGCTGGCGCAATTCATGCTCGATGTGCATGTCGAGGAAAACGGCCTGTCGGAGACATGGACGCCGGTGCTGGTGCGCGACGAGATGATGCAGGGCACCGGGCAATTGCCGAAATTCGGCGAGGACAGCTACCGCACCACCAATGGCTGGTGGCTGGTGCCGACGGCCGAGGTGACGCTGACCAACCTCGTGCACGGGCTGACCGTCGAGGCCGCGACGCTGCCGCGCCGGATGGTGGCGCATACGCAATGCTTCAGGTCCGAGGCCGGATCGGCGGGGCGCGACACCGCCGGCATGCTGCGCCAGCACCAGTTCGAGAAGGTCGAGATGGTGTCGATCACCCGTCCCGAGACCAGCCGCGACGAGCTGGAGCGGATGACCGGCTGTGCCGAGGGGATCCTGCAGCGGCTCGGCCTGCCCTACCGCACGGTGGTGCTGTGCACCGGCGACATGGGGTTCGGCGCGCGGCGCACGCATGACATCGAGGTCTGGCTGCCCGGGCAGGACATGTATCGCGAGATCTCCTCGGTCTCGGTCTGCGGCGACTTTCAGGCGCGGCGGATGAATGCGCGGTTCAAACCCGCCGGCGGCGGCAAGCCGGATTTCGTGCACACGCTGAACGGGTCGGGGCTGGCGGTCGGGCGCGCGCTGATCGCGGTGCTGGAAAACGGCCAGCAGGCCGATGGATCGGTGCGCCTGCCCGACGCGCTGCAGCCCTATCTGCGGGGCCGGACGGTGCTGGGCGCCGACGGGATTCTGCGCTGACGGGGCGCGGTGCTGCTATGGCCTGAGTCTGACCTCCGCAAAAGCAGCGCCAGCGCATGTCCGCGGGCAGGCGATCCAACGATCGTTCAGGGCACTTTATCCCGGCCGAACCGAAAATGCCCCAATCGACGTGCCAGCTTGAACAAATCGCCTGTCCGGGGGGCGGACATGCGATGGCGCTGCGGCGCGTATCGCGCCCGGAAGATAGCCTAAACGTCCCCTTCAGGCCAGTTGCACCCCGGATCGACGACGCATTACACTGCTTACATTTCCCATCTCGAGGTTCCTTGCATGACCGACCCCCAGGCCTTTCTGCGCGCGCTTTTCGACCGGGCGGTCGCCGTCGCCGATCCGATGCAGAGCCTCGCGTCCCATCTGCCCCCGCGTCCCGAGGGGCGGCTTGTGGTCGTCGGCGCGGGCAAGGCCAGCGCGCGCATGGCCGAGGCGGTCGAGGCGGCTTACGGGCCCTGCGAGGGCCTCGTGATCACGCGCTATGGCTACGCCCGGCCCTGCCGTGGCATCGAGATCGTCGAGGCCGCCCATCCGGTGCCCGACGAAGCCGGCGCGCGCGCCACCGCCCGGATGCTCGATCTGCTGGGCGGGCTGGGCGAGGACGATCAGGTGCTGGCGCTGATCTCGGGCGGGGCCTCGGCGCTGCTGGTGCAGCCGGCGGGCGACATGACGCTGGCCGAAAAACAGGCGGTCAACGCCGCCCTGCTCGCCTCGGGCGCGCCGATCGGACAGATGAACGTGCTGCGCAAGCATCTCAGCCGCGTCAAGGGCGGGCAACTGGCCGCCGCCGCCTACCCTGCGCGGATGCTGGCGCTGATGATCTCGGACGTGCCGGGCGACGATCCGGCGATGATCGGGTCCGGCCCCACCGTGGGCGAGGCGAGCACAGCGGCAGACGCGCGCGCCATCGCGGCGCGCTACCGCGTCGATCTGCCTGACGCGGCTCTGGCGGTCCTGCAAGGCCCGACGCGCGTCGTCGCCCCCGATGATTCGCGTCTGGGCCGCACCGCGAATGTGATCTACGCCGCCCCCGGACAGTCGCTCGAGGCCGCCGCCGAGATGGCGCGAGAGACCGGTGTCACGGTCGAGATCCTCGGCGATGCGATCGAGGGCGAGGCGCGCGACATCGCACAAACCCATGCCGAGCTTGCGCGCGGCGCACAGGCGCGGCTGACGCCGGATGCCGCGCCGCGCCTGTTGTTGTCGGGGGGCGAGCTGACCGTCACCCGGCGCGGCGACGGCGTGGGCGGGCCGAATGCGGAATACGCGCTGGCGCTGGCACTGGCGCTGAATGGCGCGCCGGGCATCCATGCGATCGCCTGCGACACCGACGGGGTGGACGGCGCCGCCGAGGTCGCCGGCGCCGTGATCGGGCCCGAGACGCTCGCGCAGGCCGCAACACTCGCTGTCGATGCGGCACAGGGCCTCGCGCGCAACGACGCCCATGGCGTCTTCGACAGCCTGGGCTGTCAGGTCGTCACCGGGCCAACCCTGACCAATGTCAACGACTTCCGAGCCATCCTTGTCACACGCTGCGAGACCCCTCTTTCAACAACCTGAAATTCTTGGATTCGCAATGGCGTTGATAATTTGCCATAATCACGGCTCATCTGAAGGGGGATCACACATGAAACGTCGTGCACTGTTCACAACTCTCATGGCCGTGACGCTGTTGCCGGTATTGTCTGCACCGGCCAAGGCACAACAAATGAACGCGTCCGAGATCGAGGACCTGCTGGCCGGCAATACCATCAAGGGCGCCTGGTCCGGCGAGCAGTACCGTCAATACTTCGCCGAGGATGGCGCCACGGTCTATGTCGCCGACGACGGCGAGCGCGAGCACGGCCGCTGGCGTGTCGATCGCGACAAGCAGGTCTATGAAAGCTGGTGGCCCAGCACCGGCTGGATACCCTATGCCATGGTCGACGTGCCGGATGGCGAATACGCATGGCTCAATGGCGACCGGATGGAGACATTCGAGGTCGAGGAGGGACGACGGATCGAGTGAGACGGCGGCGGCACGGCCCCGCCGCGGGCCGTGCGCTACCGCGCGCCAGGATGGGGATCCGCATCGCCCAGTGACAGCGTATGCGCGCGCAGCCAGTCCATGAAGCCGCGCGGATCGCTGGCCAGCATCTCCATCTGTGCGGCACCGACGGGCGCCCCCACGATGGGATTCTGAGGATGGTTGCAGCTATGCACGACCTCGTGCAGCAGCAGTCCCTGCCGCAGCGTCGCCGAGATCCGGTTGGCGATCTGGTACCAGCGCGAGTTGGACCCGGGAAAGAACACCGGCACCACCGTGGCGCCGGACCGGCGGATCATCTGCGCGGTGAACACGTTCCAGTCCCGCTCCACCGCCGGGCCTAACATGGTGTCCGACGAGGCCACCACGCCCGAGGGAAAGACGCTGATCAGCCCGCCCTCCTTGAGATGGGCCATCGCCTTGGCGCGCATCTCGACCGATTTGCGCTGCGCCTCGGGCTCGTGCGGGAACGGCACCGAGATCATGTAGGAGGCCGCGACCTCGTCGATGCCGATCAGAAGCTCGCGCGACAGGATCTTGAAATCGGTGCGCCGGCGCCCGATCAGGTCGGCCAGCACCATGCCGTCGACCAGACCGTGCGGGTGATTGGCCACCAGCACCACCGGGCCGTCTGCGGGAATGTTGCGGATCTGGTCCTGAGGCGTCAGCAGCTGGACGCCCATGATGTCGAGGGCCGCGCGCCAGAAAGCCTGGCCGGTTGGCGGGCCGGTCTTCTCGAAGCGGCGGATCATGCGGATGATGGTGATCTTGCCGGTCATCCATTCCAGCGCGCGGATGAACGCAGAGGTCAGCGGGCCGTCGAAGCTGTTGGCATAGGTGATGCTGCGACGGTCATGGGTGCGCGGCATATCCCCGCCGCCGGCCGCCGTGTCAGGTTTTTTCTGCGCCTTGGTGCTCACTGACCCGTCCCTGTTCCGCTTTTTCGTGCGACCGACGGATGTCCGGCGTGGTCACATATCCTCGCCAAACCGCGCGGCGACGAGCGCCGCGATCGCATCGGCGAGCGGTTCGGCGTCGGACCCCGCGATTTCGAGGTCAATAATGCTTCCCTTGGCCGCTGCCAACATCAAAAGCCCCATGATGCTGTCGCCAGAGGCGCTTTGGCCCTGATGGCTGACCTCGACATTGGCATCGAACCCCTCGACCACCTCGACGAATTTCGCGGCGGCGCGCGCATGCAGCCCCTTTTCGTTCACGATCTTCACCTGCCGCGAGACCTCCACGGTCATGACAGCGCCCCCTCATTCCTATTCTCGGTCAGCCCGTCGTCACATTGTGGCTGTCGATATATTTGCGCCCGGCCTCAAGGGCCGCGCGCGCGGCCTCGGGCACGCTGACATTGCGGCTTTTCATCAGTTTGATCAGCAGCGGCAGGTTCGCCCCGTAAAGGATGCGCCTGTTCTCGGGGCGCCCTGCACGCATCGACAGGTTCGACGGCGAGCCGCCGAAGATGTCGGTCACGATAATCACCCCGTCGCCACTGTCCACGGCATCGGCGGCGGCGCAGATCTCGGCCTGCTTGAGGGCGCGTTCATGCCCGTCCTCTATGCTGATGGCGCGTATCCCCGGCTGCACGCCGACCACATGTTCGACCGCATTGAGATATTCGCGGGCGAGCCCGCCATGCGCCACGATGACTATGCCGATCACGACAGATACACTCCTCTGGTCAGCGGGTCATGCCCTCGCCTCGCCGCGCCGCTCCAGTTCGCGATGCCTTATAGACACCTGCCAGTCGCGTTGCGCAAGGCTTTCGGCAAGACTTTCCGCCATCACCACGCTGCGATGCTGACCGCCGGTGCAGCCGAACCCGATGGCAAGATAGGATTTCCCCTCGGCTTGATAGGCGGGCAGCAATTCCGCCACCAGATCCGTGACGCGGGCGTGAAAGTTCGCGAACCGCGGATCGACCTGCACGAAGCGGGCGACCTCGGGCGCGCGGCCGTCCTGCGCGCGCAGGTCGGGCTGCCAGTGCGGGTTTTTCAGGAACCGGCAGTCGAGCACCATGTCGAGCCCGTGCGGCAGGCCCCGCTTGTAGGAAAACGAATGCACCGACACGGCGAGCCTTTGTCCGTTCTGCGGCGCGAACCAGCGTTCCAGCTCGGCGCGCAGATCATGCGGCGACATGTCGGAGGTGTCGATCAGCAGATCGGCGCGCGCCCGGACCGGCACCAGCAGGTCGCGCTCGCGGGTGATCCCGGCCTCGACGCTTTCCTCGGGGGCCAACGGATGCCGCCGGCGGGTTTCGGAGAATCGCTGCTGCAGGATCTCGGGGCGGCAGTCGAGATAGAGCACCCGCAGCCGCAGCCCCGCCTGCCCGTCGAGCCGCTCGATCAGGCTGATCAGCGCATCGGTGGAGAAATCGCGATTGCGCACGTCGAGCCCGAGCGCGAGCGGCTTTTCCGGCGGCGACCGCCCGTCGAGCAGACGCGGCAGCAGGCTGAACGGCATGTTGTCGATCGCCTCGAATCCAAGATCCTCCAGCGCCCGGATCGCGGTGCTGCGACCCGCGCCCGACGGCCCGGTGACCAGCACCAGCTGCGGTGCCAGCCGGTCGGGTTCGAGCATGTCGGGTTCGGGCGAGGCGTCATCCGTCATGGCCACGTCGTCGTCACGTCGTCCTGAAGTCATCTTGCACCCCATGCCTGAGATATAGCAGAATCGCCGCCGGAAAATGCGTATGCACAGTCTTTTCAAAGCGCGGCAACGCCACGCCCATCACGGTTTCGTGCACGACCGGTGGCAGACGGTCGGTCGCGGTCCGGTCCATGTCCACCAGCAGCGCGACCGGCACCGGCCCCGCGGCCGGCACCTGCAGGATGCCGACGCCGCGCGCCTCGATCCGGCCGCGGATGGTGTCGGGCGCGTCGGCCATCAGCACATCGTGATTCCGCCAGAGCCGCGTGCGGTCGTCCGAGACCAGCACGCCCCCCAGCGCCATCAGCTGCAGCGCGAGCCCCGACTTGCCGCGCCCGGACGCGCCACGGATCAGCACCGCGCGCGGGCCCACCGCCACGCAGCTTGCGTGCATCACATGATCGCGGGGCGCCTCATGGAGGGTCATCGGCTAAACCGACAGGCCCACGACAAAGCGCGCGCCGGTCGCGCCAGATCGGGCACCGGCGTCTGCCGGTTGGATGTTCTCGGCCCAGATCACACCGTCATGCGCCTCGACGATCTGCTTGGAAATGGCCAGACCAAGCCCGGAATGATTGCCGAACTCGTCCGCCGGACGGTTGGAATAGAACCGCTCGAACACCCTCTCGAGCGTGCCTTCGGTAAGGCCCGGCCCGCTATCCTCGACCACGACCAGCACCCGGTCGCCCCGCCGGCGCGCCCAGACCCGGATCGTGTCGCCCGCCTTGCAAAAACTAATCGCGTTGGTGATCAGATTGACGAAGACCTGCGCCAGTCGCGCCTCGATCCCGGTGATGACGAGCGGCTGATCTGGAAAATCGGTGATGAGCGCCACCCCTTTCTCGTCAGTCTGCGGTTTCAGAGACTGGCTCATATTGCGCAGCATCTCAACCAGATCGAATCGGACCTGCTCCTCTCTGACCAGATCGCTGTCGAGCCGCGAGGCGCGGGACATGTCGCTGACCAGCCGGTCGAGCCGTCGCACGTCATGCTCGATCACCTCCAGAAGGCACTCGCGCTGGTCCTCGCGGGTGGTCATGCGCATCGTGTCCACGGCACAGCGCAGGCTGGTCAGCGGGTTCTTGATCTCGTGGGCCACGTCGGCGGCGAACTGTTCGTTGCTTTCGATCCGCTGATAGAGCGCCGCGACCATGCCCCGCAGCGATTCTGACAAACGGCCGATCTCGTCGGAGTGCCCGGTCAGATCCGGGATGCGGATGCGGCCCGTATCCGGCCCGCGATCATCGGGGATCCGGTCGCGCCCGGTCTCGGCCGCTTGCGCCAGATCTTCCAGCGGGCCCGAGATCGCCCGCGCCAGCACGAGGCTCAGCCCGACCGAGATCAGCGCGGCGATCAGGAAGATCCGCAGCGCCCGTTCCTGCCCTTCGCGGACCAGTGCGTCGAGCACGCCCGGTGCCTCCGACAGCACCAGCACCGCCACCGGGGCCGATCCCCGAACCACCGGGGCCGCGGCCCAGAGCCGCTGATCGGGCGGGCTGCGCATCTCGTGAAGCTGCGGGCCGCCGGTCACCGCGTCGCCCGCCAGCACGCGCGCCATCTCTTCCGGGTCGGGTTGCGTCCGGGGAGTGGCCCGGTCCCTGACGAGGCTCGTCACCGCCTCTGCCATCCAGCTCAGGCCGTCCACCATGGGGGTGGCCTCAGGCGACGGGTGCGACGGCTCTGCGGTCGCATCGCCCGTTCTGTGCGCCAGAAGGCGGTTGGCGGGATCAAACAGCCAGACCTCGGTGTCCGCTCTCAGGCGCAGGTGTTGCAGGATATCCGCAGCGGTCGCCGTGCCGGAAAACCCGCCATCAGGCCTGTCAGGGACCGTGTCATCGGGCAGCCGTTCCGCCATAACCTGCGACATATGGGTCGCTGATTGCAGCAATGTGTCGGCCCGGTGGCGCAGCAGCGCGTCATGCGATCCGCCAAGATAGATCGCGCCCAGCGCCAGCACGGTCAGTGCGATGAGATTGAAGAGGATGATCCGGCGCCGCAGCGCGGAACCGCGCACCCGCGTCCAGTCCTGCGTCCAGTTCCGCGCCGCGCCGGCGGCCCGGGTGACACGGCCCGGTCCGCCGTGCCCCCGGGCACGATCGGCGTTCGACTTCGGCAGCACGCCAGGCCCTCCTCATGACGCCCCCACGATATTATCGTTCATTATAGCGATATCCGATGCCATACAAAGTTTCTATCGCCGCGAAGTCCGGATCGACCTGACGCATCTTCTTGCGCAGACGCTTGACATGGCTGTCGATGGTGCGGTCATCGACATAGATCTGGTCGTCATAGGCCACATCCATCAACTGGTCGCGTGTCTTGACGAAACCCGGCCGCTGCGCCATCGCGTGCAGCAGTTGAAATTCCGTCACGGTCAGCGCGACATTCTGGCCTTTCCAGGTGACCGCGTGGCGCTGCGGATCCATCCGCAACGCGCCCCGTTCGAGCACCGGATCCACCTCCTCTTCGGGCGGCCGTTCGCCGGCCGCGTCGTTGTGACGACGCAGCAGGGCGCGGATCCGCTCGACAAGGACGCGCTGCGAGAACGGCTTTTTCACGTAATCATCCGCGCCCAGACGCAGGCCGATCACCTCGTCGATCTCGTCATCCTTGGAGGACAGGAATATCACCGGGACGTGCCATTTGCCGCGCAGGCGCTGCAGCAGGTCCATCCCGTCCATGCGAGGCATCTTGATGTCGAGCAGCACAAGATCCGGCAGCTTCCGGCTGAACGCGTCGAGCGCCTGCTGCCCGTCATAAAAGGTCTCGACCTCGAAACCTTCCGCCTCCAGCGTCATGCTGACAGATGTGAGGATGTTGCGATCATCATCGACGAGCGCGATTCTCCGCGCCGATGTCCGGTCTGTCTTGCTCATGTCTCACCCACCTTTTTCCGGCCGAGAGCGCCGCCGCGCCGAAAATTCGTAAACACCAAATTTGTTCTTTCCGTGACGGGCACTGTAACAGGAATTCCTTACAAATCACTGAATTCTTTCGAAATACCGCTAAGGTAGCCTTCGCCGATTTCAGCACATCGCAGGGTTGCAAGGTGTCCCACGTGATTGCGCTAACTGCGAAAAACGATCTGTTATTTCGCAAACCGCCCATGTTACGAGCATGTCAGCCGGGCGGGTTGCCCGACAGGCACCGCCCCGGTGTGGTGCCCATTCTGAGGCCGCAGGCGCGCGGCCATTATGCACAGGAGCAAGGAATCATGACATTCGGACGGGTCAACCCGCAATTCCGGCTGGAGGATCAGGGCATCACCGGGCTGGGCGATGTCCATTACAACCTCATCGAACCGGCACTGATCGAGGCCGCGCTGAAGCGTGGCGAGGGAACGCTTGGGCTGGGCGGGACGTTGCTTGTCAGCACCGGAGCATTCACCGGACGCTCGCCCAAAGACAAGCATGTCGTGAAATCCGACACCACCCGCGACACGATCTGGTGGGAGAACAACGCGGCGATGACACCCGAGGCGTTCGATGCGCTTTACGACGACATGCTTGCCTACATGACGTCGCGCGACATGTTCGTCGAGGATCTGGTGTGCGGCGCGGATCCCGTGCTCGCCATCAATGTGCGCATGATCACAGAACTTGCCTGGCACAGCCTGTTCAACCGCACCATGTTCCGCCGCCCCGAGCGCGATGCGCTGGACGCGTTCGTCGCCGATTACACGGTGATCAACTGCCCCGGCTTCAAGGCCGACCCCGACCGCCACGGCTGCCGCTCCGAGACCGTGATCGCGATGAATTTCGACCGCAAGATCATCCTTGTCGCGAACACCGAATATGCCGGCGAGAACAAGAAATCGATCTTCACCCTGCTCAACTACATGCTGCCCGAGAAGGGCGTGATGCCGATGCACTGCTCGGCCAATCATGCGCAGGACAATCCCGTCGATGCCGCGGTGTTCTTCGGCCTGTCGGGCACCGGCAAGACCACGCTGTCGGCCGATCCCGAACGCACCCTGATCGGCGATGACGAGCATGGCTGGTCGGACCGCGGCACCTTCAACTTCGAGGGCGGCTGCTATGCCAAGACCATCAACCTCGACCCCGAGGCCGAACCCGAGATCTATGCCACCACCGGCAAGTTCGGCACCGTGATCGAGAACATGGTGTTCGACCCCGAAACGCTGGAGCTGGATTTCGAGGATGACACGCTCACCGCGAACATGCGCTGCGCCTATCCGCTGCATTATATCTCGAACGCCTCCGAGACGGCGCTTGGCGGGCATCCCAAGAACATCATCATGCTGACCTGCGACGCGTTCGGTGTGCTGCCCCCGATCGCGCGGCTGACGCCGGCGCAAGCGATGTATCACTTCCTGTCGGGCTTCACCGCCAAGGTGGCCGGCACCGAGCGCGGCGTGTCCGAACCGCAGCCCACCTTCAGCACCTGTTTTGGCGCGCCCTTCATGCCGCGCCGCCCCGAGGTCTATGGCAACCTGCTGAAGACCAAGATCGCGACGCATGGCGCCACCTGCTGGCTGGTCAATACCGGCTGGACCGGCGGCGCTTACGGCACCGGCTCGCGGATGCCGATCCGGGCCACGCGGGCGCTGCTGACGGCGGCGCTTGACGGATCGCTTGGAGATGCCGAGTTCCGCAAGGACCAGAATTTCGGCTTTGACGTGCCGGTCTCGGTGCCCGGGGTGGCCGATGTGCTGCTCGACCCGCGCCGCACATGGGAAGATGCCGACGCCTATGATACGCAGGCCGCCAGACTGGTGCAGATGTTTGCCGACAATTTCGCGCAATATGTGCCGTATATCGACGACGACGTGAAAGCCGCCGCGATCGGCTGATCGCCCTGCCACGACATGCCTGAAACGCCCCGGTCACCAGGGACACGGGGCGTTTTTCATTCAAGGCCGGGCTGTCAGAAATGCGATTTCGGCTCGTCGGGTTTGCCCGCGCCCACCGCAAGCAGACCGGCAAGGCCGGCCATGCCGATGGGGAACATGGTGAACACGTTGAAGCCGAAGGCGTAATACATCAGCCCGGCCGCCACGATCAGCAGCACCCCGCCAAGCAGCGCGCGGATCTTCGCCATCGCGCCCCCGGCAATCGCCAGCAGCGGCGCCACAAAGCTGGCGATGCGGATCAGGCCCGGATCCGACACCTGACCGAGCAGCCCCTCGACCTCGCCAAAGCGATCGACAGCCTCGGTATAGCCATAGCTGAAAAACCCCACGAGGACCGCCAGGCACCCGCCGATGATCCCCAGAACCATTGCCGCACTCCGCATCGTTCAAATCCTTCCTGCCTGCAGATCCGGTGACGCGGCGCGTTACCCGCGCAACGCCTCTTGGGTGTCCTTGCCCCATCCAAGATACAGCGTGCCGTCCCGCTCGATCAGCGGGCGCTTCATCAGCGTCGGGTGATCGGCCAGCAGCGCCAGCGGATCGCGCGCCCGCTCGGCCTCGGACAACTGGCGCCACGTGGTCGATCTGCGATTCACCAGATCCGCGCCGAACCGCGCATGCGCCGCCCGTGCCACATTCTCGGGCAGACCGTTCGCGCGCAGATCGTGAAACTCCGCCGTCTCCAAGGATTTCAGGGCCTTGCGGCAGGTATCACAGGTTTTCAGGCCATACAGTTTCATTGGCACCCCTTTTTGTTTGCCGCCTCAATACCGGGCAAATGCGCCCGCGTCACTGAGTTTAGCTTGATTTTTACATGACTGGTGCAATCATCAACCCGTCACCGAGGCAGACATGGCGTTTTGCAGCACACCGCCCGGTCCTGCGGCTTCGGTGTCGAGGATGGCCCGGCATATTCCGGGGACGCGAAGACAAAGGAGAAGCGGCATGCCAACCGGCACCGTGAAGTGGTTCAATACGACAAAAGGCTACGGCTTTATCGCGCCCGAGGACGGCGGCAAGGACGTGTTCGTGCATATTTCTGCGGTCGAACGGTCAGGCCTGACCGGGCTTGCGGACAATCAGAAGGTCGCGTTCGAGTTGATGGACGGGCGCGACGGCCGTCAGATGGCCAGCGATCTGAAGCTGCTTTGACCGCAGACCCATGTGCTGCGACGCTTCGCATGTCAGAGCGGACGCAGAGGCCGGGATGGGACGCGGGGACGCGTCCCGTCACCTGAAGATAAGTGACGCAGCCCGTCAGGCCGTTTCCGCAAGCCGCGCCACGTAGCGCGCCAGCGTGTCGATCTCCAGATTGACCTGATCGCCCACGGCGACATCGCCCCAGGTGGTAACGCCCTTGGTGTGAGGAATGAAATTGATGCCGAACTCGGCCCCGTCCACGTCGTTCACCGTCACCGAGGTGCCGTTCACCGCGACCGATCCCTTGGGCGCGATGAACCGCGCCAGATCGCCCGGTGCGCGCAACGTGACCCGCGTGCTGTCGCCATCGTCGCGCAGGCCCACGACCTCGGCCAGACCGTCGACATGGCCGGCCACGATATGACCGCCCAGTTCGTCGCCGACCCGCAGCGCGCGTTCGAGATTGACGCGTGTGCCGTCCCGCCATTCCGACAGGTTGGTCTTCGACAGGGTTTCCGCCGACACATCGACCGCGAACCAGTCCGGCCCCAGATCGACCACGGTCAGGCAAGCGCCGTCACAGGCGATCGAGGCCCCGATGGTGATGGTGCCGGTATCGTACCCCGTGCCGATCCGCGCCCGCATGTCGCCGCGCTGCTCGATGCTGCGGATCTGCCCCATATCGGTGATGATGCCGGTGAACATCGACGGCTCCTTTGCTGCTTCACTCCGGACCTAGCCCCGCCCGAGGCGCAAGACAAGCCGGCCCCGGACCGCAGGGCTTATTTTCCGGGCCGTCATCGTCTATCACCGTCACTCAACCGGCGACGCGCCCGCACCGGGCCACCGCAGACATGAAAGGCCGGACATGACAGGGCACATATGACAGACCCGACCGGCACGCAGCGCACGTTTCTCTTTCTTCAGGGGCCGCACGGACCTTTCTTTCACCAACTGGCACGGATGCTGCGCCGGGCGCGGGCCAAGGTCTGGCGCGTCGGCTTCAACGCCGGCGACCGCGCCTTCTGGCCCGACGGCGCGCGCTACATCGCCTTTCGCGGCGGGGCCGAGGACTGGCCCGACCACCTGCGCCACCTGATCAGCGACAAGGCGATCACCGATCTCGTGCTCTACGGCGACACCCGTCCCATCCACGCGCAGGCCGCCTGCATCGCGCGCGCCGCCGGCCTGACGGTGCATGTGTTCGAGGAAGGCTACATGCGGCCCTACTGGGTCACCTACGAGCGTGGCGGCGCCAACGGCCATTCCCGGCTGATGGAGATCGGCCTGTCCGACATGCGCGCCGCGCTGGAGCATCCGCATGCCGACACCGCCCCGCCCCCGGCAAGCTGGGGCGACATGCGCCAGCACATCTTCTACGGCGCGCTCTATCACTGGGTCGTGCTGTGCCTGAACCGCGGCTACCGGGGCTTTCGCCCGCATCGCGCGCTTAGCGTCGGGCAGGAGTTTTCGCTCTATCTCAAGCGGCTTCTGCTGATGCCGGCGCACGCGGTGGACCGGCGCATCGCCACGCGGCGCATCCGACGGGGCGGCTTTCCCTATCACGTGGCGCTGCTGCAACTTGAACACGATTCGGCGATCCAGGCGCATTCGCCCTTCACCACGACGGCGGATTTCCTCGAGATCGTGATCGACGGCTTTGCCCGCGGCGCGCCGGCGCATCACCACCTCGTGGTCAAGGCGCACCCGCTGGAGGATGGCCGCGCGCCGATCCGCGCCACGCTGCGCCGTCTGGTGCGCGATCACGACCTGCAGGGCCGGGTGCATTACCTGCGCGGCGGCAAGCTCGCGCAGCTACTCGACGAGGCGCGCAGCGCGGTCACCGTCAATTCCACCGCCGGACAGCAGGTGCTCTGGCGCGGGATCCCGCTGCGCACCTTCGGGCACGCGGTCTATGCCAAGCCGCAGCTTGTCTCGGATGCCCCCCTGCCCGATTTCTTTGCCGCCGCCGACCGGCCCGACCGCACCGCCTATGCCGATTATCGCCGCTTCCTTCTGGAAACCAGCCAGATCCCCGGCGGCTTCTACTCGGCGCGCGGCCGCCGGCAGGTGCTGCGCCAGGTGGTGGACATGATGCTCGCGCCCGACGATCCCTATGACGCGCTGATCCGGGGCACCGCGGCACCGCGGCAACAGTTAAGGCTTGTCCCCTGAGATTGTGTCCCCCGCAGGCTGGATATTGCCGGGCAACGCCGCTAGCGTTTCGCCCAAACCCATAAAGACAACAGGTCGAGGAGGCCGGGCAGTGACACCCCGACACATGACAGCGGCAAGACCGCTCGCGCTTCTGGTCGCCATGATGCTGCTGGCCGGCTGTGCCCTGCCGCGCAGCGGCCCCGACAAGTCCGAAATCTACCAAAGCTCGGTCGACCAGCAGGGCGACGCCCATGTCGTGGATGTCGACACCCGCGTCGCGCGCCTCACAGACATGTCGCCGGCCCTCGGGTTTTCGCAGGCCTTCCGCAGCGCCGGCGTTCTGGGCTCCGACACGATCCGGCGCGGCGACACGCTTGGCCTGACGATCTGGGAAAACGTCGATGACGGGCTTCTGTCGGGGCAGCCCGGCAATCAGACCCTCCTGGAAGAGGTGCAGGTCGACGGCTCGGGCTTCATCTTCGTGCCCTATGCCGGCCGCATCAGGGCCGCCGGAAACACCCCCGAGGAGGTGCGCCGGGTGATCACCGAAAAGCTCGACCAGCAGACGCCGGATCCGCAGGTCGAGGTGCGCCGCGTCGCCGGCGACGGCGCCACCGTGTCGATCAGCGGCGCGGTCACCGGTCAGGGCGTCTACCCGATCGAGGCTCCGACGCGCACGCTCTCGGCGATGCTCGCCGCGGCCGGCGGCATCGCGATAGAGCCCGAGACCGCGCAGATCACCGTGATTCGCGGCAATCAGAGCTCGCGCGCATGGTTTCTCGACCTGTTCAGTTCGCCGCAGGACGACATCGCCCTGCGCGGCGGTGACCGGATCCTTGTCGAGGCCGACACCCGTGCCTACACGGTGCTGGGGGCCACCGGCGGACAGGCCCGGGTGACCTTCCGGACACAAAGCCTCAGCGCGCTGGAAGGCGTGGCACAGGTCGGCGGGCTGACCACCGCCACCTCCGATCCGACCGGCATATTCGTGTTGCGCGACGAGCCCGCCGAGATCGCCAACACCGTGCTCGGCCGCGGCGATCTGGTGGGCGACCAGCGGATGATCTACGTGCTCGACCTGACGGCGACATCGGGCATGTTCCACGCGCGCGAGTTCGGGATCCGCGATGGCGACACGATCTACGTCACCGAGGCCCCGTTCGCGAGGTGGTCCAAGATCGTCGCGTCGCTGACCGGCACTCTGGGGGCCGTCGGCTCGGTCTCGACCGCGGCCAGCACGCTCGACGGTGATTTTTGACAGCCGTCACCGATGCCGGCTTCGGTGCGGATCCCGCCGGCGCACCGCGTCGCCGGCGGGTCTTTCATTACAACGCAGGGTTCCTGCGCCAGCCACGACTGCGCCGTATCCTGACACTTGCAGGATATGATCTGCGCCTCGGCTGGCCGTCACCGGACGATCTCGTCGGCGTCTGGGGCCGCAGCCCCCATGCGTGGCGCGGCGAGGCTGCGGCGGCCCGCAACGGCGCGGGCCTTCTGCGGGTCGAGGACGCCTTCCTGCGCTCGCTCTTTCCGGGACGTTCCGGCGCGCCCGCCTTGGGTCTGCTGCTCGACCGGCGCGGTGTGCATTTCGACGCGCGCCAGCCCTCGGATCTCGAACATCTGCTGGCCACGCATCCGCTTGACGACCCGGCGCTGATGGCCCGCGCGCGCGGCTGCATGGCGCGGCTGCAAGAGGCGCATCTGACGAAATACAGCGCCGTGGACCCTGCCCTGCGCTGTCCCGATCCGGGTCATGTGCTGGTCATCGACCAGACGCGCGGCGATGCCTCGATCACCCATGGCGGAGCGGACGCAGACACCTTCGGCGACATGCTGGACCGGGCGCGCCACGACCATCCGGACGCCCGCATCGTCATCAAGACCCATCCCGAGACCGCAGGCGGCCACCGTCCCGGCCATTATTCCGAGGCCGACGCGGATGACCGCACGCAGCTGCTCGGCGATCCGGTCAGCCCGTGGACGCTGCTCTCGGGCGCGCGCGCCGTCTATACCGTCACCTCGCAGCTGGGGTTCGAAGCGATCTGCGCCGGTCACCGACCGCAGGTCTTCGGTCAGCCCTTCTATGCCGGCTGGGGCCTGACCGACGATCGGCACCCGCAGCCCCTGCTGCGGCGCGGGCGCACACTGGAGCCACTGCAGATTTTCGCCGGGGCCATGCTGCTCTATCCGGTCTGGTACGATCCGCATCGCGACCGGCTTTGTGATGCGGAAACCGCGATCGAGGCGCTCGCGGCCGAGGCGCGCGCGTGGCGCGAGGACCGGCAGGGCTGGACCGCCCACGGCATGCGGCTGTGGAAACGCGCGCCGCTGCAACGCTTTTTCGGGCGCCATGCCCGGCTGCGCTTCGGCGCCCCGCCTCGGGACGACCGCCCCGCGATGGTCTGGGCCACGCACGCCCGAGCGGCCCCTGAGGCCGCCACACGGGTCGAGGACGGCTTCCTGCGCTCGCGCGGGCTCGGGGCCGAACTCATCCCGCCCATGTCACTCGCTCTCGACGATCTCGGGATCTATTACGATCCGGCCACCGAAAGCCGGCTGGAATGGCTGATCGCGGCCCGCGCCACGCTGCGCCCCGCTCAGGCATTGCGCGCCGAGCGACTGATCACCGCGCTCACGACCCATGGCCTCAGCAAGTACAACCGCGGCACCCCCCCGCCTGAACTGCCTGAGGGCACCCGCATCCTCGTCCCAGGTCAGGTCGAGGATGACGCGTCGATCAGGCTTGGCGCAGGAGCGATCGCCACCAATCTCGCGCTGGTGGAAACCGCGCGCGCGGCAAACCCCGACGCAGTGATCCTCTACAAACCGCACCCGGATGTCGAGGCCGGGCTGCGCCCCGGTGCCGTGCCCGAGGCCGAGCTGCGCGATCTGGTCGATGCGACGCTCACCGACACCGACCCGGCGCAACTTCTGGCGCTGGTTCACGGCCTCTGGACGATGACCTCGCTACTGGGGTTCGAGGCGCTTCTGCGCGGCGTGCCGGTCACCACCACCGGCGCGCCCTTCTATGCCGGCTGGGGCCTGACCCGCGATCTCGGGGACATGCCCGCACGGCGCAAGGCGACCCCCACGCTCGCCGGCCTCGTCCACGCCACGTTGATCGACTACCCGCGCTATCTCGATCCCGTCACCGGCACGCCCTGCCCGGTCGAGGTGGTGGCCGACCGTCTCGCGCATGGCCCGCTGCCGGCCCAATGTCGGTCAAACCGTCTTCTGGCCAAGCTGCAGGGGGCCCTGGCCACCCACGCCCATCTCTGGCGCTGATCCGGGATTCATCTTTCCTGAAATACTCAAAAGATACCGCAGTCAGTCGCCGGCGCGCTCCGCCTCTATCTCGCGCCAGCGGGCGACGTTGCGATTGTGCTCGGCCAGCGTCTCGGCAAAGGCATGCCCGCCCGTGCCATCGGCCACGAAATAGACGTAATCGGTGTCGGCCGGATCGACGGCCGCTTCGATGCTCGCGCGGCCCGGATTGGCGATCGGTGTGGGCGGCAGCCCGTCGATCGCGTAGGTGTTCCACGGTGTCTCGCGGTCCAGTTCGCTGCGCCGGATGCCGCGCCCCAGAACGCCCTGCCCCTCGGTGATCCCGTAGATCACCGTCGGGTCGGTCTGCAGCCGCATGCCGCGGTTCAGCCGGTTGATGAACACGCTCGCCACCTCGCGCCGCTCGTCCGGCACGCCGGTTTCCTTCTCGATGATCGAGGCAAGGATCAGCAGCTCTTGCGGATCCTTCAGCGGCAGGCCCTCGGCGCGGCCCTCCCATGCGGCGGCAAGGATGACCTCCTGCGCCCCGGCCATGCGCTCGAGGACGCCCGCGCGGCTGTCGCCGGCGCGCACCTCGTAGCTGTCGGACGCGAGCGTGCCTTCATCGGGCACCACGTCCACCTCGCCTTCCAGCACGTCGACGGCGCGCAGCCCTTCGACGACCTGCCAGCTCGTGACACCCTCGGCAAAGGCGATCCGGTAGCGGGTGTCGGCGCGGCCGCGCACGGTCTCGTAGATATCGGGCGGGGTCGCGTCGGCATCCATCGGATCGAAGGACGCGCGCTCGGCGTATTGTCCCGATTCGGTCGCCAGCTCGCGCACCACGACCTCGGCGGAATTGACACCGACGCGCCAGATCACCTCTGTGCCGCAGGTGCTGGCCCCGCCGCGCGTGAGGATATCGCCGATCTCCTCCATGCTCGCGCGTTCAGGAATGAGCCACGCCCCGGCCTTGAGATCGTTCTCCTTGCCGGCGTAATCCATCCCGATGCGCAGGATCGCGGCGTTGGTCACGGCGCCCTCCTGCTGCAGCCGGGTCGAGACCGGGCGCAGCGTGCTGCCCGGCGCAACCCGCACGCAGACCGCCTCTTCATGCGGGCCGTCGGCGGTGTATTGCGATTTCCCCCACAGGATGACGCTGCCCAGCAGAAACACGATCACCACCAGAAGCGTCAGGACGTTCGAGGCGATATGCCGCCACATCAGCGCGGTGTCCCCACCAGCAGCGCCGCATTGGTGCCGCCAAAGCCGAAGCTGTTGGACAGCGCCACATCGATCCGGCGCGGCTGCTTGGCATTTGGCGCCAGGTGAAGCGGCGTCTCGACCGCCGGTCGGTCGAGGTTGAGCGTGGGCGGGGCGACCTGATCGCGGATCGCGAGGATCGAGAAGATCGCCTCGACCGCCCCCGCCGCGCCCAGCAGATGCCCGACAGCGGATTTCGTGGAACTCAGCGTGGCGCGTCCCGCGGCCTCGCCCAGAAGCGTCTCCACGGCCTTCAGCTCGATCGTGTCGGCCATGGTCGAGGTGCCATGCGCGTTGACGTAATCCACCTGATCGGGGCGCAGCCCGGCGCTTTTCAGCGCGGCCTTCATGGCGCGCAGACCGCCATCGCCATCCTCGGCCGGGGCGGTGATGTGGTAGGCATCGCCCGACATCCCATAGCCGAGGATCTCGCCATAGATCTTCGCGCCGCGCGCACGGGCGTGCTCGTACTCTTCCAGCACCACGACGCCCGCACCCTCGCCCATCACGAACCCGTCGCGATCCACATCGTAGGGGCGGCTGGCGGCTTTCGGGTCATCGGCGCGCTTGGTCGACAGCGCCTTGCAGGCGTTGAAGCCCGCGATGCCGATCTCGCAGATCGACGCCTCGGCGCCGCCCGCGACCATCACGTCGGCGTCGCCGAACATGATCATCCGCGCGGCATCGCCAATGGCATGCGCGCCGGTGGCGCAGGCGGTGACCACCGAATGATTGGGCCCCTTGAAGCCGTAGCGGATGCTCACCTGGCCGGCGATCAGGTTGATCAGCGCGCCGGGGATGAAGAACGGCGAGACCCGCCGCACGCCCTTGTCGCGGATGAGGTTGGTGGTCTCCTCGATCGAGCGCAGACCGCCTATCCCTGACCCCATCATCACGCCGGTGCGTTCCAGATCCTCGGGCGCCTCGGGCCTCCAGCCCGAATCCTCGACCGCCTGCTGTGCCGCGGCCATGCCGTAGAGGATGAAGTGATCGACCTTGCGGCGCTCTTTGGGTTCCATGTAGCGGTCAGGGTTGAAGGTGCCGCCGCTGCCATCGCCGTAGGGGACCTCGCAGGCATATTTGGTCACCACATTCACCGGGTCGAACCGGGTGATGGTGCCCGCCCCGGACTGCCCGTCCAGAAGGCGACGCCAGCTTTCCTCGACCCCATCGGCCAATGGGGTCACGAGCCCCAGCCCCGTGACAACGACACGCCGCATGATGTTGCCCTTTCAATCCTGTTTATCCGCGCCTGTTTAGCCCGGCTTTGCCCCGAGGGGCAAGGGCGACACGGACCGCATCTGCCCGGCATGGGAAAGCAGACGCCGTTTGCGCGTCACTGTACACAACCGTACCCATTGGGAATCCCGGCAAGACGCGGATTACTGGAATTCGGCCGTCTTGCCTGCAGGCGCCCGCGCCACCTCCAGCGCCTCTGCCAGATCCACGTCCCGCGCCAGCAGCGCCCGCCCGATCAGCGTGCCCGCGATGTTGGGGATGAAGCGCAGCCGCGCCACGTCGTCGATGTCGCGCACCGTGCCGCGCGCGATGACCGGATGCCGGGTCTGCGCGGCAAGGCCCGAGATCACTCCGAGAGTGCCGTCGCTCGCCTCGATATCGGCGTCGATATCGGTGACGATGATCCCGGCCAGCGGCACCCCGTCGAAGGCGCGGATGAAATCGTCGGCCCTGAACATGCTCGGCTCGCGCCAGCCGGCGGTCATCAGCTGACCCTGATAGACATCGACGGCCACGACGATCTGGTCGGGATGATATTTCGCCAGTTCCTTGACTGCGTCCGGATCCTGAAGCGCCATCGTGCCCAGCACGATCCGCCCTGCGCCGTGATCGATCCAGCGGGTGACCATATCGCGCGACCGAAACCCGCCGCCAAGCTGCACCGGGATGCCCGCCGCGCGGATGATCTCGACCACGAGATCATCATTGTCGCCATCGCCGCGCAGCCGGTTCATGTCCGTCAGGTGCATCCATTCGGCCCCGGCGGCGGCAAAGCCGCGCGCCGTCTCGACCGGGTCCACATGCCAGATCACCGGCTCGTCAAGCCGTCCGCGGCTGAGGTTCACGCACCTGCCGTCGAGTAGTTCCAGTGTCGGATAAACGATCATGATCTGCATCCCCTCCCTGTTTGTCCTGAATTTCGGGCCGGCCTGTCTGGCCCGGATGTCTGACCTCGCCGGTCCCCGGTCCGGCCCGTCGGGGCCGCACGCCGCGATCCCGCCCGCGCGCGCCGCGACGTTACCGGCATCCTACCACGCATTCCCGCCCCGGGAAAACAATCGGCGGGATCCGGCACATGAAAGGTGCTGACCGGAGGCCGGAACGCAAAAGGCCCCGCCGCACCGGCAGGGCCTTCACACGTGATGATGGCGAAAATGATGGCGAAATCTCAGGACGCTTCGGAGATGAATTTCACCGCGTCGCCGACGGTCTGGATGGTGTCGGCCGCATCGTCGGGGATCTCGATCCCGAATTCCTCTTCGAACGCCATGACCAGCTCGACCGTGTCAAGGCTGTCGGCGCCCAGATCGTCGATGAACGACGCCTTGTCCACGACCTTGTCCTCTTCGACGCCGAGATGTTCCACAACGATCTTCTTCACGCGGTCTGCGATATCGCTCATGTCTTGCTTCCTCATATTGTGTTGGGCCGCGCGGCCCGGTCTTTGCCCCCGCCCGGCGCGGGAAGCGGCGTTATCATGCCCGTTCGGGCGGCTCTCGACTGCCTGCCTTTACAGGGCCTCAGGAGAAACCGCGTGTCCCTCCGGCAAATCTGCGTGGCCTATAGCACATGCTTTGGCGATGGCAAACGAATTCACCACCTCCGATCACACGCGCGAGCGCCCTCAGCGCCACCTCACGGCATCGCCATCCCGCCATTGACGTGCAGCGTCGCCCCGGTGACATATCCGGCCTCGGGGCTGGCCAGATAAAGCACCGCCGCGGCGATCTCCTCGGGGGTGCCCATGCGCGCCACCGGGATCTGCGCGGCAAGGTCGGCCTTCTGATCCTCGGTCAGCTTGTCGGTCATCGGCGTCGCGATGAAGCCGGGCGCGACCATGTTGGCGGTGATGCCGCGCGTGGCAACCTCCTGCGCGATGGATTTGGTCATCCCCGACAGCCCGGCCTTGGCGGCGGCATAGTTGACCTGACCGGGATTGCCCGTCGTGCCCACGATAGAGCCGATATTGACGATGCGCCCCCAGCGGGCCTTCATCATCGGGCGCACCGCCCCCCGGCACAGCCGCATCGCCGAGGTGAGGTTCACGTCCAGCACCTGCGACCAGTCCTCGTCCGACATCCGCATGAAGAGCTGGTCGCGGGTGATCCCGGCATTGTTCACCAGAATGTCGAGCCCGCCCATGGCCGAGACAGCGGCCTTCGGCAGCGCGTCGACCGCGGCCTTGTCGCCCAGATCGCAGGGCAGCACATGCGCGCGGCTGCCCAGGTCGGCCGCCAGCGCCTCCAGCGGCTCGACCCGCGTGCCCGACAGGCCCACGACAGCGCCCGCGCCATGCAGCGCCCGCGCGATCGCAGCACCGATGCCGCCCGACGCACCGGTGACCAGCGCGCATTTTTCCGTCAGATCGAACATTCCTCGTTTCCTCCTCGCTCCTTTCGCGGCTCAGCGCGCCGACAGGGCTTCCACGGCCGCCGTCACCTCGTCGGGCGTGCCAACAGTCCGGCAGGCAATGCCGTGATCGATCCGCCGGATCATCCCCGACAGCGCCTTGCCCGCGCCAATCTCCCATATTTCGGTGACGCCGCCGCGCGCCATCGCCTGCACGCTCTCGCGCCAGCGCACCGGGGCGGTCACCTGCGCGATCAGCAATTGCCGGATCTCGCCGGGCTCGGTCACCGGCTCGGCGCGGACATTCGACACCAGCGGCACCACGGGCCGGGCGATGGTGACATCCTCCAGCGCCGCGGCCATCACTTCGGCCGCCGGGGCCATCAGATCGCAATGAAACGGCGCACTGACCGGCAGCAGGACCGCGCGTTTGGCACCGTTGGCCTTGGCCAGCTCCACCGCGCGCTCGACGGCGGCCCTGTGGCCCGACACCACGACCTGCCCGGGATCGTTGTCATTGGCGGCCTGACATATCTCGCCCTGCGCGGCCTCGTCGGCCACGCCGCGCGCGGTCTCGAAATCGAGACCCAGCAGGGCCGCCATGGCGCCCATCCCGACCGGCACCGCGTCCTGCATCGCGCGACCGCGGATGCGCAGCAGGCGCGCGGTGTCGCCGACGTCAAGCGCGCCGGCCGCCGCGAGCGCCGAATATTCGCCGAGCGAGTGCCCGGCGACATAGGCCGCCTGCCCGACCTCCAAGCCGGCCGATTGCAGCGCCCGCATCGCGGCCAGCGACGTGGCCATCAGCGCAGGCTGCGCGTTGGCGGTCAGCGTCAGGTCATCCTGCGCCCCGTTCCAGATGAGGCTCGACAGGTTTTCGCCCAAGGCCGCGTCGACCTCGTCGAAAACCGCCCGGGCCGCCGGATACGCCTTTGCAAGATCGGCCCCCATGCCGATCACCTGCGCGCCCTGCCCGGGGAAAACCAATGCCCGACTCATCTGCGCATTCCTCCCTCGAAAAAATCTGATCCCACCTATAGCGCCACGTTTTGCATGGCAACGCCAAAGCCCGCGACGTGCCGCGATGCACGGCTCGTGTGCGCGCCCGGCGATTGTCCGGGGCGCGTGACCGGCTACATCGATATCATCTCTACAAGGGAAATTCCGAGATGCCGCTTACCAACTCCGACACAACCTATGGCAGCGTGACAAAAACCTTCCACTGGCTGATCGCATTGCTGATCCTGTCCAATATCGCGCTTGGCTGGATTGCGTCGAACATGGCGCAGGAGATTGAACGCGGCGCGGGCGAAGCGCTGATCGACCGGGCCAGCCTGTTGTTTTCAATACACAAAACATCCGGCGTGGCGATCTTCTTCACGGCGCTCGCGCGCATCCTCTGGGCTATCTCGCAGCCCAAGCCGGGGCTTTTGAACGGCGACCGGGGGCTGGAGGCGCGCGCCGCCCAAACCGCGCATTGGCTGCTCTACGGGTCACTGGTTCTGGTGCCGCTCTCGGGCTGGGTGCATCACGCGGCGACCAGTGGCTTTGCCCCGATCTGGTGGCCCTTCGGCCAGACTCTGCCGTTCGTGCCCAGATCCGAGTCCGTGTCAGAGACCGCGGCGACCCTGCATTTCCTGCTACAATGGGTTATGACCGGCGCGATTGTTGCGCATATCGCGGGCGCTCTGAAACATCACGTGATCGACCGCGACGCGACATTGCGCCGGATGCTGCCCGGCCGGGTCTCTGCCCAGCCCACGGCGCGCCAGCCGGGGCATGCCCTGCCGCTTGTCGCGGCGCTCGGCATCTGGGGCGCGACCATCGGCGGGGCAAGTGCTGTCGGCATGTTCGAGGCCCCCGAAAAGGCCGCGCCCAGCCTCGCCGAGGTCGAAAGCGACTGGCAGGTCCAGGATGGCAGCCTGCAGATCACCGTGGTGCAGATGGGCTCCGAGGTCACCGGCAGCTTTGACGAGTGGACCGCCGATATCGCCTATTCCGATACGCCGGACGCAGACGGCCAGCACGGCACGGTCGAGGTGACGGTGGCGATCAGCTCGCTGTCGCTCGGTTCGGTCACGTCGCAGGCCATGGACGCGGATTACTTCAATGAAGACGATCACCCGACCGCCCGCTTCGCCGCCGACCTGATGGCGGGCGACGCCGAAGGCGCGGGCAAGATCGCCAAAGGCACGCTGACGATTCGCGACCAGTCCGTGCCGGTCGAGATGCCCTTCGAGGTGGCGATCGAGGGCGATACCGCGACGGCCAGCGGCGGGCTGACCGTGGACCGGCGCAATTTCGACATCGGCCAGGGTGTGGACGACGAAGGGGCGCTCGCGTATTCAGTCGATATCAGCTTCGAGCTGACCGCAACGCGTGCGCCGGACGGGGGTGAGCCGCCATGATCCACCATGATCGGATTGAGGGTCGGATTTTTGCTGTGGGTCGTGCGGTGAGTTGCGTGTCTCATCGTCCTGCGCCTCGGAGGTTCCACGGCCCGACCATCAACAAGTCCGCCCGACCGCTTCGAACGGGTCATGAAGCCGTTCCGCGGGCCATCTGATACGACCCTGACCGGTCACGACACGCGCCGGCAGCTTGACAACGGACCCTGCGCGCGCGACAGACGCGGCCATGATATTGACCCTCTTTCAGGTGGCCCTTGGCGGCGCCATTGGTGCGTGCCTGCGGTTTGGCGTGGTGCATACGATGTTCCGTCTTACCGGCCCGGGCTTTCCCCTTGGCGTGCTGTGCGTCAATGTCCTGGGGTCGTTCCTTATGGGTGTGATGATGATCCTGGCGATACAGCGCGACATCGCGTGGCTAAATCCGTTCCTGATGGTCGGGATACTTGGCGGGTTCACCACGTTTTCCACCTTCTCGATGGAAGCGTTCACGCTGTTCGAACGTGGACAGTTTGCGGCGGCCGGCACATATGTTGGGCTCAGCGTCGTGTTGTCTCTGGCCGCCCTCGCACTCGGGGTTTGGCTGTCGCGGGGTTTCCTGACATGAGCGGTGTGCAGACCTTGAATGTTGCGGCGGGCGATGGCGATCAGCGTCTCGACCGCTGGCTGAAACGGCAGTTTCCGCATCTGACGCAAGGCCAGATCGAGAAGATGTGCCGCAAGGGCGATCTGCGGGTCGAGGGCGGCCGCGTCAAATCGGCAACGCGCATCGAGGTCGGACAGAGCGTGCGCATCCCGCCGCTGCCCGACCCCGACACGAAACCCGCGCCCGAGGCCGCGCGCATCAGCCCGGCCGACGCGAAGATGATCCAGTCCTGCGTGATCTACCGCGACGATCACATCATCGCGCTGAACAAGCCGCCGGGGCTGCCGGTGCAGGGCGGATCGAAACAGGCGCGGCATGTCGACGGGCTGGCCGAGGCGCTGCGCTTTGGGTCCGAGAGCAAGCCGCGCCTTGTCCACCGGCTCGACAAGGACACGTCCGGGGTGCTGATCCTGGCGCGCACGCGCGAGGCGGCCAAGGGGCTGACCGCGGCCTTCCGGCACCGCAACACCCGCAAGATCTATTGGGCGGCCGTCGCCGGATCGCCGCATCCGCGCATGGGCACGATCCGCTACGGTCTGGTCAAGGCGCCGGGGCATGGCGACAGGGGCGAGGGCGAAAAGATGCTGTGCCTGCACCCGCGCGAGATCGAGGGCACGCCCGGCGCCAAGCCCGCCACGACGGATTACGCGATGATCGAGAATGCCGGCGGGCGCGCCGCATGGATGGCGCTGATCCCGGTGACCGGGCGCACCCATCAGTTGCGCGCGCATCTCGCCGAAATCGGGCATCCGATCGTCGGGGACGGAAAATATGGCGGCTCGGGTCAGGAAAACCAGGGCGATGGCTGGGGCGCGCAGCTGGGCGGCGATGTCAGCCGCAAGCTGCATCTGCACGCGCGCACCCTGAAGATCGAACATCCGGTGACGCGCGCCCTGCTGCACCTGACGGCACCCCTGCCCGCGCATATGGCCCAGACATGGGAGCTGTTTCAATGGCAGCCCTCGGACGCGCCGGAGGATCCGCTGGAGGATCTGGTGTGAGCGGCCCGTCGAACGGCCCCCTGCGCCTGATCATCTTCGACGTGGACGGCACGCTGGTCGACAGCCAGGGCGATATCCTGGCGGCGATGCGCAGCGCCTTTGCGCGCGCCGACCACGCCGCCCCGGACGCCGGCGCGATCCTCGGCATCGTGGGATTGTCGCTCGACGTGGCGGTGGCGCGGCTTGTGCCGCACCTGCCGGAAGCGGAGCAGGCCCGCATCGTCGGGTGGTACAAGGACGCCTACATGGATTTGCGCGCGGTCTCGGGCGTGGCGCAGTCCTCGCCCCTCTATCCGCATGCGCATGACACGCTGCGGGCGCTGCATGCGGTGCCGGAGACGTTGCTGGGTGTCGCAACCGGCAAATCCGCACGAGGGCTGGACAAGCTGCTTGACGGTCACGATCTGGGGCGGTTTTTCGTCACACGCCAGGTTGCCGATCATCATCCGTCAAAGCCGCACCCCTCGATGCTGCTGGCAGCCCTGTCGGAAACCGGCGTCGCGCCGGAAAACGCGGTGATGGTGGGCGACACGAGCTATGACATGGAGATGGCGCACGCCGCCGGCATCCCCGGGATCGGCGTGAGCTGGGGCTATCACCGGCCCGAATTGCTGGGCGCGGCGCGCGTGATCGCCCGGGATTTTCGCGATCTGGCCGGGCTGATCGACGACATCCAAAGGACACCCGCATGAGCGAATGGGACGCGAAACGGTTCTGGAACGAGGCCACCGTCGCAGAGACGGCAAAGGGCTATACCGTGCATCTCGACGGGCGCCCGGTGCGCACGCCGGCCAAGGCGCCGGTCATCCTGCCCACGTCTGCGCTCGCCGGCGCCATCGCCGAGGAATGGGACGCGCAGGAGGGCAAGATCCGCCCCGCCAGCATGCCCGTCACCCGCGCGGCCAACGCCGCCATCGACAAGGTCGCGCATCAGCATGCCGAGGTGGCGCGGATGCTGGCCGATTACGGAGACAGCGATCTGCTGTGCTACCGCGCCGAAAGCCCCGCAGAACTGGCCGCGCGGCAGGCCGAGGCGTGGGATCCGCTTCTCGATTGGGCCGAATCGGACTTGTCGGCGCGGCTTGGGGTACGGACCGGGGTCATGCCGCGCGCGCAGGATCCCCAGACACTCGCGCGGCTGCACCGCGAAGTGAGGATGCTCGATTTTTGGGCATTGACCGCGTTTCATGATCTTGTCGGCATCAGCGGGTCGCTGATCATCGGTTTTGCGGCCTTGCGCGACATATACCCGGCGCAAGCCCTGTGGCAGGTTTCACGGGTGGATGAGGTCTGGCAGCAGGAGCAATGGGGTAGAGACGAGGATGCCGAGCGCGTGGCGCGCGCAAAGGCAACGGACTTTCTGAATGCAAAGCGCTTTCATGATCTTTCGCGCGCCTGATCGGATCGCGTGACTTGGGGTCGCAGGGAAGATCGGACAGGTCT
This sequence comes from Roseovarius sp., assembly GCA_041685435.1. GTDB lineage: Bacteria > Pseudomonadota > Alphaproteobacteria > Rhodobacterales > Rhodobacteraceae > Roseovarius. The sequence goes on from JAWLFT010000002.1 coordinate 62,197, forward strand.
CCTCCGGAACCCTGTCCTGAACAAAGACTTGACGTTTCATGCTGAATCCACACAAACTTGCGAATACTGCCCGGGGCGAGCGCCCCGTGTGCAGTAGCAAAGCGGCCTCGTGCAGGTCGAATGAACTGCCCTCGAGACGGGTGGAAAATCAGGAAGAGGTAAACATGAAACGATCCGTATTTATGGGCGCGTTGACCGTCGCCGGTGTGAGTGCCGGGGCATCGGCCGCGGCCACGCTGGATGACGTTGTGGCGCGTGGCGAACTGAACTGCGGCGTGACCACCGGTCTCGTCGGCTTCGCAGCCCCCGACGCGGAGGGCGAGTGGGAAGGCTTTGACGTGGACGTGTGCCGGGCGCTGGCCGCGGCCATCCTCGATGATCCCGACGCGGTCGAGTTCGTGCCGACCACCGGCAAGACGCGCTTCACCGCGCTGTCGTCCGGCGAGGTCGACGTTCTGGCGCGCAACACGACCTGGACGTTCTCGCGCGACAACGATCTCAACTTCGAGTTCGTCGGCATCAACTACTATGACGGCCAGGGTTTCATGATCCGCAAGGATCTTGGGGTGACTTCGGCGCAGGAACTGGACGGTGCCACCATCTGCATCCAGACCGGCACCACCACCGAGCTGAACCTCGCCGATTACTTCCGCAAGAACGACATGGAATACGAGCCGGTCCCGGTCGAGACCAATTCCGAAGGTCAGCAGCAGTACCTCGCCAGGGCCTGTGACGCCTACACGACCGACACATCCGGCCTCGCCGCGACGCGGGCGGCCTTCGAGGACCCCGACAACCACGTGATCCTGCCCGAAGTCATCTCGAAAGAGCCACTTGGCCCGCTGGTGCGCCATGGCGACAACGAATGGGGCGATATCGCCCGCTGGACGCTCAACGCGCTGATCGCCGCCGAGGAACTCGACATCACGAGCGAGAACGTCGAGGAGATGGCATCCGAGGCCGGCGACAGCCCGGAAATCAACCGTCTGCTGGGAACCGAAGGTGACTTGGGCGAAATGATCGGACTGGATCAGGACTGGGCCGTACGGGCCATCGCGGCCGTGGGCAATTATGGCGAGGTGTTCGAGCGCCATATCGGTGAAAGCACGTCCGTCGGTCTCGCGCGGGGTCTCAACGCGCAATGGACCGAAGGCGGCCTGATGTATTCGCCGCCGTTCCGGTAAAACCGGCACTTCAGAGGGGCGCGGCGCGTATCGCGTCCCTCACCTTTTGACTTGTTTCCAAAAATAATCGGCCCACGACATCATTGTCGCCAATCACCGGACCGAAGCACAGGGAAGTATCGGATGACAACGGCAACCGACCCTCCGAAGGCGTCGTTCCATGTGTCGCAGTTGATCTACGACACTCGGTATCGCTCCTACACGTTTCAATTCATCGCGCTGATTCTCTTGATCATGGCGGTGGCCTATCTCGGCGGGAACCTTCTGCAGAACCTGGCCCGTCAGGGGCAAAACATCTCGTTCGGCTTCCTGTCAGATCCGGCAGGCTACGACATCAACCAGCGCCCGATCGAGTATGACAGCCAGTCCACGCATCTGCGCGCCGCCTTCGTCGGTGTTCTCAACACGTTGATCGTCGCCGTCCTGGGCTGTGTGACCGCGACCATACTGGGCGTGACGGCAGGCATCCTGCGTATCTCGCCCAACTGGCTGGTGCGCAAGCTGATGGCGGGCTATGTCGAGGCGTTCCGCAACGTTCCGGTGCTGATCTGGATCCTCATCATTTTCACCATCATGACTGCGGTGACGCCTGCGCCTAGCGCGTTCCGAGGGGACGATCCTGCGTCGAACATGCTGTTCGGGGCGTTCGCCATCACCAATCGCGGCGGCTATTTCCCCGCGCCGATCTGGGGGCCGGGATCGAGCGTGGTGGGCCTCACGTTCCTCGCCTCGATCTTCGGGGCGATCTATTACCGTCGCTACGCGACCAAGCTGCTTTACGACACGGGCAAGCTGCTGCCGATGGTTTGGCCGGCGCTGCTTATCCTGTTCGTCCCGACGATCCTGGTCTATTTCATCCTTGGCCAGCCGATCACGTTCGATTACCCGGCGCTCGCGGGATTCAATTTCCAGGGCGGCATACATGTACGCGGCTCGCTGCTCGCGCTGTGGCTGGCGCTTGCGGTCTATACCGGCGCCTTCATCGCAGAGAACGTGCGCGCCGGCATCCAGGCGGTCGACAGAGGACAGACCGAAGCCGCGGCATCGCTCGGGCTGCGGCCGCGCCGCATCATGAACCTCGTGATCCTGCCGCAGGCGCTGCGGGTGATCATTCCTCCGCTGATCTCGCAATACCTGAACCTGACCAAGAATTCGTCTCTGGCCATCGCCGTGGGCTACATGGACGTGACCGGCACGCTTGGCGGGATCACCCTCAACCAGACCGGCCGGGCGATCGAATCCGTGCTGCTGCTGATGCTGTTCTACCTGGCGATCAGCCTCGGCATCTCGGCGATCATGAACATCTACAACAACTCGATCAAGCTGAAGGAGCGTTGAGCCATGTCGCAAGCTGAAAGCTCTTTCGTGCGCAAGCAAATGCTTCCTCAGGCCACGCCGCCGATCGCTGAGACCGGCGTCCTGAAATGGTTGCGGGAGAACCTGTTTTCCTCGCCGGCCAATGCCCTGCTGACGGTCGTCGCAATCTATGTGGTCTATCAGCTTGTGGTCGCGTCGGCGCCGTGGATCGTCAACGGGATCTGGGTCAGCCCGAGCCTGTCGGCCTGCCGAGAGATGCTCGATGGCAAGGTCGGGGCCTGTTTCGCGGTGCTGACAGAGCGCTGGAACCAGTTGCTGTTCGGGTTCAAATACCCGTCGGAGTTGTACTGGCGGCCGGGCCTTGCGTTCATCCTGCTGTTCGTGGCGGCGGCCCCCCTTCTGTTCTTCAAGTTCATTCCCAGCAAGTTTCTCGTGCTGACGGGCCTTTACCCGTTCGTCGCCTACTGGCTGATCTGGGGTGGCACCATCTTCATCCCGCTTTTCGCGCTTCTGGGTGTTCTTGTCGGCGCCTATGTCTACAAAAAGACCCTTTTCGCGAGCGCGGGCATGGCGGTGATCGCGGGCTTTCTGGCAGCGTTGATCTTCTGGATCCTGTCGGGTTACGTGATCCCGGATCTGGAAACCGTGATGGTGTTGCAGCCGGTGGAATCGCGCGATCTTGGCGGCTTCATGATCAACCTGATGCTGGGGGTGACCTGCATCTCGCTGTCGGTGCCGTTCGGTATCCTTCTGGCGCTCGGTCGGCAATCAAGCATGCCGATCATCAAGTGGATCTGCGTGGTGTTCATCGAATTCATCCGCGGTGTGCCGCTGATCACGCTCTTGTTCGTGGCCAATGTCGTGCTGGGATACTTCCTGCCGCCGGGGACCAGCTTCGACCTGATCCTGCGGGTGATCATCATGATCACCATGTTCGCGTCGGCCTATATCGCCGAGGTGATCCGGGGCGGCCTCGCGGCGCTGCCCAAGGGCCAGTACGAGGCCGCCGACAGTCTCGGTCTCGATTACGCGCAAGCGATGCAGTTCATCATCCTGCCGCAAGCGCTGAAGATCTCGATCCCGGGCATCGTCAACGTGGCTGTGGGGCTCTTCAAGGATACGACGCTGGTCTCGGTGATCTCTATGTTCGACATCGTCGGCATGATCCGCGGGCCGATCCTCGCCTCGTCGGAATGGAACGGTGTTTATTGGGAACTGTTCGGCTTTGCCGCCGTGCTGTTCTTCGTCACCTGCTACGGTATCTCGCAATACTCGCAATGGCTGGAGCGCCAGCTTCAGACCGATCATCATTGAGGAGGGTCAGACCCGATGGCCGCAGAAGAAAAAGTTCAGGTCTCCGACAAGGCTGCCGTCGAGATCACCAAGATGAACAAGTGGTTCGGCACCTTTCACGTGCTGCGCGATATCGATCTGACCGTCTATCAGGGCGAGCGGATCGTCATCGCGGGGCCGTCGGGGTCGGGCAAATCGACGCTCATCCGGTGCATCAACGCTCTGGAAGAGCATCAGAAGGGCTCGATCACCGTGGACGGAACGGTGCTGTCGAATGACGTGAAGAACATCGACAGGATCCGGTCGGAGGTCGGCATGGTGTTCCAGCATTTCAACCTCTTCCCCCATCTGACGATTCTCGAGAACTGCACGCTGGCACCGATCTGGGTGCGCAAGACGCCCAAGCGCGAGGCCGAGGATGTCGCGATGCATTTCCTTACCAAGGTGAAGATCCCCGAACAGGCCGACAAGTATCCCGGCCAGCTTTCGGGCGGGCAGCAGCAGCGTGTGGCGATCGCCCGCAGCCTGTGCATGAAGCCGCGCATCATGCTGTTTGACGAGCCGACGTCGGCGCTCGATCCGGAAATGATCTCGGAGGTGCTCGACACAATGATCCAGCTGGCCGAGGAAGGCATGACGATGTGCTGCGTCACGCACGAGATGGGCTTCGCGCGCAAGGTGGCCAACCGGGTGATCTTCATGGATGAGGGCCAGATCGTGGAGCAGAACGAACCCGAGGAGTTCTTCAACAACCCCAAATCCGAGCGCACCAAGCTGTTCCTCAGCCAGATCCTGGGTCACTGAAGAGAGATCGGGGGCGCTGCCCCCATCCCCGTCCCGGCGCGGGTCATTGCCTTCGGCTGGCACCGAACTGCGCGTCGCGCAAGTGCGATGTCCTGGTCGTCAACTACCCCCAACCTGTCGCATATTGCGGCGGGTCGGCGTTCCCGCATACTCCGGACGCGCGGACAGTACAGACGCCTGAGCAACAGAATACCAGATCTGCTCCGTCTTCACTCGGCCTCGCGCAATTGCGCGGGACGCAGCACCTTGATGGTGGGCCGGTCCGGCAGCGTGCGCAGCGAGACCTCGATCTCGTTCGTGCCAGGCCGATCTATGGCGAAGTCCCCCTCCATGCCGGCCAGAAACCGCTCCAGCGTACGGTCGGTGAACCAGTGCATGGGGATGACCACGCTGGCCTGCATCCGCCGGAGCACGTCCATCATGCTGTCCACCGCCATCGTGTACCCGCCATCGACTGGCGCCATCACCACATCCATACGGCCAAGGGCCGCATATTGATCATCCGACGGCTCGTGATGAAGATGCCCTAGATGCGCGATGCACAGCCCCTCGGCCTCGAACACGAAGATCGAATTGCCCTTCGGCTCGACCCCGCCGCCCGAGCGGATATCGGTCGAGACATTGCGCACCAGCATGGCCCCCAGATCGATGTGATGCTCGATCCCCTGCCCGTACTCTTCGCCCCAGCCGCGCAGGACATGCGGGATCGCCGGATCGGGGTTGGCCGTCCAGTGGGTGGAATGGGCGTGGTTCATGGTGACGATATCGGGGATGAAATCGACATTTCCGATATAGCCTGTAAAGTCCGTCACCGCCGAAAGGTCCCGCGCCTGGATGAGAAAGGACGCATGCGCGACATACCGGATACGCACGGAGTTGTCGGGCGGCGGGTCGCGGAACCCGGCCTTGTGGACATATTCCAGCCCCGGTGCGGCGTCGGCAAGTGCGATGCAATGGCTCGGCCGCCGGTCCTGGGCCATGGCAGGTGCGGCGAGCATCAGGATGAGCAGGGCAAGTCGAATCATCGGTCGTCCTCCATCTTTTCAGAGGAACTGTAGCACGAATTGCCCCGGCACCAGCTTTTGCGGAGCATCGACGCGTCCCGACCCGATCGCCATGCCGACATTCTGACCATTCAGGGAAGCTGCGACAGCAGCTTCCGACCTCCCGGCAAACGCGCGACGCCAATGCGCGGCCATTCCGAAAGCGGCGCTTAGTCCGCCCAGTCCCACGGCCGCGTGAACTGCCCCAGCACGCGCGCCAGCGCTTCCTTCTCGGCGTCGCCCGTGCGGGTGACCATGGCCACCAGCCCGCGCTTCTTGTCATCCACCACGGCAGTGACGCGCGCCTCGAGCCCCTCCTTCTCGAGCGCGGCATTGTAGATGCGGCAGATCGCGCGTTTGCGCAGATCGGGCTTGAAGACCTTGCCGACGGCGGTCTTCGGCAACTCGTCCAGCACCTCGACATGTCTGGGGATCGCGGCACGCTCGTGGACATGCACCTTGCAATGCTCCAGCAGGTCCGCGCCGGTGGCGCTGCCGCCCTCGACCAGTTCGACATAGGCGCAGGGGATCTCGCCGGCATGGGCGTCGGGCTGCCCGATCGCACCCGCCACGGCCACATGCGTATGCGCCATCAGCGCTTCTTCGATCTGCGCCGGATCGACATTGTGTCCGCCCCGGATGATCAGATCCTTGGCGCGTCCGGTGATCCACAGATAGCCGTCGGCATCCAAGCGCCCCAGATCGCCCGTACGCAGATAACCGTCGTAGAAATAGAGCGCCTTGTTCTTTTCCGCCTCGGTATAGGTGTTGTCCTTGTAGACGCCGGGATTGGAGACGCAGATCTCGCCCACCTCGTCGGTCGCGCAGTCGACCGGGCCATCGGGGGTAATCTTGATGATGCGCACATCCGTGTAGGGAAAGGGCACGCCGACCGAGCCGACCTTTTTCCGCCCCTCGGGCGGGTTGGCCGACACGAGGCAGGTCGCCTCGGTCAGCCCGTAGCCCTCGATCACGGTGATGCCGGTGGCGCTTTCGAATCGGTTGAACAGTTCCAGCGGCATCGGGGCCGAACCGGAAAACGCCGCACGCACAGTCGACAAGTCCGCATTCACCTTGCGCTGCATCAGTGCCGAGACGGCCGTGGGCACGGTGATGATGAAGCTGATCTTCCAGCGCTCGCAGAGCTTCCAGAAATTGTCGAACACGCCCTCGCCGCGATAGCCCGCCGGCGTCGGAAAGATCGCATGCGCCCCGGACTTGAGACACGACATCAGAATCACGTGGCAGGCAAAGACGTGAAACAGCGGCAGCGGGCACATCACGTTGTCTTGTTCCGTGAAAAGCAGCGTGTGCCCGATCCAGCCATTGTAGATCATGCCGGAATACTTGTGCTGCGCCACTTTCGGCATGCCGGTCGTCCCGCCGGTGTGGAAATAGGCCGCCACGCGGTCGCCGTCACTGTCATCGAAATCAAGGGTTTTCGACTGCGCCGCGAGGCCCTTGTTGAAGTCGCGCACATCGGCGTGGTGGCCGGTCGGGTTCTTGGGGCGGATCAGCGGCACGATCCAGCTTTTCGGCGGCGTGAGATAGCGGTTGAGGTCGATCTCGTAGACGGTGTGCACGCCGGGCGCGTGGCGCACGGCCTCGGCGGTCTTTTGCGCGACGTCGGTCTTCGGGAAAGCCTTGAGCGTGACGACCACCTTGGCCCCGGTCTCGCGCAGGATGGCGCTGATCTGCTCGGGCTCCAGCAGCGGGTTGACCGGGTTGACGATCCCGGCGATCACGCCGCCGATGGTGGCCACGGCCGTCTCAAGGCTATTCGGCAGGACGAGGGCGATCACGTCATCCTCGGCCAGTTTCAGGCTGCGAAAGAGGTTGGCGGCCTGACAGCACTGATCGTGGAATTGCTGCCATGTCAGGGTGTACGCCTTGTCACCCGCCCCCGACAGAAGCTGATAGCTGATCGCCGGACGGTCGGGAAAGGCGCGCGCTGTCTCGCTCAGCATCTGGTAGAGCGTCGCAGGGCGCGGGCGCGCCTCCCACGGCATCTCGTTTTCGATGTCGAGCGCGTCCTGCCGCGATGTGAATCCCATCGATGCGTCCTCCCTGTCCGTCCCGCTCTCCCCTGCGGGAATATCGCGTCGAGTTAAGATGTGCGGGATCTGCATTCGGCGCAAGGCTGACGCTGCGTTTTCGCCCCCGATCAGCCCGCGTCGCCGAGGCAGTCGCGCAAGGCATCCGCCATGTCGCGCAGCAGCGTCGGATAGAGATCAGGCCCCGGCTCCACCCCGATGGCCAATGGATCGACCACGCCCTGACGGGCCACGCCGTCAAAGACTGTGTTCACCAGCTTGGGATCGAATTGCGGCTCGGCGAAGACGCATGCGATGTCGCGCGATTTGGCCAGGTCGCGCAGTTCCGCGATGCGCGCAGCGCTCGGGTCCGAGGCGTCGCTCAGCGAAATCGCCCCGGCGGCGGATACGTCGAAGCGGGCCTCGAAATACTGGTAGGCATCGTGAAAGACGAGGAAGGGCACATCGGCGATCGGTTCCAGTTGCTCGGCGATCTCGGCCTCGAGGCTGGTGATCTCGTCGCGGGCCTCGGCCGCATTGGCCTTGTACAACTCGGCATTTTCGGGGTCATGCTCGGCCAGTTTCTCCGCAATGAGCGACAGCCATGTGCGGGCATTGGCCGGGTCGAGCCAGGCATGCGGATCGATGCCGTCATGGGCATGGCCAGCGTGGTCGTCGTGGCCGGCATGGTCGTCGTGACCGTCGGCATGATCGTGGTGGCCCTCCGCATGGTCGTCGTGGCCGTGGTCGTGGCCATGATCGTCATGCCCGTGCTCATCGTGCTCGTGGTCGTCGCCATGCGCGTGATCTTCACCGTGGTCATGCCCGTGCTCGTCATGCTCGTGATCATCGTGGTCGTCATCGTCATGATCGTCGTGCCCATGCTCATCCCCGTGATCATGCGCGTCGAATGTCGCGCCCTGCCGGAAGGTCAGCGTCCGCGTGCCCGGCGCATCCAGCAGCCCGATCGCATGCGCATCCCCCGCGAGCGTGCCAACGGCATCCTGCAGCCATGGCGTTAATTCCGGGCCGATCCAGAACACGATATCGGCCGCATCCAGTGCTGCGGCCTCGGACGGGCGCATCGAATAGCCGTGCGGTGTGGCACCGGGGGCCACGATCAGCGACGGCGCGCCGACGCCCTGCATCACCCGCGCGACAAGCGAATGCACCGGGGTGATATCGGTCGCAACCTTCGGCACCTCGGCCTGCGCGGCCCCGGCAAGCCCTAGCCCGGCAGTGAGTGTGGCAATGAAACGGATCGGCATGGGCGGCTCCCTTGAATGTGATATCATAGCGTTTCGCGACGCTTGATAATTGTAATTCTATAACATATCAAGCCGGAAATTACCGCACCCGGAGGCCCCGCATGGACACGATCGGATTCGCGCGACACGATCACAAAAGCTGCGAGCAGACCGCCCTTGCGGCGGTCGAGGCGCATTGCGCCGCGCACAAGCTGCAGTTCACCCCCGTCCGCCGCCGCGTGCTGGAGATCCTCCTGAGCGAGCACCGCGCGATGGGGGCCTATGACATCCTTGACGTGCTGCGATCCGAAGGCATGGGATCGCAACCCCCCGTGGCCTACCGGGCGCTGGATTTTCTGGTGACGCACAGATTCGTGCACAAGGTCGAACGGCTCAACGCCTTCATCGCCTGCACCCATCCGGGCGAGACGCACACCCCCGCCTTCCTCATTTGCCGCAATTGCGATGCCGTGGCAGAGGCGCAGGCCGAACCCACGCGCGGGATCCTCGGGCATGCCGCCGATGCCGCCGGGTTCGAAATCGAGCAGGCGGTGATCGAGGCGGTGGGCCTCTGCCCCAATTGCCATGAGGCGCGCACCCCATGCGCCTGAACGAGCCCCCCCTGATCGAGACGGTGGACCTTGCAGTGCGCCTTGGCGGGGCGACCGTGCTGCATGACGTCAGCCTGTCCATCGACCGGGGCGAGATCGTGACCATCGTCGGCCCCAACGGGTCCGGTAAATCGACGCTGCTGCGCGCGCTGATCGGCGCGGTCAAACCGAGCGCTGGCACGGTCCGCCACGCAGGCGGCCTGCGCATCGGCTACGTGCCGCAACGCCTGCATATCGACCCGACGCTGCCAATGACCGTCACGCGATTCCTGAGCCTGCCTCGCCGGCATCCGGGCACGGATGTGCGCGCGGCACTCGACCGCGCGGGCCTGCCGGATCTGCGGACACGTCAGATGACGGATCTGTCGGGCGGGCAGTTCCAGCGGGTGCTGCTGGCGCGCGCCCTGCTGGAGCAACCCGATCTTCTGATCCTCGACGAGGCGACGCAAGGTCTGGATCAACCCGGATCGGCGGCGTTTTATGCCCGCATCGCCGAGGTGCGCCGCGAATTGGGCTGCGCCGTGCTGATGGTCAGCCACGAATTGCACGTGGTGATGAGCGCATCCGACCGGGTGATCTGCCTCAACGGGCATGTCTGCTGCGAGGGCCGCCCCGAGGTCGTGGCGCAGGCCGACGAATACCGCGCCCTCTTCGGCAGCGGCACACAAGGCGCGCTGGCGCTCTACCGGCATGACCACAACCACGTGCATGATCCCGCACCGGAGGCGGCCGAGTGATGCTTGACGATTTCCTGATCCGCGCCGCCCTCGCCGGGCTTGGCGTGGCCGTGGCCGCCGCCCCGCTTGGCAGTTTCGTGGTCTGGCGGCGCATGGCCTATTTTGGCGACGCGACGGCGCATGCGGCGATCCTCGGCGTCGCGGTGGCGCTGTCGTTCTCGATGTCGATCTTTGCCGGCGCGCTGGTGATGTCGCTCATCATGGCGACCACGGTCTCGACACTGGCAGGGCGCGGATTTGCCATGGACACGCTTCTGGGGGTGCTGGCGCATTCGGCACTGGCCTTCGGGCTGGTCGCGGTGTCGTTCCTGTCGGGCGTGCGGATCGACCTGATGGCGTATCTCTTCGGTGACATCCTCGCGGTGTCGAAAGGCGATCTGGCGGTTATCTGGGGCGGGGCTGCACTGGTGCTGGGGCTTCTGGCATGGCGGTGGCAGGCGCTGCTGACCGCGACGCTCAGCCCTGATCTGGCGTATGCGGCGGGCCTCGACCCGCGTCGCGAGCAACTGGTGCTGACGCTGGCGCTGGCCGTCGTGGTGGCGGTGGCGATCAAGGTGGTCGGCGTGCTGCTCATCGCCGCCATGCTGATCATCCCCGCCGCCGCCGCGCGCCCGCTGGCCGGCACGCCCGAACGGATGGCGGTGATCGCCGCGGTGATCGCATCCGCCTCGGCGCTTGGCGGGTTGCGCGCCTCGTTTCAACTGGACACGCCCACGGGTCCCTCGATCGTCTGCACCGCAGCTGCGATCTTTGCCGCCACGACGCTCGGCAGCAGCCTGTGGCACAGGCGGCGCGGCACGGCCTCTGACTGAGTTCCCTGCACACACCAAGGCAGCCGACAAATTCTGTCGGATATTTCTGTTGACTCTTTTAGTCGGCAATTCGTAGGAATAGTCTACGAATTCACTCGGAAACTGAAAGGATCATCGATGAACCCTTGGAAAAACGTCCTGAGCGCCACGGCCCTGCTGGCCGTGGCCGCCCCCGCCTTCGCACAGGAGGTCAATCTTTACTCCAGCCGTCACTATGACAGCGACGACGCACTTTACGAGGCGTTCACCGAAGAAACTGGGATCACCATCAACCGGATCGAGGCCAACGCCGACGAGTTGATCGCCCGAATGGATGCCGAGGACACCAACAGCCCGGCGGATGTGTTCATGACCGTCGATGTCGGCCGTATCGGGCGCGCGGTGGATGCCGGGCTGCTGCAACCATTCGACTCGGACGTGATCGAGGCGAACGTGCCGCCGCATCTGCGCCATCCCGACAACCTCTGGACCGGGCTGTCGCAACGCGCACGCATCATCTTCTATTCGCGTGACCGCGTCGAGACCCCGCCGCGCACCTACGAGGATCTGGCCGATCCCATGTATGAGGGGCAGATTTGCATCCGCTCATCCTCGAACATCTACAACCAGTCGCTGCTGGCCTCGATCATCGAGGTGGATGGCGAGGACGCGGCCAGGGACTGGGCCGCCGGTGTCCTGAGCAACATGGCGCGCGATCCGCAGGGCGGCGACACCGACCAGCTGCGCGGCATCGTGTCGGGCGAATGTGATATCGCGGTCGCCAACACCTATTACTACGTGCGCGGCCTCGCGAGCGATGTCGACGGGCTGACCAGTGGCATCGACGATATCGGCTGGGTCTGGCCGAACCAGGGCGGGCGCGGCGCACATGTCAATCTCGCCGCCGCCGGCATTGCCAAGAACGCGCCCAATCCCGATGAGGCCGAGGCGCTGCTGGAATTCCTGACCAGCGAGAAGGCCCAGGAACAGTTCGCCAACGCCAATCACGAGTACCCCGTCCTGTCGGGCGTGGCGATGAACGAGCATGTGGCCAAGCTGGGGATCTTCATCCCCGACAGCACGACGCCCACCTCGGCCTTGTCGGAGAACGCGGCGCAGGCGCAGGCAATCTTCAACGAGGTCGGCTGGAACTGAGACGACACAACACGAGAAAATTAAGAATGCCGGGCCCAAGCGGGTCCGGCATTCTTTCGTGCAAGGACGAATTGGTACGGTGACAAACTGCGCGCGGCGATTATTCCGCGGCCTCCGCATACTCCTCCAGCGGCGGGCAGGTACAGACGAGGTGCCGGTCGCCATAGACATTGTCCACGCGGTTGACCGGCGGCCAGTACTTGTCGACCCGGAACGCGCCCGGCGGAAAGCAGCCCTGCTCACGGCTGTAGGGCCGGTCCCAGTCCTTCACCAGATCCTCCATCGTATGCGGCGCGTGCTTGAGCGGGTTGTTCTCGGCGTCGATCCGGCCCTCCTCGATGTCGCGGATCTCCTGACGGATCGCCAGCATCGCGTCGATGAAGCGGTCCAGCTCGGCCTTGGTCTCGGACTCGGTCGGCTCGACCATCAACGTGCCGGCGACCGGCCAGCTCATCGTGGGCGCATGAAAGCCGCAATCCATCAGACGCTTGGCGATATCGTCCACGGTGACGCCCGCACTGTCGACGAAGGGCCGCACATCGAGGATGCATTCATGCGCGATACGCCCGCCGGTGCCCTTGTAGAGCACGTCATAAGCCGCCTCCAGACGCTTGGCGAGGTAGTTGGCATTGAGGATCGCGACCCGCGTCGCCTGCGTCAGGCCCGCGCCGCCCATCATCAGGCAATAGGCCCAGGAAATCGGCAACAGCGAAGGCGCACCGTAGGGCGCGGCACTCACCGGCCCTTCGGTGCCGCCGGTCTCGGGATGGCCGGGCAGATGCGGCACCAGATGCGCCTTGACCCCAATGGGCCCCATGCCCGGACCGCCGCCGCCATGCGGAATGCAGAAGGTCTTGTGCAGGTTGAGGTGGCTGACATCGCCGCCCAGATCACCCGGCCGCGACAGCCCGACCAGCGCATTCAAATTTGCCCCGTCGATATAGACCTGCCCGCCATGCGCGTGCGTGATGTCGCAGACCTCGCGCACGGTCTCCTCGAACACGCCATGCGTCGAGGGATAGGTGATCATGCAGCCGGCGAGGTTGTCCGAGTGCTTTTCGGCCTTGGCGCGGAAATCGGCGACGTCGATATCGCCGTTTTCGGCGGACTTGATCACCACCACGTCCCAGCCGACCATGTGGGCACTTGCGGGGTTGGTGCCATGCGCACTCATCGGAATGAGGCAGACGCGGCGATGCCCCTCGCCTTGCGCGCGATGCCATGCGGCGATGCTCAGCAGCCCGGCATATTCCCCCTGCGCGCCGGAATTGGGCTGCATCGAGATCGCGGCATAGCCGGTGATGTCGCACAGCTTGGACGACAGGTCGTCGATCATCTCCGCGTAGCCCGCGGCCTGATCGGCGGGAGCAAAAGGATGCAGCCGGGAAAACTCCGGCCAGCTGATCGGCATCATCTCGGCCGCGGAATTGAGCTTCATCGTGCACGACCCCAACGGAATCATCGCCCTGTCGAGCGCAAGGTCACGATCCGCAAGGCGCCGCATGTAGCGCATCATCTCGGTCTCGGCGCGGTTCATGTGAAAGATCGGATGCGTCAGATACGCAGTGGTCCGCTGCAGCGCGTCGGGGATCCGGTACTCGGGCGTGAAATCGCGATCTTCCATGACAATTCCGAACGCACGCCAGACCGCCTCGATGGTCGCGGGGCGTGTGCATTCGTCCAGCGTGATACCGATCCGCGTCTCGCCGACGCGGCGCAGGTTCACGCCCTCGCGCACCGCCGCCTGCAGCACACCGCGCTGCAAAAGCCCCACATCCACGGTGATCGTGTCGAAGATGCCATCCTCGGGCGCCACGTCAAACCCGGCCGCCTCCAGCCCCTTGGCCAGACGGACCGTCTTGCGGTGGATGCGCTGCGCAATCGCTTTCAGGCCCTTCGGCCCGTGGAACACCGCATACATCGAGGCCATCACGGCCAGAAGCGCCTGCGCGGTGCAGACATTGGACGTGGCCTTCTCGCGGCGGATATGCTGTTCGCGGGTCTGCAGGCTGAGACGGTAGGCGCGGTTGCCGTGGCTGTCCACGCTGACCCCGACCAGACGCCCGGGCAGGGACCGCTTGTAGGCATCGCGGGTGGCGATATAGGCCGCGTGCGGCCCGCCATAGCCCACCGGCACGCCAAAGCGCTGCGTCGAGCCGACGGCGATATCGGCCCCCATCGCGCCCGGCTCCTTCAGCAGGGTCAGCGCCAGCGGATCGGCGATCACGATGCCGATCGCCTTTTCGTCGTGCAGCGCCGCGATTTCGCCCGAAAAATCGCGCAAACTGCCATGCGTGCCGGGATACTGGAAGATCGCACCGAACACCGCTGCGGCATCCATGTCCTCGGGCGAGCCCACGATCACCTCGATATCCAGCGGTGCGGCGCGGGTCTGCATCACCGCGATGTTCTGCGGATGACAGTTCTCGTCGACGAAGAAGGCGCGCGTCTTCGATTTTGCCACGCGCTGCGCCATGGTCATCGCCTCGGCCGCCGCCGTCGCCTCGTCGAGAAGCGAGGCATTGGCGACCTCGAGCCCGGTCAGATCGCTGACCATGGTCTGGAAGTTCAGCAGCGCCTCAAGCCGGCCCTGGCTGATCTCGGGCTGATAGGGCGTGTAGGCGGTATACCAGGCCGGGTTTTCAAGGATATTGCGCTGGATCGCGGGCGGCGTCACCGTGTCGTGATACCCTTGCCCGATCAGCGAGGTCAGCACGGTGTTCCTGTCGGCCACTCCGCGCATGTGATGCAGCAATTCGCTCTCCGACATCGGTTTGCCGAAATCGAGGGCCACGTCCTGCCGAATGGATCTGGGCACGGTCTCGTCGATCAGCGCCTCGAGGCTCTCGACGCCGAGCGTGTTCAGCATCTCGGTCATTTCCTCGGGCGAGGGTCCGATATGGCGGCGATTGGCGAAATCGTACGGCAGGTAATCAGTCGCTTTGAACGGCATGTGAGTGTCCTTTCGTTGTCGCGGATTGGTTGCGGGCGGCGCAACCCTGTCCCCGGCTTCATCTTGCCCGAAATACTCCCGCCGGAGGCGCGAAAATCCGGCACGGATTTTCGTCAGGGGTCTTCAAGAGAACCCTTCCCGGCGGCGCAGGCCCGGACTCAGCCGACATATTTCTTGTAGGCCGCCTCATCCATGTACTCGTCCATCTGCTCGGGCTCGCTCGGGGTCATCTTGAAGAACCAGGCATCGCCGATGGGATCGTCGTTGACGCGGCCGGGCTCGTCGATGAGCGTGTCGTTGACCTCGGTGATCTCGCCATCGATGGGCGCGAGGATGTCGGAGGCCGCCTTGACGCTTTCGATCACCACGACCTCTTCATCCTTGGTCACTTTCGTGCCCACCTCGGGCAGTTCCACGAACACCACGTCACCCAGTTGCTGGCTGGCATGTTCGGTGATGCCGACGACCACCTGATCGTCCTCCATGCGCAGCCATTCATGTTCTTCGGTAAATTTCATCCCGTGCTCCCAGATCTGCGTTCAGCGTTTGAAGTTGGCTTTGATGAAGGGCAGCGACGCCACCCGGACGGGCTGGCGCTTGCCGCGCAGCTCGCCGAAAAGTTGCGTGTCCGGCGCCGCAAGTCCGCGCGGCACGTAGCCCATGGACATCGGCGCCCCGAGTGTGGGCCCGAAGGCGCCCGACGTGACCTGACCCACCGGATCGCCGCCCTCGGCCCCGGCGTAAAGCGGCGTGCCTTCGCGCATCGGCGCGCGTCCCTCGGGGCGCAGCCCGACGCGGAGACGCGACGCGCCGTTGCGCAATTCGTCGAGGATCCGGTCCGCACCCGGAAACCCGCCCGCGCGCGCACCGCCGACGCGGCGCACCTTCTGGATCGCCCAGGCGAGGCTGGCCTCCACGGGCGTGGTGGTGGTGTCGATGTCATGCCCGTAAAGACACAAGCCCGCCTCCAGCCGCAGGCTGTCGCGCGCGCCAAGGCCGATCAGCTCCACATCGACATGATCGAGCAGCGCGCGGGCGAGCGGTGTCGCCAGATGCGTCTCGACCGAGATCTCGAAGCCGTCCTCGCCGGTATAGCCCGAGCGCGAGATCCACAACTCCCCGAAATCCGACGGGAAAAGCCCGACATCCATGAAGCGCATCTCGGCGACCTCCGGCACCAGCCCCGCAAGCGCGGCCTCGGCCGACGGTCCCTGCAGCGCCAGAAGACCGCGGCCGATCACCTCCTCGACCTCGACATCCGCCTCCGGCAGATGCAGGCGCATATGCGCGATATCGTCTGCCTTGCAGGCGGCGTTGACCACGACGAACATGTGATCGCCGCGATTGGCGATCATCAGATCGTCGAGGATGCCGCCCGTGTCATCGGTAAACATCCCGTAGCGCTGCCGCATCACGCCGAGGCCCAGCAGATCGACGGGGACCAGCCGCTCCATCGCGGCGGCGATCTGTGCGTAGCCCCCCGGCGCGCGCAGGATGACCTGTCCCATATGGCTGACATCGAAAAGACCGGCCTTGGCGCGGCAATGCAGATGTTCCTTCAGAACGCCGGCGGGATATTGCACCGGCATCTCATAGCCCGCAAAGGGCACCATCTTGGCGCCAAGAGAGCGGTGCAGCGCGTTAAGTGGTGTGATCTGCAGATCGGACATCCGCATCCTTTCCCGTTGTCGTGGTCCGGAGCCGACACTGATGAACCCGGCACCGTCAAGGCACGCCCCCAATAGGGTCACGCCGCGATGCCCCCTCTGTCCGTCCGCCTGAGATCGCTATCCCTTCGGCGTCCCGCGTCGCTTGCGGGATCTCTCCAGAGTTTCATCGACCAGACAGGTCCTTTTGGCCTGAGAGATTCCGGGGCGGTTGCTCCTTCGGCACCGGCGCGGGGCCGGTTCTCCCTGTCTGACGAGTACAGACGTTAGTCCAGTATGTACCCGTCTTCAAGACTGCCGCGAACAGGGTGTCACCGAAAAAATAGAGAAAAGGGCGGTGTTGTCGCAAACGAGGGCGTCAAGCGTCACCTCGTCGAGCTGCGCATAGAACACCTCGACGGCGTCGGCGAGGGCCACACGCAAGCGGCAGGCCTGCGTCAGGGGGCAGCTGTTGTCGGCATCGGCAAAGCATTCCGCGAGGGGCGTGTTTTCTTCCAGGCGGCGAAACACCTCGCCCACGCGGATCTCCGATGCCGGTCGGGCCAGCGTGACGCCTCCGGTACGGCCGCGCTGCGTCCGCAGAAACCCCATTTGCGCCAGCCGGTTGATGATCTGCGCAAGATGGCTCTCGGACGTGTTGCACCGTTCGGCGATCTCGGCCTTCGTGACCAGACGCCCGTCATTTGCCGCACAGAACATCAGCAGCCGCATGGCGATGTTGGCACGTTTGGTGATCCGCATGGCATCCCGGTCCTTTGCTTGAACTTGCCCAGAATTGCGCCGACACTGGCGCTGCACATTGATCGAGATCAGGAAAGACGGCAAAGACACATGCAGGATGCATATTTTTTCGGCTATGGCAGCCTTGTGAACTGCGCCACGCACGCCTTCGAGGGTGCGCAGGCGGCGCGGCTGACAGGCTGGCGGCGGGTGTGGCGGCACACCGATCTGCGGCCGGTGGCGTTTCTGACGGTGGTGCCGGATGACGAGGCCGAGATCGAGGGGCTGATCGCGCCCGTGCCGGGTGCCGACTGGGACGCGCTCGACCAGCGCGAGGCGGCGTATCTGCGCGCACCGGCCGCGGATCAGGTGCGCCATACCCTGCCCCACGCGCCGGAGATCGCGGTCTATACCATCCCCGAGGGGCGGCACGGCGCGCCCCACGCGGCCCGTCCCGTGCTGCTAAGCTATCTCGACGTGGTCGTGCAGGGCTATCTGCGCGAGTTCGGCGAAGACGGCGTGCGTCGGTTTTTCGAGACCACCCATGGCTGGGACGCGCCGATTCTGGATGATCGCGCCGCACCGCGCTATCCGCGCCATCAGCGGCTGAGCGCCGAAGAGCGTGCCCTGACCGACAGCCATCTGACCCGTCTTGACCCGCCGATCATAACCGCCCAAGGATGATTTCCAGACGGCAAGGGATGGCGCGTATCACCGTGCCACCTGTGACTGCCGCATCAATGAACGGACATTTTCGAAATGAAGTTCCAGACCCTCTCGACATGGGCCATGTCCCTCGTGGAGATCAGTCGCACGCTCTGGTTGCGCGTGAGCCTCTTTGCCGCACTGGCCGTGCTGAGTGCCGGCGTGGCGATCCTGCTCGAAGGTCGCATTCCGGCCGCCGTGCAGGACCGCTTCACGACCGACTCGGTTCTGCCGACCCTGTCGATACTCGCCTCGGGGATGCTGGCTGTCAGCACCTTCTCGCTGAATGTCATGGTGACGGCGCATAATGCGGCGGCCCAGCAGACCACGCCGCGCGTGCACCGCATCCTTCTGGCCGACACGACGACACACACCGCGCTTGCGGTGTTCATCGGCGCCTTCGTCTATGCGCTGAGCGCAATCATCCTGATCAAGTCGAACGTCTATCCCGAAGGATCCAGCGTGCTTGTGCTGGGGATCACCGTGGTGGTCGTGGTGTTGGTCGTGATGATGCTGGTGCGCTGGATTCACCGTCTCAGCGATCTGGGCAGCATGGATGCCACGCTCGACGCGACGGAGGCGCTGGCCCGCGATTGCCTGATCCGCACAGGCCGCCTGCCCTCCCTTGGCGCGACCGAATTGACCGATGACATGGTGCCGAACGATGCGGTGACGCCCGTCATCGCCCCGCACACCGGCTATTTGCAATTCATCGACATGCCGGGCATCAGCCAAAGGCTGAAATCGGACCGGACACGGGTCTATATCCACGTGCGGCCCGGCGACTACGTGATCGAGGGGGAGGCCGTCGGGCATGCCGCCGGCCTTGACGCTCGCGACGCGACGGCGATCGCGAAAAGGATGACGATCGGCGCGCATCGCAGCTTCGAGCAGGACGCGTCTTACGGGTTGCTGGTGCTGTCGGAGATCGCCTCGCGCGCGCTGTCGCCGGCACTCAACGATCCGGGCACCGCCATCGCGGTGATCTGCCGGCAGGAAAAACTGCTTCTGGGCTGGGGACGGACGGAGCCGCAAAAGAACGCGCCGCTTTTCCCGCGGATCTTCCTGCATGACGCCGCGCGCCGCGCGATGATCGAGAACGCCTTTGCCGGGATCGCGCGCGACGGCGCGGGACAGATCGAGGTGGTGCTGCGCTTGCGCGCGGCACTCGGGCGGGTTGCGCAGACCAGCGATCCGGGACTCGTGGAGGCGGCGCGCGACATGCTTGCCCTTGCAAGCGATCACGCCGATGCCGCGCTGCCGCTGGACAGCGAGCGCCAGCGCCTTCGTTCGGCAGCGGACGGGATCAGTGCTTTGCCCTGATCACCTGCAAGAGCGGCAGCACCTTCGCCATGTCCGGCCCGTGCGCCTGTCCGGTCAGCGCCTTGCGCAGCGGCATGAAAAGACCCTTGCCCTTGCGCCCGGTCGCCGCCTTCACCTCGGCGGTCCATTTGCCCCAGGTGTCGTTGTCATGCGGCCCTTCTGGCAGCAGCGCCATCGCCTGCGCGATGAACTCCCGGTCCTCCTCGTCGATCTGCGGCTCCGCGCCGTCGCGAAACATCCGCCACCACGCCTCGAGATCATTCAGCGTGGTGATGTTCTCGCGCGTGACCTCCCAGAATTGCGGGGCAAGATCATCGGGCACGCCGATCTCGGCGATGGTGTCTGCCACGGCCTCAAAGGGGCGCGCGGCATTGATGCGGGCACTCAGCGGGAAGAGATCCCGCTCGTCGAATTTCGTCGGCGCCGATCCGAATCGTTCGATGTCGAAGCCGTCGATCAACTCGGCCATGTCGCTGCGCAGTTCCACCGGATCGGATGATCCCAGCCGCGCCATCAGCGAGAGCAGCGCCATCGGCTCGACCCCGCGCGCGCGCAGATCGCGCAAGCTGAGCGTGCCCAGCCGTTTCGACAGCGCCTCGCCCTGCGCCCCCGTAAGCAGCGAGTGATGCGCGAATTCGGGCGGTGTGCCGCCAAGCGCCTCGATGATCTGGATCTGCGTGGCGGTGTTGGTCACGTGATCTGCACCGCGCACCACATGGCTCACCCCCATCTCGATATCATCGACGACCGAGGCGAGCGTATAGAGCACCTGCCCGTCGCCACGGATGAGCACGGGATCCGACACGCTGCCTGCGTCGATGGAGACCTCGCCCCGGATGCCGTCGCGCCACTCGATCCGCCCTTGCTCAAGCTTGAACCGCCAGACGCCCGGCCCGCGCTCGGCGCGCAGAGCCGCCTTTTCAGCGTCCGACAGGGTCAGTGCTGCGCGGTCATAGACCGGCGGCCGCCCCATGTTGAGCTGCTTGCGCCGCTTGATCTCAAGCTCGGACGGGGTCTCGAACGCCTCGTAGAGGCGCCCCATGTCGCGCAGCCGGTCGGCGGCCTCGGCATAGCGGTCGAGCCGCTCGGATTGCCGCTCCACCCGGTCCCAGTGCAGGCCCAGCCACTCCAGATCCTGCTTGATCGCATCAACATAGTCTTCGCGCGACCGCTCGGGGTCGGTATCGTCGATGCGCAGGATGAAGGTGCCTCCCGCCTTGGCGGCGATCATGTAATTCATCAGCGCCGTGCGCAGATTGCCGACATGGATGTGGCCCGTGGGCGACGGGGCAAAACGGGTGATGGTCATCGGCGTCTCCTGACGGCGTCTCTTGATGTCGCGCGGGATGTCTCACAGCCCGCTGCCCTTGTCCAGATTGCCGCGCGGGCGTCACCGCCGGTAGCGCGCCGCAAGGCGTTGCGGATCGGCGCCACAAAGATAGCGCGCCAGCGTCCCCAGATTACGCGCCCCGCGCCGCAGCCATCCCGCGCGCGCGTAGCGATCCGCGGATGTGGTGACCGCCAGAGGCATCAATGCGATGCGCCCCTTGAGCGCGCGCGCCAGTGCCACATCCTCCATCAGCGGAATGTCCGGATAGCCGCCTGCCGCCTCGTAGACATCCTTGGGGATCAGCAGACCCTGATCGCCATACGGCAGACCGAACACACGGCTGCGCAGATTGGCCCAGCCCGCCACCAGCGCCGGCATCACGCCCGCTGCATCGAACGACAGCCGGAACGCGGCCGGCCCGCCCGCGCGCATCTGCGCCCGGGCCGCGCGGGGCCAGCCTTCGGGCAGCACGGTGTCGGCATGCAGCACCAGCAGCCATGCGCCCTGCGCCGCCTCTGCCCCGCGGCGCAACTGCCCGCCGCGCGACGCCGGCCCCGTCACGACCTGCGCCCCCGCCGCATCGGCGATGGCCTGCGTTGCATCGACCGAGCCGCCATCGCTGACAATCACCTCGCGGATCATTCCGGCCTCCAGCCC
Source organism: Roseovarius sp. (assembly GCA_041685435.1). Taxonomy (GTDB): domain Bacteria; phylum Pseudomonadota; class Alphaproteobacteria; order Rhodobacterales; family Rhodobacteraceae; genus Roseovarius. The sequence goes on from JAWLFT010000002.1 coordinate 83,767, forward strand.
CTCGCCAAGCGCCGCCAGACAGAGCGGCAGCGCGGATGCGGCTTGAAGCGTCGGGATGATGACGGAAAGCGGGGCGCGCATGACAAGCCCTTTCGTGTGCCTCGGCGGGTGCTATATCTGGCAGGCAAGCAAAAGGAAACGATCATGGCACGCAGGATATTCGAGATCACCGGCACCGAGGCGGAGCAGTTCCTGCAAGGGCTGGTGACCAACGATCTGGCCAGGCTGGATGACGGGCTCGTCTATACCGCGATGCTGACGCCGCAGGGCAAGTATCTGGCGGATTTCTTTCTGCTCCGGAGCGGTGACGCGATCCTGCTGGATGTCGATGACAGCCTTGCGGACGCATTGGTGAAGCGCCTGTCGATTTACAAGCTGCGCGCGGATGTGACGATCACCGAGACCGACCTGCAGGTTTACCGCGGCACCGGGGACATGCCCGAGGGCGGCCTGCCCGATCCGCGCCACCCCGATATGGGATGGCGGCGTTACGGGGCCGAGGGTGGCGATGACGGCACCGATTTCGACGCGATCCGCGTGGCCCATTGCATCCCGGAGACCGGCATCGAACTGACCCCCGACACGCTGATCCTCGAGGTCGGGCTGGAACGGCTGAACGGCGTCGATTTCCGCAAGGGATGCTATGTCGGTCAGGAAGTGACCGCGCGCATGAAACACAAGACGGAACTGCGCAAGGGGCTGACCGTGGTGGCGGTCGAGGGCCACGCCCCCGTGGGCTGCGAGATCGAGACGCCTGAGGGCAAACCGGCGGGCAGGCTCTACACCCAATCGGGCGGGCGCGGCATCGCCTATATGCGCTTTGACCGGGCCAGGCCGGGCATGACAGCGGGCGAGGCGCGCGTCGATCCGGTCTGACATCCGGCACGCAGCACGCCCCCGCCCCCGGCGCCATTAACCATCCGATGCTTTTTGCGACGGGCATTTACCGTCTGGTGATTCTCCCCTGCTACCTATGCCTCACGGATCATACCGCTGCCGCGCATGGTATCCCACGCCGGCAGATGGGCTGATCCGCAATGTCAGGTTTCCCTACGGCAGGATCGCAGCCCCATGTCGAATTACAGCGTCTGGATGCTCGAGCAAAGCCATGTCACGATCAGCGGCGGGAAATCCCTTGACGGGATCACCCAAGGGGACGGCACGCATCTTGTCGGGGAAACCCTGCGCCTCGACAGCAATGACTGGCATCAGACCTTCCTCCGCGACAACACCTCGGACACCACATTCGACGACAACGATGGCAATCAGAGGCTGGACGGCACCCAGACGATCGGCGGGAACAGCCACCCGGACGGCACCCGGATCGAGGCCGAATACCGGCTGATCGTCTGCGACCCGGATGGCAACACCTATGACGTCCTTGGCTATAATGTGAACGAGTCCGGGCAATCGCCCAGCTATGGCACGGTGGAAGGACTGACCTTTGTCGGCGGGTTTCCCCCCATCGGTGTCGATCTGGAGGTCATCGAGGCGTTCGAGGGACCGGGCGACTTCGGTCAGGCGGCGATCGACGTCAGCGAGCTTGCGGCGCCGCCATGTTTCACGCCCGGCACGCAGATCCTGACGGATCGTGGCTATGTCCCGGTCGAGGATCTGAAGGTCGGCGATGGCGTGCGCACCCGCGACGCCGGGGTCCAGCGGCTCTGTTGGGTGGGCGAGGTGGCCTTGTCGCGCGCCGATCTGCAGTCCCGCCCCGAATTTCAGCCGGTGCTCATCCGGGCGAATGCCCTGGGCGATGGCCGCCCGGTGCGTGACATGCTGGTGTCGCCGCAGCATCGCATCCTCGTGCGTAACTGGAGGGCGGAAGTGCATTTCGGCATCCCGGAGGTCCTGATCGCGGCACAGCACCTGATCAACGATGACACGATCACGCGAGTGTCACGGCAAAACGGGGTCCGCTATCTGCACATCATGTGCGACGCGCATCATATCATCTGGGCCGACGGTCTGGAGACCGAGACGTTTCTGCCCGGCCCGCAATCGCTTGACGCGATATCACAGGCGACGCGGGACGAACTCCTGGCGCTATTTCCGGATCTGGAAAACTGCAACCGGCCGGTCCTCGATCCTGCGCGCCCCATGCTGCGCGCATGGGAGGCACGGATGATGATGTCCAAGGATCCGTTGCGACCGCGCGCCAACAGCTGATCGGGCCACGGTCAGGCGCGTTCGGCATATTCCATCGTTTCGGTACTGACCACGATATCCTCGTCCTGACCCACGAAAGGCGGCACCATCACCTTGACCCCGTTATCCAGGATGGCCGGCTTGAAGCTGTTGGCGGCGGTCTGGCCCTTCACCACCGGCTCCGTCTCGACCACCTTGCAGACAACCTTCTGCGGAAGGGTGACATTCAGGGCCTCGTTCTCGTGGAATTCCACTGTGATGGTCATGCCGTCCTGAATGAAGGGGCGGCGCTCTCCAAGGATCTCGGCGGGCAGTTCGATCTGCTCGAAGGTCTCGGTGTCCATGAAGACGAGGGACTCCCCGTCCTGATAGAGAAATTGCTGATCCTTCTGCTCGAGCCGCACGCGTTCGACCTTGTCGGCGCTGCGGAACCGCTCGTTGAGCTTCGAGCCGTTGCGCAGGTTGCGCATCTCGACCTGCGCGAAGGCGCCGCCCTTGCCGGGCTTGACATGATCGACCTTCACCGCCGCCCAAAGACCGCCATTGTGCTCCAGCACATTGCCGGGGCGGATCTCGTTACCATTGATCTTGGGCATTGTCGTCTTATGTCCTAGCATGTGATTTCGAGCAGGGTGATAACGTGTGCCTCATCCGGTGACAAGTAAGCTTGCAAGAATGGGCTGCTTCCAACTGGTATGCGTCAGGCGCATGCCAGATATGCGTTTTCGCTCTATCCGAATCACCTAAAAACCGTCACAAGCGTCTGACGCCCGAAACGCAAGAGCAATAAGAACAAGGACGACTGATGAAGGATTTCGTCGACGGCACCGCCCTCAACGCCGAACAGGGCAATCGTGCCCGCAAACTTTTTGCGGCCGTCGTACTGGCCGCACTGGATGATGCTATATCCGATGACAAGAAATACGGCAACGGCCCCGAACAGATCGCACGATGGGCACGCTCCCGGGATGGTCGCGAGGTGCTTAGCTGCGCCGGCATCGATCCCAATGAACGTGTGGTGGCTGGCCTTATGGAGTTTGTCTCGAAGGGTGTGCGCACATCCGTCGCGCTGTCGCGCGAGGAAAGCGAGCGGCGCAACGCAGCCGCACAGGCCGAAGCTGCCTGAACGGCTCGAAGCGATTAACTGCATGAAGTCCCTGCCCGGCAACGGCAGGGACTTTTTGCATGCGCGGACACTCCTACGGGCGCCGGTCGCGATGCGGCGCGCCATCAGGGCCCGGACATGACGCGCGCGATCATGATACAAGGCGCGGGATCCAATGTGGGCAAGTCCATGTTGGTGGCCGGTCTAGCACGCGCATTTTGCCTGCGCGGCCTTTCCGTTGCGCCGTTCAAGCCGCAGAACATGTCCAACAACGCCGCCGTGACGACGGATGGCGGCGAGATCGGGCGCGCGCAGGCGTTGCAGGCGATGGCGGCGGGGCGTGCGGCGCATACCGACATGAACCCCGTGCTTCTCAAACCCGAAAGCGAGACCGGCGCGCAGGTGATCGTGCAGGGCCACCGCCTGGGCCAGCTTGGCGCGCGGGACTACCTGCGCGACAAGCCCCGCCTGATGCCGCGCGTGCTGGAAAGCTTTCACCGCCTTGCGCACGGCGCCGATCTCGTGCTGGTCGAGGGCGCCGGAAGCCCTGCGGAGATCAACCTGCGCACGGGCGACATCGCCAATATGGGCTTCGCCCGCGCCGCCGCCGTCCCGGTCATCCTTGTCGGCGATATCGACCGCGGTGGTGTGATCGCGCAGCTCGTGGGCACGCAGGCCGTTCTGGATCCGGAGGATGCCGCCTGTATCGTGGGCTTTGCCGTCAACAAGTTTCGCGGCGATGTGGGCCTGTTCGATGGCGGCCTGAAGGAGATCGTCACGCGCACCGGATGGCCGTCCCTTGGCGTGGTGCCGTGGTTTGCCGATGCCTGGCGATTGCCGCCAGAGGATGTGCTCGATCTGACCTCGACGCCGGGCGGGGCGTGCAAGATCGCGGTGCCGCAATTGGGCCGGATCGCGAATTTCGACGATCTCGGACCGCTCGCCAACGAACCGGGCGTGAGCGTCGATGTCGTGCGGCCGGGCCGGCCCCTGCCCGGCGATGCGGATCTGGTGCTGCTGTCGGGCAGCAAATCGACAATCGCCGATCTGGCCGAGTTTCGCACCAATGGATGGGATATCGATCTTGCGGCGCATATCCGCCGCGACGGCCGCGTGCTCGGGATCTGCGGCGGATATCAGATGCTGGGCCGCACCCTGTCCGACCCAGACGGGATCGAGGGACCTCCGAGCATCGTCGAGGGGCTGGGACTGCTGGATGTCGAGACGGTGATGCGCCCGGAAAAACGCCTCAGGCTGACAGACGCGCATCATATCGCGTGCGGCGCGCCGGTCTCGGGTTACGAGATTCATCTCGGGCATACCACCGGCCCGGATCGCGACCGCGCGTGGCTGCGGGTCGGACAGCGATCCGAGGGGGCGGCGTCGGCGTCGGGGCGCGTCAAGGGCACCTACCTGCACGGGCTGTTCGCATCCGACAGCTTTCGCGCCGCGTTTCTGACCGAGATGGGCGCGGTGTCGGACCTGTCCTATTCGGACACGGTCGAGGACACGCTGGACGCGCTTGCCGCGCATCTCGAGGCGCATATGGATCTCGACAGCCTCTTGTCGTGCAGCCGTCCGGTCGGCATGTAGACCGGGTTCGGTCCAAATGGTCAGTCGAAATCCCGGCTGGCCATCGCGCGATGGATCTCGCGACGCACGAGCTTGCGGACATTGCGGGTGATGCGTTCGCCCAGTTCGCCCTGCAATTCCTCGCGCACGATCTCGGACACGATGTCGCGAAGAAACTCCTCGTCCACGACCGTATCCTCGAGCGCCGACGCGGCCGGATGATCCGGCAGATCCTGCGATGCGTCCCCGATTGCGGCGCGTTGTGACTCCGTTCTCTGCTGTTCGCCCCCTTTGCGAGGGTCGAAAAAAGCGGCGGTTTCCTCATCGGTTGCGCCGCGCGTGGCGTCTGTCGACAATGTCGCAGCGGTGTCCACACGCAGGTCCTCTGTCAGGATCAGCGGCTCCGGCCCGGCGTCTTCGCGCGGCGCGCTGCGGTCATCCCGACCGGTCACGAGGATACGCCGGATCGACGCGAGAACCGCGTCGCTTTCCGATCGGGATGCGGGATCAGACATTGCTTTGCCACCATCAGACTACGCCGGAAATGTATCCGCCGTCCGCGCGCCACACAACCGTGCGAGCCGCACATCAATCCTTGCCCAGAGCACGCAGCACCTTGTCGAGTTGCCGGCCCTGCGGGCTGACCGGCACCGGCGCCGATTTGACCAGATCGTAATAGGCGGACGGATTGTAGGTCTGCACCCCGAGATTGAGATCCCGCGCGGTCAACTCGCCAAGCGCGGCCAGCACTGAATAGGCCGCGATCACCACATCGGCATTCGCCGAAATCAGGTTGGCCCGCGCGTCGAGCAGATCCTGTTCGGCGTCGAGCACGTCGAGCGTGGTGCGCGCGCCCAGCTGCGCCTCTTCGCGCGTGCCCTCGAAGGCGACCTCGGCGGCGCTGACGGCCTCGCGGTTGGCGGTGCGGCTGGCGCGGGCCGCTTGCAGGTTGGCAAATCCGTTGCCCACATCCTGCTGGACCTGCAGGGTCGCGAGCCGCAGTTGTGCGCGCTGCGAGTCGCGTTGCGCCATGGCCTGACGTGCCTGCGATGAAAGCCGGCCGCCGCGATAGATCGGGCCGCTCAATTCGACCCCGACGCTACCGGATTGCGTGTCGTCGGAATCAGACAGGGTCTCATTCGCGCGGATCCGCGCGGTCAGATTGAGGTCTGGACGCATCGCGGCCTGCGCGGCGCGCATGTTCAGCTCGGAGGCCGCCACATTGCGCTGCGCTTCGAGAATGTCGGGATGACGCCGAACGGCTGCGGTCTTGGCCCCGTCCACATCCCCTGCCAGTTGCGGCAAATCGCCGGGTGTCTGCAAGGAGCCCGGATCGCGCCCCACCGCCTCGCGGAACTCCTCGATCGCACGGGTGAGATCGCCTTGCGCTGCGGCCAGCCCGCTTTGCGCGAGCGCCACGGCGGCCTGTGCCTGCGCGACATCGGTGCGCGTCACCTCGCCGACCTCGAACCGGTCCTCTGCGGCGCGCAATTCCTCGCGCAAGAGGCGCAGGTTGTTTTCGCGCAGATCGACAATCTCGCGGTTGCGGATGACGTTCATATAGGCCTGCACGGCCGTCAGAAGCACCGCCTGCTCGACGCTGATCAGGGTCTGGCGCGTGGCAAGCACGGTTTCCTTGGCGGCGTCGATCAGCAGATCCCTTTGTCCGAAATCATACAGCAGAAGCTGCGCGGTGATCCCGATATTGGCGGTGGTCTGCGTGGTGGTCCGGGTGCCGACGGAAATGCCGGGCAAAGATTGCAGCCCGGACACGCCGGAGGAACGCTGGAACTCGCGGCTTATTCCCGCCGTCCAGTTGATGATCGGGCGCAGCGCCGACACGGCCTGCGCCACATCCTCGTCGGTGGCGCGCAGCAAGGCGCGGTTCTGCTCGATCAGGCCACTATTGACATAGGCGCTTTCCAGAGCCTCACCGAGGGTTTCCGCATGCGTGCTCACCGGCATCCCGAGCGTGGCGACAACGCTTAGCAGGACGATGGGGCGCGCGAGGCGTCGCCTGACGTTAAACATGTACTCTCCTCTGCGGAACCGGATCGCCATCACAATGCGAACTCGGAACGATTCTCGAACCCGGGCAGGACCGGCGCCCCCGCATCGAACGAATCACGCCAGGTGATCCATTCATCGTATTTGTAGCCGATCCGAACCACACCCCACTGACCTTGCATGAAGATGCAGGCAATGCGTCCACCCTGCTTGAGCTGGGCCGTGATGGTATCGGGCAGACGCTCGATCCCACCTTGCAGAAGCACCACGTCATAGGGGCCGTGATCCGGCGCGCCGGCGGTCAGGTCGGCCTGCTGCACGATCACGTTATCCGCATCATGCTCCGACAACAGGCGCTGCGCCTCTTCGGCAAACTCCGCCTCGGGTTCGACCGCGACAACCGCCTCGGCCATGCGCGCGATCACCGCCGAGGAATAGCCATAGGCCGGCCCGATATCGAGCACCAGATCATCCGGCTGGATATCGAGCGCGTCGAGCATCTTGGCCAGAATGCGCGGATCGAGCACCACCCGCCGCTCGCCGAGATCGAGGTTCTCCCCAAGATAGGCCGCCTCGCGCAGGCGCTGCGGCACGAAAGCCTCGCGCGGGACGGACAGCATGGCGTCGATGATCGGGAACTTGGTCACATCCGAGGGTCTGACCTGCGTATCCACCATCACGATGCGCCGCGTCGCGTAATCTGTCATGGGCGTCACTTTCGGCTTCCAAACTATTGACGGGGTTGTGACACAGAAGCCGGGCCGCGGCAACGGTTATGGCACCCGCAGCCATTGCGACGGCCCCTCGAACCGGAGGCGCGGGTCATCGTGGCGCCGCTCGGCCGGCGCCAAAGGCGACTAAAAACATCGGGATTGACAGGCCCGGGATTTCGGGCCACAAAAAGACCATTGCCAAGCCAGTCCGATCCGCGGCGAGCCCGGCGCAACATCAAAATGGGAAGGAGTGGCATGGCTTACCCGATGATCCGACTGGCGGAGCGATTCTCATGATCCGCGCACAGACCAGAACCCAACCCGACCTAGTGGCTGACACCGCCTGTCACGATGCCCGAGAGCTGACCGCCGGCGCCAGCACTGCGCTGATCGTGCTGGACGGGAAGATCTATACCCTGCGGATCACCCGCGCCGGCAAACTGATCCTGACCAAATGAAACACGCGCGAGGCATCACGGGAACCGTCCCTGTCGGCCACATGTCAGAGGTGTCGGGGGTGTCGGGGATGGTCATCGCCTGCCTGCGCCACTGGAACAGCGGTGGTGCGGCGGCAGCGTACGGCCTGCTGCGCGACCGGCTGGGCGAGCAGCAGGGCGGCGCGAGCTTCAACGCGCTGCAGGATCTGGCCGACATTCTCGCGGCCTGCATGCGCCGCCCGCTGCGCTGCCACGCGCCCCACTGCCATTGCGTCGGCATGGACGAGGCGGCCTTCGCGCGCTTCGTCGAGGACGCCGCGTTCGGCGTGCGCGAGGATGCAATGATGCTTGCAAGCCTGCTGGTCGATGCGCGCGGCATCCTGCCCCTCACCGACGCGGCGGGGCGGTTGGGCCTCTACCTGCACCGCGCCGCGCTGTGCGAGACCGCACAGGGCATGCCGGACCCGGCAAGCCAGACCCGCCACTGAGACGATGAGATGAAAAGAGGACGATCCCGATGATGGTCTGTCACTGCATGGCGATTGCCGACACCGATATCCATCGGGCTGTCGACTGGATGCGCG
>JAWLFT010000002.1:92432-93719 GCA_041685435.1 Roseovarius sp.
TGAGACGATGAGATGAAAAGAGGACGATCCCGATGATGGTCTGTCACTGCATGGCGATTGCCGACACCGATATCCATCGGGCTGTCGACTGGATGCGCGCCGCCGATCCGGACACCGTGATCACGCCCGGAAAGATCTACCACGCCCTCGGCAAGCGCCCGGATTGCGGCGGTTGCCTGCCGCTTTTCGTTGACACGATGCGCAAGGCAGATACGCTCGCCGTACCTATGACATTGCGCGGCCTGCGCCGTGCAGCCACACAGGGAGACACCGATGAAGGGCGACAAACAGGTCATCGACTATCTCAATCGGGCACTTCGGAGTGAACTGACTGCGGTCAGCCAGTACTGGTTGCATTACCGCCTGCAAGAGGATTGGGGCTATGGCCGCATCGCCGCCAAGTCCCGGGCCGAAAGCATCGAGGAAATGCACCATGCGGACGGTCTCATAGAGCGGATCATCTTTCTGGGCGGACACCCTAATCTGCAAAAACTTGACCCGCTGCGCATCGGGCAGAACCTGCGCGAGACGCTCGAGTCCGATCTCGCGGCGGAACATGATGCGCGAACGCTTTATATCGAGGCGCGCGATCATTGCGAGAGCGTCTCCGATTACGTCTCGAAGAACCTGTTCGAGCGGCTGTTGTCCGACGAGGAAGGCCATATCGACTATCTGGAGACGCAGATCGATCTCTACGACCAGATCGGCGCGGAACGCTACGGCCTGCTCAATGCCAGCCCCGCCGACAGGGCGGACTGACACCGCACAAGGCACGGACGCGCCACACACGCCCTGGGCTGAAGCCTCGTACACGCTTCCGTGGCCCGAGCTGCCAGGACGAATGTTGCGCTTCTGGGGTGGCGATATGCACACGGCCTCCGACAACAGCACGGATGAGGAAGACACGACAGGCAAAGGAACACCGGTTGACCCCCAGGCCGACCCGACCTCGCGCAGACCGTGTTTTCCGGGCAGCCTGGCGTCCTGACACCGCCGGCAGCACCCGCACTCGTCCGGCTGGTCGGCGGCCTTTCTGGCCCTGGCTTCGGGGGCCTCGGCCGATTTCGTGCGCAATCAGGCCGCGATCCGAGGCCACCTGTAGTGGCGCTTCAGCTCGTTCGGAATGCGGCGGCTGAAGTGGAATACCCCGTCTTTTACGAAGGTGAAAGGGCGTGAAACGATCGCCACAGAATAATCAACTCAAACCTCTCCGGTAAACCCGGTCTGGTTCATTCTGATCTTGTTTAGCCGCAATAATTCATGACGCTGAAATTTTCTGCTTGGGCA
>JAWLFT010000095.1:0-10477 GCA_041685435.1 Roseovarius sp.
AGCGATCAGTGGAAAACCGACCTGCCGCCGCGTCTGGTCAAGAAGATGAAGCACGCGCATCGCAAGGTCATGAAGCAATACGGGTATCTGGAATGACCGATCTGCGCCGCATCATCTGGCTGGCGAGCTATCCGAAATCCGGCAACACCTGGATGCGCAGTCTGCTGGCGCATTACTTCATGCCGAAAGGGCAGGCGCCCGACATCAACAACCTGCGCCAGTTCACCACCGGCGACATCCGGCAGGATTTCTTCGATCGCGCGGCGGGGCGTCCGTTCCGCGCCGAAACCTACGAGGAGTGGATGGCCGTGCGCCCGACCGCGCTGCGCCTGATCGCGGCCTCGAAGCCCAATCATCATTTCGTCAAGACGCATTGCCAGCCGATCCGCATTCTTGGGCGTGACGTGATCCCCGCCGACGTGACGGCGGCGGCGATCTATATCCTGCGCAATCCGTTCGATCTCGCGCCGTCGTTCGCGCGGCACCAGTCCTGCGATCTCGACACCGCGATCACCCGCATGATGGACCCCGACATGAGCACCGGATCGGCCACAGGGATATTCGAGACGTTGGGGCGGTGGGACGATCACGTGAAAACGTGGACCACCGCGCCCGGCCTGCCGCGCCACATCATCCGCTACGAGGATCTTCTGACGGATGCGCCCGGCGTGATGGCCGGCCTTCTGGAAAAGTTCCTGCGCGTCAAGGTGGACCGCGCCAAGCTCGACTACGCGATCGGCGAGACCAGTTTCGACGCCCTGAAGAAGCAGGAGAGCGAGAAGGGCTTTACCGAGCGCCCGCCGCACATGCAGGCGTTCTTCGCGCGCGGACAGGCCGGCGTCTGGCGCGAGGATCTGACGCCCGCGCAGGTGGGCCGGCTGCGCGCCGAATTTCTGCCGGTGCTGGAAAAATGGTATCCCGAGATGCTGGCGGAAACGGCGGAGTTCGCCGGGCAAGCCTGAGAGCCGCGGTTGGCATTTCCGTCGGGGCTGCCTATCATCGGCAGGAACATCGACAGGAGTTTTCTGATGATACGACACGCCACGTTCGCCGCGCTTGCCACGGTCCTTGCCGGGTGTGCTCCTGCGACCGGTCCGCAGGTCGTGGCGCAGCTTGGCTCCGATCCGGTTCTCGCGGGGGGCACCTACAGCAGCGGCGGCGGCCTGACCGTGGCCGCCGACCTGCGCGAATATCAGGATCGGACGCTGGTCTGCGGGGTCTGGGCGCAAAGCGATCAGCAATCGATCCTCAGCAAGGGAAAGGCGCGCGGTGTTCTCGATTCGGGCTCTGTCAGCGTGGACGGTCAGACGCTTGTCCGCGGGCTGCGCTTCATGAAAGAGGTGCCGCCGATGGCCGATTACGCCGGGCAGGAGGCGGGTTGCACCCTGACCGAGCGTCCGTGGCAGGCGGGGGGCGCTACAATCGAGATCCGCATTCCCCGGCAGGTCGTCCATGTCGAGTCGGATGAACAGGGCAGTTTCTCGGTGACGTTCCGGCAGACCGGCCCGGGCGCGGGCGGCTGATCCCGCCTTGGCAGCAGGGCGTCAGGCCAGCCCGGTGATCAGTTGCCGCAGGCCGAGGGCCGCGCCCGCAAAGATAGCGGCCAAGGTCACCGGCGCGCCGAGTGAGAGAACGGAAAACGCCGAGATCCCCTGACCGACCGTGCAGCCGAAGGCCAGCACCGCGCCGAACCCCATGCAGACCGCGCCGAGTATCTGGCGCTTGAGCTCGCGCGGATCTTCGCAGGCCTCCCACCGGAAATGCCCCTTGATGATGCAGCCGGCGAAGGCTCCCGCGATCACGCCAAAGACCGAGGCCACGCCAAACCCGAAGCCACCGCCGCTTGCCGTCATCAGAAACAGGATGGTCTCTCCGAGCGGCGCCGCGAAGGTATGGCTTTGCACCGGTTGCACGGTGAAGCCATGCGTGGCCACCCACGACGTGCCGATCCAGCCCGAGGCGATGGCAATCCCCACCAGCGCGCCCCAGATCACCGCCCGGCGGTCGCTGCGAAAGCCGCGCGCGCCAAGCGCCGCAAGCACCATCCCGCCCGAGATCAACAGCCCCGCGGCGATCATCGGCAGCCCGGTCAGTCGCTCGATCATCTGTGCATAGCCTTGCGTTTCGAGCGCCGGAGTCGTCGCCTCGGTCGCCGCGATCCGCAACCGTGCAAGCGGGCCGGACATCATGACATAGGCCGCGATGCCCATCACCAGCACGATGAGGAAAGACCGCAGATCCCCGCCACCCAGCCGCGCCAGCGCGCCAAAGCCGCAGGTACCCGCCAGCGACATGCCATAGCCGAACATCAGGCCGCCAAGGATCGAGGCGAAGGGCGACCACGGTGTGATCCAGTAGGCGTTGCGCGCGATATCGAACCCGCCCAGCCCGGCAGCGGCAAAGGCCGCAAGCCCCGCCACGCCGATCGCAAGCCCCCACATACGCAGGCGGGTGTCACTGTGCTGGTAAAGGTAGTCCTCGATCGCGCCAAGCGTGCAGAACCGCCCCAGACGCGCGGCAAGGCCAAGGATGATCCCCCCGCAAAGACCGATCAGGCCGATCACCAGCGGCTCGGATAATGCGCCGGGCATGCGTCCCCTCCCTGATGCTGGCATGGCCCGGACCCTCCTCGATCCGGGTGGCTCGCAAGTCGCAGGTAATGATCCGTGCTGCGCGGCCCGCTGTCAAACGCTAATCGCTCGGCTTGCCGTTTTGCCGGGTTGTGGCCTCGGGATGTGCGTCGAGCAGTTTTTCCAGCGTGAACCAGAAGAACTCGTCACCGGCATAGCCTTCCAGCCGGCCCAGCTCGCGCCCCTCATGCACCAGCACGAAGGTCGGGGTGAAGACCGGACGCGAAGAGAATTCGACATCATCCGGCAAATCCCGGATCTGGACGCGGCGCAGCGGCGCGCGCGCACCCTCGTCGGTCTTGGGGTAGATCGGGCCGATCTCCTCGTTCCACTGGGCGCACCAGTGGCATCCGTGCTGTTCGACCATGATCAGTTCGGCCGCACGGAGCGGGCCTGCAAGGCCGACCGCCAGACAGGCACTGATGAGAAAAGCGGCAAGGCGGGTCATGAAAGCTTCCAATTGACGCAGGACTTCAAATATTAGATAGATTGAATATGTTTTCCAATCAACCCGTCTGAGGTCCAGTGAATGTTCGATGTCTCTTTGCTGAGTGCGTTCATCGGCGGGCTGATCGTGTTCTTCTCGCCCTGCATCCTGCCCATCGTGCCGTTCTACCTGAGCTACATGGCCGGAGCGTCGATGTCCGAGATCAGCGCCGAGGGGCGGCTGGCGCCGGGCGTACGGGGCCGGGCCTTTGCCGCGTCGGTGATGTTCTCGGCGGGAATCATCACCGTCTTCGTGCTGTTGGGGGCCGCGGCCTTCGGGCTGAGCCAGGCTTTTCGCAGCTATCAGTTCGAGTTCCGGCTGGTCGCGGCGTCGATCGTGCTGGTTCTGGGTCTGCATTTTCTGGGTGTGTTGCGGATCGGCTTCCTGAACCGCGTCTTTCAGATGGAGGCCGGCGACACCAGAAACATGTCGGTGCTGGGGGCCTATGTGGTGGGGTTCGCCTTTGCCGCCGGCTGGACGCCTTGCGTGGGCGGCGTGCTGACCGCCGTCGTCTTTACCGCGAGCACCGAATCCACCGCGCTGGAGGGGTTGGGCCTGTTGCTTGTTTTCGGGCTCGCGATGACGATGCCGTTCATGGTGGCCGCGCTGTTCATCGGGCCGTTCCTGCGATTCGCCTCGAAATTCCGGCGCCACCTGCCCAAGGTCGAAAAGGCCATGGGGCTTTTGCTGATCGTTTTTGCCGCGCTCATCGCCACGGACAGCATCACCTACATCGCCGAATGGATGCTCGACACATTCCCGGCATTCCAGAACATATGATCGAGAGGAGGACATCATGACACGTATCCTGAGCCTGCTGGCCGCACTGCTGCTGGCCCTGCCGGTATCGGCTGCCGAACTGGGAGATGACGGGCTGCACAAGACCGACTGGATGCGCGAGACGTTCAAGGACCTGCGCGATGACCTCGCCGAGGCCAACGCAGAGGACAAACGCCTGATGCTGATCGTCGAACAGCGCGGCTGCATCTACTGCACCCGGATGCACGAGGAGGTATTCCCGCGCCCCGAGATCGCGTCGTATCTTCACGAGAATTTCTTTGTCGTGCAGATCAATCTGCATGGTGATATCGAGGTCACCGATTTCGATGGCGAGGTCCTGAGCGAGAAGGCGGCGACGCGCAAATGGGGGCTGCTGTTCACGCCATCGATTCTGTTTCTGCCTGAAGCGGTGCCCGAGGGCGAAAGCGCCGCGCAGGCCGCCGTCGCGCTGATGCCCGGCGCGTTCGAGGCGGCCACCACGCTCGACATGCTGACATGGGTCGATGATAAGCGCTATGCGCTTGATACGGATGAGGATTTCCAGAGGTATCATGCGCGGCGCATTCAGGAACGGGCCTCGGAAAGCTCCGATTGATCATCGGATCGCCCAACACGAAAATCAAGAATCCGGAATTTGATGTTGTGCGCTCACTGAATTGTGTTCTATGATATATAAAAGAATGAATATGTTAGGGAGGACGCATGAAACACACAATTCTTATGCTGTCGATGATTGGCGCCGCAAGCGGCGCCTTCGCGGCAGAGACAAAGCCGAAAGACGTGTCATTCGATAATGGCGCGGTCGAGCAATCGCTCACCGGTCAACCCGGCGATCCCGAACGCGGCCGCGCCCTTGTCGGCGACAAGTCACTTGGCAATTGCGTCGCCTGTCATGCGAATTCCGAAATGAGCGACATTGCGTGGCACGGCGAGATCGGGCCGCCGCTGGACGGCGCTGGCGAACGCTGGACCGAGGCGCAACTGCGCGGCATGATCGTCAACGCCAAGCAGATGTTCCCCGGAACGATGATGCCGGCCTTCTACAAGGTGGATGGGTTCGTCCGTCCTGGCGATGCCTATACCGGCGAGGCCGCCCCCGAAGATCTCGATCCGCTTCTGACCGCGCAGCAGATCGAGGATGTGGTGGCGTATCTGTCCACCCTGGAATACTGACCGCCGCCCGCGACGCGGGACGGCCCTGAAAAGGAGACCCGAAACATGACGATGACACGACGTAATGTGATGGTAATGGGCGCAGGGGCTTTTGTGGCCCTCGGCCTGCCGATGCAGGCGAGCGCCGCCGCAGAGGATGCGATCAGCGAATTCACCGGCGGTGCGGATGTGGCCAGCGAGGGTGTCACCCTGACGGCGCCCGAAATCGCCGAAAACGGCAACACCGTCCCGATCGAGATCGACGCGCCCGGCGCCGAAGCGGTTCTCATTCTGGCCATGGGTAACCCCACGCCGGGTGTCGCCCAATTCAATTTTGGCCCTCTTGCGGCATCGCAAAGCGCCTCGACCCGGATCCG
This sequence comes from Roseovarius sp., assembly GCA_041685435.1. GTDB lineage: Bacteria > Pseudomonadota > Alphaproteobacteria > Rhodobacterales > Rhodobacteraceae > Roseovarius. The sequence goes on from JAWLFT010000095.1 coordinate 5,427, forward strand.
TCTGGCCGGAACGCAGGACGTGGTGGCGGTCGCCAGGATGAAGGATGGCTCGTTTGCCCAGGCGTCGAGCAACATCAAGGTGACCATCGGCGGCTGCGGCGGCTGATCCAAATCTATAGGAGATCAAGAACATGGCAGAGAATGTAAGACCCCGCGTGAAAGCGCCCCGTCAGGCATCGGCCGGCGAAACCGTCACCATCAAGACGCTGATCAGCCACCCGATGGAATCCGGTCAGCGCAAGGACAGCGACGGCAACACCATTCCGCGCTCGATCATCCACCGCTTCACCTGCGAGTTCAACGGCGAGATGGTGGTCGATGTGACGATGGAGCCTGCAATCTCGACGAACCCGTATTTCGAGTTCGAGGCGGTGGTGCCCGAGGCCGGCGATTTCAAGTTCACCTGGTACGACGACGACGGCGATGTCTACGAAGACACCCAATCCGTCGCCATGGCCTGAGGCCGAATAACGTCAGGGAGGGGCGAAAATGAGAATAATAACAGCTATTACGGCGCTTTTGAGCGCAGGCGCGATCACGGCGGGGGCGGTACATGCCGACCCTGTCGAGGACACGCTTGTGATCAATGGCGAAATCGAGATGACCACCCGGACCGAGCCCTCCGACGCTGTCGAGGGCAAATTGCCGGAGCTGATCTCGGGCTGGCACTTTCGCGGCTCCGAGACCCGCGCGATGCAGGCCGATGATTTCGACAATTCCGGCATGATCTTCGTCGAGAATGCGATGGATGACTGGTACACGCCCACCGGCGATGCCGGCAATTCCTGTGCCAGCTGCCACGACGATCCGGCTGACAGCATGAAGGGCGTTCGTGCGGTCTATCCCAAGTGGAACGAGGACGCCGATGAGGTCCGGACGCTGGAGATGCAGGTCAATGCCTGCCGCACCGAGAACATGGAGGCCGAGCCTCTGGGCTATACCAGCACGCAGTTGACCAGCATGGTCGCGCTGATTTCGTCGGTGTCGCGCGGGATGCCAGTCGATGTGGCGACCGATGGCCCCGTGTCCGACATGTGGGAAAAGGGCGAGGAGCTCTACTATACACGCACCGGTCAGCTGGAACTCAGCTGCGCCAATTGTCACGAGGACAATTACGGTCGCATGATCCGCGCCGATCACCTCAGCCAGGGTCACATAAACGGCTTTCCGGTGTACCGCCTCAAGAACTCCAAGCTGAATTCGGTGCATGCCCGGTTCAAGGGCTGCGTGCGTGACACCCGCGCCGAGACGTTCGCACCGGGCAGCCCTGAATTCGTGGCGCTCGAGCTTTACGTCGCGAGCCGTGGCAACGGTCTGTCGGTCGAGGGACCGTCCGTCCGAAACTGAATCGAAGGACCCCGCCGGGCAGCCGCCAGGCGGGGTTTTTCTTGCAAAAAACATTCAATAAACCGCATGTGATGCGGATGGAACTGGAAAGGTCAGGCATGATCTCGCGTCGGGATTTTCTTCAAACGAGCATGGCCGCGTCGGCCATTCTGGGGGCATCGTCCTTCGGCAACTGGTCGAAACTGGCCGCGCAGCAGGCACTGAGCCAGGACCAGCTTCTGCAATTCGACACGTTCGGCAATGTCAGCCTCATTCACATCACCGACATTCACGGGCAGTTGAACCCGGTCTATTTCCGCGAACCGTCGGTCAATATCGGCGTGGGCGACAACAAGGGCGCGGTGCCGCATGTCACCGGGGCCGATTTCCGCAAGCTTTACGGCATCGACGATGGCAGCCCGTCGCATTACGCGCTCAGTTCCGGTGATTTCAGCGCCCTTGCGCAAACCTATGGCAAGGTCGGCGGGCTGGACCGCGTGGCGACCGTGATCGACGCCATTCGCGCCGACCGCCCCGATGCGCTGCTGCTCGATGGCGGGGATACGTGGCACGGCTCCTACACCTGCTACCACACCGAAGGCCAGGACATGGTCAACGTGATGAACGCGCTGAAGCCCGACGCGATGACCTTTCACTGGGAATTCACGCTCGGGTCGGCGCGGATGCGCGAGATCGTCGAGGGCCTGCCCTTTGCCGCGCTTGGTCAGAACATCTTCGACGCCGAATGGGACGAGCCCGCCGATATTTTCCCGCCCTACCAGTTCTTCGAGCGCGGCGGCGTCAAGATCGCCGTGATCGGGCAGGCCTTTCCGTACATGCCGATCGCAAATCCCGGCTGGATGTTCCCCGAATACAGTTTCGGCATCCGCGACGGGAACATGCAGGCGATGGTCGACGAGGTCCGCAATCAGGGCGCCGAGCTCGTGGTCTGCCTCAGCCATAACGGCTTTGACGTTGACAAGAAGATGGCGAGCAACGTGTCCGGCATCGACGTGATCCTAACAGGGCACACACATGACGCGCTGCCCGAGCCGGTGCTTGTCGGTGACACGATCCTGATCGCGAGCGGGTCCAACGGCAAATTCGTCAGCCGCGTCGATCTCGACGTTCAGAACGGCCGGATGATGGGCTTCCGTCACAAGCTCATTCCGATCTTCTCGGACGTGATCGCGCCCAAACCGGAGATCACCACGCTGATCGAGGAACAGCGCGCGCCCTACAAGGCCGATCTCGAAGAGGTGATCGGTCAGACCGACAGCCTTCTGTACCGCCGGGGCAATTTCAACGGCACATGGGATGATTTGATCTGCGATGCGCTCTTGTCGGAACGTGATGCCGACATCGCCATGTCGCCAGGTGTCCGCTGGGGCCCGAGCCTGATCCCCGGTCAGGACATCACCCGCGAGGATATCTGGAACGTCACCTCGATGAGTTATGGCGAGGCGTATCGCAGCGAGATGACCGGCGATTTCATCAAGGTCATCCTTGAAGACGTGGCCGACAACATCTTCAACCCCGATCCCTATTACCAGCAGGGCGGCGACATGGTGCGCACCGGCGGGCTGGGATACCGGATCGACATCAACGGGCGGCAAGGCAGCCGGATCAGCGATCTGACCCTGCTCAGCACGGGCGAGGCGCTCGATCCGACGAAAAATTACGTGGTCGCCGGCTGGGCCAGCGTCAACGAGGGCACCGAGGGCCCGCAGATCTGGGACGTGGTCGAGGATCATATCCGCAAACAGGGCACGGTTCGTGTCAACCCGAATGACAGCGTCAAGGTTGTTGGCGCGTAAGAAACTGTCGAAAGGAGACATATCCGATGTCTGAGCTTTTCAAGGGGAAACCGGCCACGCGGCGCGCGTTTCTGCGCGGCAGCGTGGCCGCAGCGGCCGGCGCTGTGACCGCCGGGGCGGCGCGCGCCGGCGAGGCCGATCCGCTGATCACCGAGGTGCAGCCCTGGGCGCAGGGTTGGGGCGACCCGGTGGATGCCGCACCTTATGGCATGCCGATCGAGCACGAAAAGGACGTGGTGCGGCGCACGGTCGAATGGCTGACCGCCGATCTGACCAGCTCGATCAACTTTACGCCGATCCACGCGCTTGACGGCACGATCACACCCCAGGGCTGTGCATTCGAACGGCATCATTCCGGCGCGATCGAACTGCGCAAGGAAGATTACCGGCTGATGATCAACGGCCTCGTGGATCGCCCGCTCGTGTTCACCTACGCCGATCTCGAACGTTTCCCGCGCGAGAACCATGTCTATTTCTGCGAATGCGCCGCGAATACCGGCATGGAATGGGCGGGCGCGCAATTGAACGGCGCGCAGTTCACGCATGGCATGATCCACAACATGGAATATACCGGGGTGACCCTTCGGACCCTTCTGGAAGAGGCCGGACTTGGAGCGGCCGGGGATGTGTCGGACAAGTGGATCTTTGTCGAGGGCGCGGATGCGTCCTCGAACGGCCGGTCGATCCCGATGGAGAAGGCGCTGGACGATGTCCTGGTGGCTTTCAAGGCCAATGGCGAGGCGCTGCGCAAGGAACACGGCTACCCTGTGCGCCTTGTCGTGCCGGGCTGGGAAGGCAACCTCTGGGTCAAATGGCTGCGCCGGATCGAGGTGACCGATGCCGCCGTGGAAAGCCGCGAGGAAACCTCGAAATACACGGATGTTCTCGACAACGGCATCGCGCGCAAGTGGACATGGGTGATGGATGCCAAGTCGATCATCACATCGCCCAGCCCGCAATCGCCGATCACCCACGGGCCCGGACCGCTGGTCATCTCGGGGCTTGCATGGTCCGGTCACGGTGCGATCGCCCGCGTCGATGTCTCTAAGGATGGCGGCAAGTCGTGGCAGACCGCGCGTCTGGCCCGCGATCCCGAGACCAAGGCGCTGACCCGGTTCTATCTCGACACCACGTGGGACGGCGAAGAGATGCTCTTGCAGGCCCGCGCGATGGACGAGACGGGGTACGTGCAGCCCACCAAGGCGCAGCTGCGCGAGGTGCGCGGCGAAAACTCGATCTATCACAACAACTGTATTCAGACATGGTGGGTGCAGCCGGGCGGGGAGGCAGAGAATGTCGAAGTATCTTGAGATTGCACTGATGGCGGCGCTGACGGTCGGCCTGACCGCCAGCGCGAGCATCGCCGAAGAATACGGGCTGGGCCGCGAGGCACTGCCCGAAGAGGTCTCGGCATGGAACGTCGAGATCATGCCGGACGGGCGCGGCCTGCCCGAGGGATCGGGGGATGTCTGGGACGGTGACGAGGCGTTCGGGATGTACTGCGCCTCGTGTCACGGCGACTTTGCCGAGGGTGTCGGCAACTGGCCCAGCCTTGCGGGCGGCACTGGAACGCTGGATCACGCTGATCCGGTCAAGACCGTCGGTTCCTATTGGCCTTATCTCTCGACCGTTTGGGATTACGTCAACCGCTCGATGCCCTATGGCTATGCCCAGAGCCTGAGTGCCGACGAGGTCTACGCGATGACGGCCTATATCCTCTATTCCAATGGAATCGTGAATGACGACTTCACGCTGAGCCACGAGAATTTCACCGAGGTCGAGATGCCCAATGCCGACGGGTTCATCGTTGATGACCGGCCGGAAACGGAATATCCCAAGTGGCAGGGCGAGCCGTGCATGCAGGACTGCAAGGACGGGGTCGAGATCACGATGCGCGCGGCCGTTCTG
>JAWLFT010000020.1:0-39195 GCA_041685435.1 Roseovarius sp.
CCGCGATCACCGTGAAGGGGATGTCGTAGATCAGATCGCCGAAGCGCCCGCCGATGAAGGCCAGCCCGAAAAACGCGATCAGCGTGGTCAGCGTGGCCGCGAACACCGGGGGGGCCATGCGCGCGGCGGCGCGTTCGGCGGCGACGGGGGGCGGCTCGCCATGCCGCCTGTGGCGCGCATCGGCATGTTCGCCGACCACGATGGCGTCATCGACGACGATCCCCAGCGTGATGATGATCGCGAACAGCGAGATCATGTTGAGCGTCAGCCCGGCGGCATACATGATCGCGATCGCCCCCAGCATCGCCACCGGAATCCCCGCCGCCACCCAGAACGCCGTGCGCGCGTTGAGAAACAGGAACAAAAGCCCCACCACCAGCGCCAGCCCGGTCGCCGCATTGCCCAGAAGCATGCTGATCCGGCCCGAAATCGCCTCCGACCGGGTGCGGATCAGATCGAGCGTCACGCCCTCGGGCACGGTGCGTTCAAGGTTGCGGGCCACCTCGCGCACCTGCGACTCGATCTCCAGCGCGTCGCCTTGCGACGACCGGTCGACACGCACCGAGATGGCGGGGCCGTCGCCGACGAAATAGGCGGTGTCGCGCGCCGCCCCCGCCACCCGGATGCGGGCCACGTCGCCGATGGTCAGCGCGGTGCCGTCGCGCTGCATCCGCAGGCGGATATCGGCGATCTCGTCGGCGCTGCGCCGCTCGCGCCCGGTGCGCACGCGGGTATTGGTCCCCTCGACATCGCCGGCCGGTTCGGTGCGGATCTCGGCGGCGACGGCCGCGGCGATCTCGCGCATGGTCACGCGATGCGCCATCAGGTTGACGCCCGGCACCTCGACGACGGTCTCGGGCGCGGCCACGCCCTGAATGGTGGTGCGCGTCACGCCGGCCTCGAACAGCCGCGCGACAAATTCATCCGCGATGCCGCCAAGCTGCACGGGATCCACCGGGCCGGTGATCACCACATCGGTCACCCGGTCGCGCCACGCGCCGCGACGCACCACCGGTTCCTCGGCCTCCTCGGGCAGGGTGGTCACCTGATCGAGCGCGGACTGCACCTCGCTCGACGCGCGGCCCATGTCCCAGCCCGGCTCGAATTCCAGCACGATCGAGGCGCGGGTCTCGCGGCTGGAGGCCGAGGCCGTGTCGACCCCCTCGACATCCAGCAGCACCGGCTCCAGCACCTGCACGACGGCGTTGTCCATGTCCTCGGCGCTGGCCCCCTCCCAGACGACCGAGACGGTGACATTGTCGATGACGATGTCCGGGAAAAACTGCGCGCGCATGCGCGGCACGGCCATCAGGCCAAGCGCGATCAGCAGCACCAGCAGCAGGTTGGCCGCCGTGCGGTGCCGCGTGAACCACGAGATGATGCCGGCCACGGCCTCAGCCCCCCATGCGGCGTTCCAGCCGTTCGACGGTGCGCGCGGGAACCTGTTGGCGGTCGAGATCCGACAGGATCCGTTCGCGCTCTGCGTCCGGCAGCGCGTCGTCGCGCGTCACATAGGCTTTCAGCCGTGCGCGCCGGTCGGGGCTGAGCGACAGCGTGTCGCCCTCTTGCGCCTGCTCTGCCGTGGCCTCGCGCCCGACCCGGCGCACCTTGATGCCGGGGCCAAGGACCGGGCTGCGCTCGGCCACCACCTCGCGGCCCGACAGGCCTGCGGCCCGCACGAGGATGTCATTGCCCTGACGGCGCAGCAGCGTCACCTCGAGACGTTCCAGCCGGTCGCCCTCGTCCAGCACCAGCACCGCGCCATCGGACCCGAGCGCCGTGGCGGGCAGCCGCGTGACCCCATCCAGCGCCGGCTCTTCGACGGCGACCGAGACGAAATCCCCCGGCTTCATCGCCGGCGCGGCGTCGAGACGGGCATAGAGCACGCGCCCGCTTTCGCCCTCGGCCACCGAGGCCGATTGCCGGGTGATCCGGCCCGAGGCCTCGATCTGGCGGTCGCCGCTGTCGAGCGTGGCGGTCACCGGCGCCTCGATCAGCGCGCCGTCATCGCTCAGCAGCCGCGCGAATTGCGCGGTCGAGACGCGAAACGCCACCTCCAGCGCGGCGCCGTCGATCAGCGTCGCCATCTGTTCATTGGCGGTCACGAGGCGTCCCTCGATCACAGTGACATCGCGCAGCGTGCCGGAAAATCCGGCGGTGATCCGCGTCTCGGCCAGCCGCCTTTCGGCCTCGGCAAGGGCCAGCTCGGCGCGGGCGATGGCGGTCTCGGCCTGATCGACGCGCGCCTCGGCACCGGCTTCGGCCTGCCGGCTGGCCAGCACCGCCTGGCGCGCCTGCACCGCGTTCAGCTCGGCGGTTTCCACGGCGGCGGTCGTGCCCGCGCCGCGCTCGGCAAGGTCGCGCTGACGCTCCAGCGCGCGTTCCTGCAATTCGGCCTGATTGCGACGCGAATCCAGCTCTTCGCGCGCCAGATCGAGGGCGCGCGCCGCCTCGCGCTTCTCGGCGCGGGCATCGGTCAGATCGGTGCGCGCGCGATCGAGTGCGGCCTCGGCATCGGCGGGGTCGATCCGGGCGAGGAACTGCCCCGCCTGCACCGCGCCGCCATCGACGAAATCTGGCGAAAGCTCGGTCAGCAGGCCGGTCGCCTGCGTGCGGATCTCCAGCGCGCGGCGGCTCTCGATCTGGCCGAACGCGCCAAGCGTCGGGGCGATCCGCGCGGCGTCGGCCGTCACGGTGCGCACGGCAAAGACACGCTCGTCGCGGTCGGGCGTGCGCGGCTCGTCGGCCATGCGCTCCTGCACGGCGCTCACGACGATCTGCCCGGCATAGGCCAGCAGCCCGAGGGTCAGGGAGACAAGGAAGAGGCCGAAAAGCCCCTGACGCAGAAACCGCATGGCGTGCCACTCTGTACGAACCGGCCTGGCTGGCTGGCGGATGGGCTACATTTAACCGCGACCGGGCAAAAACCAAGCCACGCGATCGCTCAAACGCGGGCGGGCGTCATTTCCGGCGCTGATGCTCGTCAAGGCGCGGCAGGATCTCGACGAAGTTGCAGGGCCGGTGGCGGTAATCGAGCTGCAGGCTCAGGATCTCGTCCCAGGCATCGCGGCAGGCCCCGGGACTGCCGGGCAGCGCAAACAGATACGTGCCGCCGGCGACACCGCCCGTCGCGCGGCTCTGGATCGCCGAAGTGCCGATCTTCTGCATCGAGACCATGGTGAAGACCGTCCCGAACGCGTCGATCTCCTTTTCGTAGACATCGCGGTGCGCCTCGACCGTGACATCCCGCCCGGTCAGGCCGGTGCCCCCGGTCGAGATCACGACATCCACCTCCGGCGCGGCCACCCAGGCGCGCAGTTGCGCCGCGATCTCGGGACGCTCGTCGCGCAGGATCCTGCGGTCGGCAAGGGTATGCCCCGCCGCCGTGAGCCGCGCGACGATGGTATCGCCGGAGCGGTCCTCGGCGGCCTCGCGGCTGTCCGAGACGGTCAGCACGGCGATGCGGACGGGGAGGAAATCGCGGGTGGTGTCGATACGGGACATGGATGTCACCTCATTCAGGGTTGCGCCAGACGCGCCTTGAGCGCCAGAAGATCCGCCCAGGCCTCGCGCTTGGCGGCGGGGTTGCGCAACAGATACGCGGGGTGGACCATCGGCAGGGCGGGCCGGCCGTAGGCCTCGGCCCACTGGCCGCGCAGCCTGGTGATGCCGCGCCGGCCCAGCCCGGCCTCGCAGCTGATGTTGCCCATCAGCACGATCACCTCGGGCGCGGCCAGATCCACATGCCGCGCCATGAAGGGGCGCATCATGGCGATCTCGTCGGCATCGGGGTCGCGGTTCTGCGGCGGCCGCCATGGCAGGATATTGGTGATGTAGAGCGCGGTGTCGGGCGTTTCGGCGGTGCGCGCCAGTCCGATCGCGTCGAACATCCGGTCCAGAAGCTGGCCGGCGCGGCCCACGAAGGGCTTGCCCTGCAGATCCTCGTCGCGGCCCGGCGCCTCGCCGATGATCATCAGCCGCGCGGACCGGTGGCCGTCGCAGAACACCAGATTGCGCGCGCCGCGCCTGAGATCGCAATGCGGATAGGCGTCGAGCGCAGCGCGCAGCGCCTCCAGCGTCGGGGCGGCCTGCGCCGCCGCCTCGGCCGCCGCCACCGGATCGGTTGGCGCACCTGCTGCACCTGCTTGTACGGCCGGGGCGGGTTTTGCCGGCGCATCCCCGGCGGGCCTGGCCGGTGCCGTCGCCGCCTGTGCGGATGTCTCGGGCAGGGCGTAGCGATCGACCGGCCCATCCCCCACGGCCTCGGTCGCGCCAAGCTCGATCTGCCATGTCAGGCTGGCCAGCGCGGCCTCGGGAGAAAGCGTCGATTCCATGAAGGGCAGGATATCCCGGCGACGCGCGGCGCGAAAGGGCCGATGCGCAGCGCCGGGGCGGGCCGTGGATTTTCGAGTATTTCCGGCAAGATGAAAGGACAGCGCGCGCGCCCGGCTTGCCCCATGCCTGCCCATGCTTGCCCCTGCGCCAGAGGCGGCTTACAAGACGGGAAACCGGCAGGAGGGCGGCATGGGACTATCGCAGGCGCATCTTTTGGGGATCGAGCCGCTTTCGGCGTTGGAGATCACCGGGATCCTCGATCTGGCCGACGAGTATGTCGCGCTCAATCGCAGCGCGGCCAAGCATGTCGATGTGCTGGCCGGGCTGACGCAGGTCAACATGTTCTTCGAAAACTCCACCCGCACGCAGGCCAGTTTCGAGCTGGCGGGCATGCGGCTGGGCGCCGACGTGATGAGCATGGCGATGCAGGCCAGTTCGATCAAGAAGGGCGAGACGCTGATCGATACGGCGATGACGCTGAACGCGATGCATCCCGATCTGCTGGTGGTGCGGCACCCGCAATCGGGCGCGGTGGATCTGCTGGCCCAGAAGGTGCGCTGCGCGGTGCTGAATGCCGGCGACGGGCGCCACGAGCATCCCACGCAGGCGCTGCTGGACGCGCTGACGATCCGGCGCGCCAAGGGGCGGCTGCACCGGCTGAACATCGCGATCTGCGGCGATATCGCGCATAGCCGCGTGGCGCGGTCGAACATCCTGCTGCTGGGCAAGATGGAGAACCGCCTGCGGCTGATCGGCCCGCCGACATTGATGCCGGCCGAGATCGCCAAATTCGGTGTCGAGGTCTATGACGACATGCGCGCCGGTCTCGAGGGGGTCGATGTGGTGATGATGCTGCGGCTGCAGCGCGAGCGGATGGATGGCGGGTTCATTCCCAGCGAGCGCGAGTATTATCACCGCTTCGGGCTGGATGCGGAAAAGCTGGCCCATGCGCGTGAGGACGCCATCGTGATGCATCCCGGCCCGATGAATCGCGGCGTCGAGATCGATGGCGAGATCGCCGATGACATCAATCGCTCGGTGATCCAGGATCAGGTCGAGATGGGCGTGGCGGTGCGCATGGCGGCGATGGATCTGCTCGCGCAGGGCCTGCGGGCGCGGCGCGCGGCATGACGACGCGGCTCGATATCCCCGCGCAGGAGGCGCATGTCGTCCGCGTGTTTGACGTGGTCGAGGAGGTCCCGCTGGCCGATGAGGACGTCCTGGCGGCGCTGGGCGCCGACGGGGAGCTGCAAACCGGCGAGGTCGAGCTGTTCGATATCGCCGATCTCGGCGAGATGCCGCTGTCGACATATCTCGCCGAGGGGCATGGCATCGCCGAGGACGACCTGCGCGACATGCGCGGCCAGCTTGACGCGCTTTCGGGCCGCGTGCTGATCGTGCCGTCGCGCGCCTTCGGTGGGGCCGCCATGACCCTTCGGGTCGGGGCCGCGCTCCGTCTGGTCGGGCGATTTGGCGAAGACGTGCCGCATGCGCAATTCCAAACGCTGCCCGCAAAGGGCGCGCGCGGGTCCGGCAAGGCCCCCGAAAGCCGCCGGTCCCAGCCGGGTATGCGCCGCGCGGCACTGGTGCTGGTGGCGCTGCTGATCGGGGTGGCCGCTCTGGTGCTGGCGCTCGTGGTGGGCGCATGACCGAGGGTGCGCTTCACGCGATGACGCCGACCACGGCGCTTGAGGGCGGCGAGCATGTGGTGGCGCGGTTTCACCCCGACAGAACGACCTACTGGCGCGATCATGCGTGGCTGGCCGTCGGCGCGATGGCGCTCGGGATGGGGGTGCTCTGGGCGATGGGCAACCCCCATGTCTGGACCGGCGCGGTGGGAGGTCTCGCGGCGATCGGCGTGCGCGCGTTCTACGTGGCCTCCGACGAGCTGCAGGCCCGCTGGGATCTGACCGACCGGCGGCTTCTGGGTCCGCAGACCCGCGCCGTGCGCCTGTCGGAGATCGCGACCGTGCGCCGGCTCGGCAGTGCGGTGCAGGTGGTGACAGCCTCGGGCGACAAGCACCTGATCAAGTATCAGGCCGACGGCCCCGCCACCCGTGCCCGGATCGAGCGGGCGATGGCCGGGGGCGCAGGGTGACGCAAACAGGGTGACACAAAAAGGGTGACGCGGCGAGGCGACGGATGCGCCGCGCCGCGCATGAGGAAAGGAACAGCGATGCAGGAACCCAAAGACCCGCGCACCTCGGGAAAGGTGGCGATGTATGCCATCCTCGTGATCGTCGCGCTGACCGTGATCATGGTCGTGGTGGCGGCATGACCGGGGCAGGCAGGACCGGCGCGGAAAAGACCGGCGCGACGCTGTTCACCGATGCGCGCCTCATCGATGCCGAGGCGGGCACCGATGCGCCCGGCTGGCTGCTGGTCGAGAACGGCGTGATCGCGGCCAAGGGCACCGGCGAGGACCGCCCGCAGGCCGAACACACCGTCGAGTGCGGCGGGCATTGCCTTGCGCCCGGCATCGTCGATATCGGCGTCAAGGTCTGCGAGCCGGGTGAGCGGCACAAGGAAAGCTACCGCTCCGCCGGGCTGGCCGCCGCCGCCGGTGGCGTCACCACCATGGCCACCCGCCCCGACACGGTGCCGGCGATCGACAGCCCCGAGGTGCTGGAATTCGTCGCCCGCCGTGCCAACGAGGCCGCCCCCGTGAACGTGCTGCCGATGGCGGCGCTCACCAAGGGGCGCGACGGCCGGGAGATGGTCGAGATCGGTTTCCTGATGGATGCCGGCGCCGTGGCCTTCACCGATTGCGACCATGTGGTGACCGATACCCGCGTCCTGTCGCGCGCGCTGAGCTACGCGCGATCGCTGGGCGCGCTGGTGATCGGCCATCCGCAGGATCCGGGGCTGAGCGCGGGGGCGGCGGCGACCTCCGGCAAGTTCGCGTCGCTCAGGGGCCTGCCCGCCGTCTCGCCGATGGCCGAGCGGATGGCGCTCGACCGCGACATCGCGCTGCTGGAGATGACCGGTGCGCGCTACCACGCCGATCAGATCACCACCGCCCGCGCGCTGCCGCCCTTGATCCGGGCGCGGCGCAACGGGCTCGATATCACCGCCGGCACCTCGATCCACCACCTGACGCTCAACGAGCTCGACGTCGCCGATTACCGCACCTTCTTCAAGGTCAAGCCGCCGCTGCGCTCCGAGGAAGACCGCCAGGCGATGATCGAGGCGCTGCGCGAGGGCGTCATCGACATCATCTCGTCGATGCACACCCCGCAGGACGAGGAATCCAAGCGCCTGCCCTTCGAGGCGGCGGCAAGCGGGGCTGTGGCGCTGGAGACGCTGCTGCCGGCGGCGCTGCGGCTTTATCACGCCGATGCGCTGGATCTGCCGACGCTGTGGCGCGCCATGTCGCTCAACCCCGCGAAACGGCTGGGACTGGAGTGCGGGCGCCTGACCCCCGGCGCGCCGGCCGATCTGGTGCTGTTCGATGCGGGAAAACCGATGATTCTGGACCGCTTCTCGTTGCAGTCGAAATCCAAGAACACGCCGTTTGACGGGGCCCGCCTGCAGGGCCGGGTGATGGCGACATACGTGGCCGGCGCTCCGGTCTACGAGGTGGCGTGATGCCCGGTCTGGACTCTGCCCCCGCCGTTCTGATCCTCTGGGCGGTCATCGGCTATGCCCTCGGGTCGATCCCGTTCGGCATGGTGCTGGCGCGGCTCATGGGGCTGGGCAACCTGCGCGAGATCGGGTCGGGCAATATCGGCGCCACCAACGTGCTGCGCACCGGCAACAAGGCGGCCGCCGCGCTGACCCTGATCCTCGACGGCGGCAAGGGGGCGGTGGCGGTCCTGCTGGCCCGAAACCTGGCTGGCGAGGATGCGGTGCAGATCGCCGGTCTCGCGGCCTTCATCGGGCATTGCTACCCGGTCTGGCTGGGCTTTGCCGGCGGCAAGGGCGTGGCCACCTTCCTCGGGGTGCTGCTGGCGCTGGCATGGCCGGTGGGTGTCGCGGCGTGCCTGACATGGCTGGCCACGGCGGCATGGGCGCGGCTCTCGTCGCTGGCGGCGATGGTGGCGGCGGGATCCTCGGCGCTGTGGATGCTGGTGCTGGGGCAGGGCGCCGGCGTCCTGCTGGCGCTGCTGCTGACGGCGCTGATCATGTGGCGGCATCGCGGCAACATCGCCCGTATCCGGGACGGCTCGGAACCGAGGATCGGGCAGAAGAACTGAATTTTCAAAAAGGCAGAAAACGGATGGATTTCACGACGGCGGTCAAGACAGTCCTGACCGAGAATTACGTCAATTTCACCGGGCGCGCGCAGCGGTCCGAATTCTGGTGGTTCGCGCTTTTCGCCTTCGTGGTCTTGTCCGTGCTCGGCGCGCTTGGCGATGTGGGCAATCTGCTGGCTGGGATATTTGCCCTGGCGATCATGCTGCCGGGCATCGGCGTCGCGGTGCGGCGCTTGCATGACGTGGACCGGACGGGCTGGTGGTACCTGCTGGTGCTGATCCCGGTGCTTGGCCCGCTGATCCTGATCTTCGCCTTTTTCATCCATCGCGGCACGCCGGGCGACAACCGCTTCGGCCCCGATCCGCTCGGGCCGCGATAACCGCCCCCCAACGCGGACGCGACGGCAGGGTTGCAAAGGCAATTTACCACCCGACGGCCTTTGACTAGAAGCCCGGCTGTGCAACCGGAACAGGGGAAAGCCGTCATGCTCGGAGATTTCAGGGATTTTATCGCCAAGGGCAATGTCATGGACATGGCCGTCGGCATCATCATCGGCGCCGCGTTCACCGGCATCGTGCAGTCGGTGGTGTCGGATCTGCTCAACCCGATCATCGGGCTTTTTCTGGGTGGCTTCGACTTCACCAACAACTACGCGGTTCTGGCCGGCGAGGTGCCCGAGGGGTCCAGCCTGGAGGCGGCGCGCGAGGCCGGCGCGTCGATATTCGCCTATGGCGCGTTCATCATGGCGCTGACCAATTTCCTGATCATCGCGTTCGTGGTGTTCCTTCTTGTGCGGTATGTCAACAAGATCAAGGCGATGGCGGACAGACCTCAGGACGTCGCCCCCGAGGTGCCCACCGGCCCGTCGCAACTCGATGTTCTCATCGAGATCCGCGATCAGCTCCGGCAGGGCTGAGACGTCTGGTCCCGATCCCCTGCCGCGGCCTATCTTCGCGGGCGGTTAGCGGGCTTCCCGCTGCACGGCGAGGTAATACTCTGCGGTGTCGTCGGATCCGACATAGGCCACCTTCCATTCCATATCGAACGGCGTGCCGTCCTTTCGATAGTTGACGGCCGTGCCGTGGAAGGTCTCGCCGCGTGCGACTGTCTCGTCGAGCCGCTCGAGCGTTGCGCGGTCGGTCTCGGGCCCCTGAAGAATACCCGGGGTCTGGCCGATGACATCCGATGCGGCATGTCCCGTCAGCCGGGTGAACGCATCGTTGACATAGATGATCTTCGGCCCTCCGGCTTTGGTGCTGCGGGTGATCGTGATCGATTCGAAGGACATGTCGGCGAGGGTGCCGACCATCCTGCGCAGCACGGTTTCGGGAAGATCGTCGAACATGATGGCACCTCTTCTAATGGACTATCCTGACCCGCCGCACTGGATCGGGATCCAGCGCCGACAGACCCTTGGCTATAGCTGTATGTAACCGGCAAGGCGCCGGGTTCAAGCGATCAGGGGCCGTCGGCGACGGGCTGCGCCGCGCGATGCGCTGTCACATCATGCTGAACATGCGGGCCAAGACGTGCTAAGCACATGGCGTCACCGGGGATCGGAGCCCCTCGAAAGGATATGTCGCGCATGATGAAACGAGCGGGATGGTGTTTTCTGTTATCGGTCGCGGCCCTTTTGTCGGGCTGCGCCACGCCGAAACAGCAATGCCTGTCGGAGGTGACGCAAGAGCTGCGCAGCGTCGAGCGTGCGCTGGAGACCGCCCAAGGCAATATCGCGCGGGGTTACGCCGTGCACACGCAACGCGTGCCCTACACGGTCGCCGACATCTGCTACCGGACCCATCCGAGGACACATGCGGTGATCCCCTATTCCTGCCCGTCGACATATTACCGGACGCAAACCACCCCGGTCGCGATCGATGTCGCGGAGGAGCGTCGCAAAGCGGACGCGTATCGCCGGATGCTGCCGCGCCTGCGCGACGAGGCACGGGCCGGAATCCGGCAGTGCAACGCGCAGTTCCCCGAGTAGCCGCGGGGCCCAGTCCACTCGATGCGCGGCGGATTTGTAAAGAAATGGTCGGGCTGAGAGGATTCGAACCTCCGACCCCCTGCTCCCGAAGCAGGTGCGCTACCAGGCTGCGCCACAGCCCGACCGTGCGATGTCGCCTATACCGCGTGCCGGCGCTTTGCAAGGGGTTTGGTGGCGTCCCGCACGCATGATCGCGCAGCGTGACGCCGCCCGGGATGCCCCCCCCGAGACACCGCCGGGTGTTCGCCGTCAGGCGCGCACCAGCGCCTCATAGGCGTCGGCCATGTCGCGGGTCAGTTTTCCGACCTCGAAGCTGTAGTCGCCGATCTGTCCCACGGGCGTGACCTCGGCGGCCGAGCCGGTCAGCCAGCACTGCTCGAAGCCTTCCATTTCCTCGGGCATGATGTGGCGCTCGTGCACCGCGATGCCGCGATCCTGCAGAAGGCCGATCACCGTCTGGCGGGTCAGCCCGTTCAGGATCGCATCGGGCAGCGGCGTGTGCACCTCGCCATCCTTGACGAAGAACACGTTGGCGCCGGTCGCCTCGGCCACGTAGCCCCGGTAATCCAGAAACATCGCGTCCGAACAGCCCTTGGCCTCGGCGGCGTGCTTGGACATGGTGCAGATCATGTATAGCCCCGACGCCTTGGCCGATGTCGGGATCGTCTCGGGGCTGGGGCGCTTCCATTTGGCGATGTCGAGCTTTGCGCCGCTGGTCTTGGCGTCGCCATAGTAGTTGCCCCATTCCCACGCGGTGACGGCCATGCGGATGGGATTGCGCGCGGCGGCCACGCCCATGTCCTCGCCCGCGCCGCGAAACGCCAGCACGCGCACATAGGCGTTGCGCAAGCCGTTGGCGTCGAGCACCGCCTGCTTGGCGTCCTCGATCTGATCGACGCTCCACGGGATCGGCATGTCGAGCAATTCGCCGGATTTCAGCAGCCGCTGGGAATGTGCGCGGCTCTTGAAGATGCGGCCATCATAGCAGCGCTCGCCCTCGAACACCGAACTTGCGTAATGCAGCGCATGGCTCAGCACATGCACCTTCGCGTCACGCCAGTCCACCAGCGCCCCGTCCATCCAGATCTTGCCGTCGCGGTCGTCGTAGCCGGCCATGGTCCGCCTCCCCCAATGATATTCGCACAAGTTGCGCCACATACGTCCGGATCGGACATGAAGTTGCGCAAAAACTGCGATTCGCTACCAGTCGCCTCTTGGAATGTCAATAAAGCTGACATAAACTCGACGCAGAAAAGACCCGACAAGAACCGGAGCACGACGCATGGCCGAACTCCAGGGTGGCGAAAACCTGCTGTTTCTGACCGACGAGCAACTGCGCCAGGGCATCGAGGCGATGTTCTTTGCCTATCAGGGCTTCACCGCCGATCCCGACCGCATCCTCGCGACCATGGCCTACGGGCGCGCGCACCACCGCGCGATGCACTTCATCGCGCGCATTCCGGGCACCACGGTGACCAACCTGCTGGCGATCCTGGACGTGACCAAGCAATCGCTCAACCGGGTGCTGCGCACGCTGATCGAGGACGGGCTGGTCGAAAGCCGCGTGGGCAATGCCGACAAGCGCGAACGGCATCTCTACCTGACCGAACAGGGCCAGGCGCTGGAGCGCAAGCTGTCGGATGCGCAGCGCAGTCGCATGCGCGCCGCCTACCGCGCCGCGGGGCCGCAATCCGTGGCGGGCTTTCGCCGCGTGCTCGAGGCGATGATGGACCCCGAGATGCGGCGCCGCTATCATGCCATCCGGGAGCGTGACACATGACCGACCCCGCGCCGCATCTGCTGATCGTCGACGACGACGAACGCATCCGCGACCTGCTGCGCAGGTTCCTGATCCGCAACGGGTTCCTGGTGTCGGTCGCGCGCGACGCAGGCCATGCGCGCCGGGTTCTGGCGGGGCTCGATTTCGACCTGATCGTGATGGATGTGATGATGCCCGGCGAGAGCGGCGTCGATCTGACGCGTGACATCCGCGCGACGCATGACGTGCCGATCCTGCTGCTGACCGCGCGCGGCGAGACCTCCCACCGGATCGAGGGGCTGGAGGCCGGCGCCGACGACTACCTGCCCAAACCCTTCGAGCCCAAGGAGCTGCTGCTGCGGATCAACGCCATCCTGCGCCGCCTGCCCGAGTCTGCGGCCGAGGAGGCCGAGACGAAGGTGCTGCAGATGGGGTCGGTGCGCTACGATGTCGGGCGCGCCGAGCTGAGCCGCGACGGGACGCCCATCCGCCTGACCGCCACCGAGGTGCAGCTGATGCGGATCTTCGCCGACAACCTGCGCCGCGCGGTGAGCCGCGCACGGCTGGTCGCGGATCTGGGCCGCGATGGCGGTCACGCGCAGGAGCGCGCCGTCGATGTGCAGATCACCCGGTTGCGGCGCAAGATCGAGGCCGACCCGAAACAGCCGCGCTACCTGCAGACCGTGCGCGGCGAGGGCTACATGCTTGCCCCGGACTGACCGCGCGCCATGCCGTGCGGGGGTGTCTCAAGACGGTGTGGCTGCGCCACGCTGATTGTTTTGGGCGGGGGCGCTGCCCCCGTCGCGCGCTGCGCGCGCGCCTCCCCCGGGATAGTTCGGGCCAGAAGAAACCGGGACGGGTCATGTCTGGATGTGACGGGCCTCTTGATAGCGGGGCGGAGGCGCTGTATCTGCGGGTCATGACACGGATTTTCGACATGTCGGATCGCGCCCGTCTGCCGTGGCGCTTTTTCGGGGCGCTGACCTGCGTGACGGGGCATCTCTGGCGCAGCCCCCTGACCGCGCATCCGACGTCGCCACACGCAAAACGGGAGAGGACGCATGTCCCCCAAGACACTCTATGACAAGATCTGGGATGCCCATCTGGCCCATGAAGCCGGGGATGGCACATGCCTTTTGTATATCGACCGCCATCTCGTGCACGAGGTGACCAGCCCGCAGGCCTTCGAGGGGCTGCGCATGGCCGGCCGCAAGGTGCGCAAGCCCGAGAACACCATCGCCGTGCCGGATCACAACGTGCCCACCACGCCGGACCGGACGCAGGGCATCGAGAACCCCGAAAGCCGCATCCAGGTCGAGGCGCTGGACCGCAACGCCGAGGATTTCGGCATTCACTATTATCCGGTGAACGATATCCGTCAGGGCATCGTGCATATCATCGGTCCCGAACAGGGCTGGACCCTGCCGGGCATGACGATCGTCTGCGGCGACAGCCACACCGCCACGCATGGCGCCTTCGGGGCGCTGGCGCATGGCATCGGCACCTCCGAGGTCGAGCATGTGCTGGCGACGCAGACGCTGATCCAGCGCAAGGCCAAGAACATGAAGGTCGAGATCACCGGCAAGCTGCCGCCGGGGGTGACTGCCAAGGACATCACGCTGTCGGTGATCGGGGCCACGGGAACCGCGGGCGGCACCGGCTACGTGATCGAGTATTGCGGCGAGGCGATCCGCGCGTTGTCGATGGAAGGCCGCATGACGATCTGCAACATGGCGATCGAGGGCGGCGCCCGTGCCGGGCTGATCGCGCCCGACGAGACGACATATCACTATGTGAAGGGCCGCCCGCATGCGCCGAAAGGCGCGCAGTGGGAGGCCGCCCTGAGTTGGTGGCGCACGCTGCACTCCGACGCGGACGCGCATTGGGACAAGATCGTGACGCTGAAGGGCGAGGAGATCGCGCCGGTGGTCACCTGGGGCACCAGCCCCGAGGACGTGCTGCCGATCGACGGCGTGGTGCCGGATCCGGCCAGTTTCGAGGGCGGCAAGGTGGACTCGGCGCGGCGCGCGCTCGAGTACATGGGGCTGACGCCGGGCCAAAGGCTCTCGGAGGTCGAGATCGACACCGTCTTCATCGGGTCGTGCACCAATGGCCGGATCGAGGATCTGCGCGCGGCCGCCGAGATCCTGAAGGGCCACAAGATCCGGCCGGGACTGCGCGCGATGGTCGTGCCCGGCTCGGGTCTCGTGCGGGCGCAGGCCGAGGAAGAGGGGCTCGCCGAGATCTTCACCGAGGCCGGGTTCGAGTGGCGGCTCGCCGGCTGTTCGATGTGTCTGGCGATGAACCCCGATCAGCTGAGCCCCGGCGAGCGCTGTGCGGCCACCTCGAACCGCAATTTCGAGGGCCGTCAGGGGCGCGGCGGGCGCACCCATCTGATGAGCCCCGCGATGGCCGCGGCGGCGGCGGTGACCGGTCGGCTGACCGATGTTCGGGAGATGATGTGATGGAAAAGTTCACCAGGCTCAGCGGCATCGCCGCGCCCCTGCCGATCATCAATGTCGATACCGACATGATCATTCCCAAGCAGTTCCTGAAGACGATCAAGCGGTCGGGCCTCGGGGTCAACCTCTTCGACGAGATGCGCTATGATGACGATGGCAATGAAATCCCCGATTTCGTGCTCAACAAGCCGCAATACCGCACGGCGGAGATCCTGATCGCGGGCGACAATTTCGGCTGCGGATCGAGCCGCGAGCATGCCCCCTGGGCGATCAAGGATTTCGGCATCCGCTGCATCATCGCGCCGTCCTTCGCGGATATCTTCCACAGCAACTGTTTCAAGAACGGCATCCTGCCCATTGCCCTGCCCAAAGACCAGGTGGACGTGTTGATGCGCGAGGCCGAGAAGGGCGCCAATGCCCGGATCGAGGTCGATCTCGAGGCGCAGACCGTCACCACACCCGAGGGCGCGGTGCTGCCCTTCGAGGTGGACGCGTTCAAGAAGCACTGCCTGCTGGAAGGGCTCGACGATATCGGGCTGACGCTGGCCCGCGTCGAGGCCATCGACGCGTTCGAGGCGGCGGCCGCACAGGCGCGCCCCTGGGTCTGAGGGGGCCGGTCCGGGGCGGTGCGGCCATGCGGCGCCTGATCGCGCTGTGCCTCGCGCTTCTGGCGGGGCCCGCGCCGGCTGAGACCTTGCGCGTCGCGACCTGGAATGTCGGGCTCGACCGCCAGGGGCCGGGCATCCTTCTGCGCGACATCCTGCGCGGCGAGGATGCGCAGATCGACGCCGTGGCGCAGGTCATCGCCCGCACCGCCCCCGATATCGTGGTGCTGCAGAAAGTCGATTACGACCACGACCTGCACGCGCTTCGCGCCCTGCGCGACCGGCTCGCCGCGGACGGACAGCGCTTTGATCACATCTTCGCGGGGCGTCCCAATAGCGGGATGCCCACTGGCCTCGACATGGACGGCGACGGGCGGCGCGGGAATGAGCGGGACGCGCAAGGATACGGCGCGTTTTCGGGGCAGGGCGGGATGGCGATCCTGTCAGCGTTTCCGATCGACGCGGACGCGGTGCAGGATTTCAGCACGCTTCTGTGGCGCGATCTTCCCGGCGCGCTGTTGCCTGTGCGCGAGGGTGGCGCGCCGTTTCCCTCGGCCGAGGCGCAGGACATCCAGCGGCTGTCATATACCGCGCACTGGGTCGTGCCGGTGCGGCTGCCCTCGGGCGTGCTGCACCTCATGGCCTTTCACGCCACGCCGCCGGTCTTTGACGGGCCGGAGGATGCCAACGGGCGGCGCAATCATGACGAGATCCGCTTCTGGCAGCATTATCTCGACGGCGCGTTCGGGCCGGCGCCCGACGCACGCTTTCTGGTGATCGGCGACGCCAATATGGATCCCGATGAAAGCGACGGGCCGCGCGCGGCGATCCGCAGCCTGATCGGCGACCCGCGCCTTCAGGATCCGCGTCCGGCGCATGCGGGCCCCGGTCCGCCCCACGCCACCGTCGACTGGGAGCAGACCGGCCCGCGACGCGTCAGCTATATCCTGCCCTCGATCGATCTGGATGTCGCGGGGGCGGGTATCCACTGGCCGCCGCAGGAGACGCGCGCGCGCGATCTCGCCGTGACGGCCAATCATCACCGGCTTGTCTGGGTCGATCTCGCGCTCGACTGAACACGGCGCGACGCAAGGGCGCTTTCTTGACCCCGCCGCAGCGCCGCTATAGGCCGGCCTGACCACTTTCACAGGCAAGGATCGCACCCATGACCACCCGCTCGCTTCTCATTCTGCCCGGTGACGGGATCGGCCCCGAAGTCATGGCCGAGGTCGCCCGCATCATCGGCTGGTTCGGCGCGCGCCGCGGGATCGCCTTCGAGCTGTCCGAGGATCTGGTCGGCGGCGCGGCCTATGACGCGCATGGCACGCCGCTGACGGATGCGACGATGGCCCGCGCGCAAGAGGTCGACGCGGTGCTTCTGGGGGCGGTCGGCGGGCCGCAATATGACGATCTGGACTTCGCCGTGAAGCCCGAGCGCGGGCTTCTGCGCCTGCGCAAGGAGATGGATCTGTTTGCCAATCTGCGCCCCGCGCAATGCTTCGACGCGTTGGCCGATTTCTCGTCGCTGAAACGCGAGGTGGTCGCCGGGCTCGACATCATGATCGTGCGCGAGCTGACCAGCGGCATCTATTTCGGCGAGCCGCGCGGCATCTTCGAGGAGGGCGGCGAGCGTGTCGGCATCAACACGCAGCGCTACACCGAGACCGAGATTACCCGCGTGGCGCGCGCCGCCTTCGATCTGGCGCGCAAGCGCGCGGGCAGGGTCTGCTCGATGGAGAAGGCCAATGTGATGGAATCGGGCATCCTCTGGCGCGAGGTGGTGCAGGCGGTGCATGACGCCGATTACCCGGATGTGGCGCTGTCGCACATGTATGCCGATGCCGGCGCGATGCAGCTTGTGCGCTTTCCGCGGCAATTCGACGTGATCGTGACCGACAATCTCTTTGGCGACATCCTGTCGGATGCGGCCGCGATGCTGACCGGATCCCTCGGGATGCTGCCCTCGGCCTCGCTCGGCGCGCCGATGGCCAATGGCCGGCCGAAGGCGCTATACGAGCCGGTGCATGGCTCGGCGCCGGACATCACGGGGCAGGGCAAGGCCAATCCGATCGCCTGCATCCTCAGCTTCGCGATGGCTCTGCGCTATTCCTTCGATCTGGGCGAAGAGGCGACGCGCGTCGAGGCGGCGGTGGAAAAGGTGCTCGCCGACGGGCTGCGTACCGCCGATCTCGCGGGCGAGGCGGGCGTTGTGCCGGTCACGACCACGCAGATGGGCGACGCGATCCTCGCGGCGCTCGAGGTGAGTGTCTGAGCGGTCTGAAGGCCGCATATCGACGGGCCGGGGTGCAGTGAGGCCGCAGGTTCCGGGTATGGGCCGCGATAGGACGTCAAGGCTACAGCCCCGGCGCTGCATCCCCCGCTTCCGCCCTTGATCCCGGCGCGCGCGGGGTCTATACGCCGGCACGGTGCCGTCAGGCCCGATCCAGACAATTTGGCCGTTCAGGCCCGATCCAAACCAGGCAAGCCGCGTTCGACCGCTCCCGTCGCTGGAGGTCGTATCCGGCAAGGAGAATGCGACGATGAAACTTCACGAACTGCGCGACAATCCCGGCGCGACCAAGCGCAAGAAACGTATCGGCCGCGGCCCCGGCTCCGGCATGGGCAAGACTGGCGGGCGCGGCATCAAGGGCCAGAAATCGCGGTCCGGCGTGGCGATCAAGGGCTACGAGGGCGGCCAGATGCCGATCTATCAGCGGCTGCCCAAGCGCGGCTTCACCAAGCCCAACCGCAAGGAATACGCGGTGGTCAATCTTGGCCTGATCCAGAAATTCGTGGATGCCGGCAAGATCGACGTCAGCGCCCCGATCACCGAGGATGTGCTGATCGCGTCCGGCCTCGTCCGGCGCAAGCGCGACGGCGTGCGGGTGCTGGCCAAGGGCGATGTCAGCGCGAAACTCGACCTGCAGGTCACCGGCGCGTCGCAATCGGCGAGAGACGCGGTCGAGAAGGCCGGCGGCACGCTGACGCTCCCGGCTGCTCAGGCCGCCGAATAAGAGGTTGTGAGCGGCCCACACGCCGCTTACATTCACCTCATCTTTTCCTCTTGACGCCGCCCGCGCCGGACACCGGCCCCGGACGGCGGTGCCACATGAAAGAGACCCGCGCATGGTATCTGCAGCAGAGCAAATGGCGGCCAATACAAGCTGGGCTGCGCTTGGCAAGGCCACCGATCTCCGCAATCGCATTCTCTTCACGCTGGGGCTGCTGATCGTCTACCGGATGGGCACGTTCATCCCGGTGCCGGGGATCGACGGCGCGGCCTTGCGGGAATTCATGGACGGGGCGCAGGCCACCATCGGCGGGATGCTGTCGATGTTCACCGGCGGCGCGCTCGGCCGGATGGGCATCTTCGCGCTCGGCATCATGCCCTACATCTCGGCCTCGATCATCGTGCAGCTGATGACGGCCATGGTGCCCAAGCTCGCGCAGCTCAAGAAAGAGGGCGAGCAGGGGCGCAAGAAGATCAACCAGTACACGCGCTACGGCACGGTGCTTCTGGCGACGCTGCAATCCTACGGCCTCGCCGTCAGCCTGCAATCGGGCGAGCTGGTGCAGACCCCGGGGCTGTTCTTCATCGCGTCATGCATGATCACCCTCGTGGGTGGCACGATGTTCCTGATGTGGCTGGGCGAGCAGATCACCGCGCGCGGCGTCGGCAACGGCATCTCGCTGATCATCTTCGTGGGCATCATCGCCGAGATCCCGGCGGCGCTGGCGCAGTTCTTCGCCTCCGGGCGGTCGGGCGCGACCAGCCCGGCGGTGATCGTCGGCGTGATCGTCATGGTGGTGGCGGTGATCGCCTTCGTGGTGTTCATGGAGCGCAGCCTGCGCAAGATCCACATCCAGTACCCGCGCCGCCAGGTCGGCATGAAGGTCTATGACGGCGGATCGTCGCACCTGCCGGTCAAGGTCAACCCGGCGGGCGTGATCCCGGCGATCTTCGCCTCGTCGCTGCTGCTCCTGCCGGCCACGATGGGCACCTTCTCGGGCGGCCAGTCCGGCCCGGTGATGTCGACGATCATGGCCTATTTCGGACCCGGTCAGCCGCTCTACCTGCTGTTCTTCTCGGTGATGATCATCTTCTTCACCTATTTCTACACGTTCAACGTGTCGTTCAAACCCGATGACGTGGCCGAGAACCTCAAGAACCAGAACGGCTTCATCCCGGGCATCCGGCCGGGCAAGCGCACCGAGGAATATCTCGAATACGTGGTCAACCGGATCCTCGTGCTGGGCTCTGTCTACCTGACAGCCGTCTGCCTGCTGCCCGAGGTCCTGCGCAACCAGTTCGCCATCCCGTTCTATTTCGGCGGCACCTCGGTGCTCATCGTGGTGTCGGTGACGATGGACACGATCCAGCAGGTGCAATCGCATCTGCTCGCGCACCAGTATGAAGGGCTGATCGAGAAATCGCAGCTCAGCGGCAAGGGCCGCAAGAAGGGCCGCCGCAGCGCCGGCCGGACCGGAAAGGGACGCCGATGAACATCATTCTTCTGGGACCGCCCGGGGCGGGCAAGGGCACGCAGGCGCAATACCTCGCCGAAACCCGCGACATGATCCAGCTCTCGACCGGCGACATGCTGCGCGCGGCCAAGGAAAGCGGCTCGGAGATGGGGCGCATCGTGGCGGATGTGATGGCGCGCGGCGATCTGGTGACCGACGATATCGTGATCGGCCTCATCCGCGAGCGTCTTCAGGGCGACAAGCGCGGCGGTTTCATCTTCGACGGCTTCCCGCGCACGCTGGCGCAGGCCGACGCGCTGGACGATCTGCTGCGCGAGCAGGGCGAGCCGCTGGATGCGGTGATCGAACTGCGCGTCGATGACGAGACGCTTGTGCAGCGCATCGTGGGCCGCGCCGAAGAGGCCCGCGCGGCGGGCCAGAAGGTGCGCGCCGACGACAACCCCGAAAGCGTCCGCCAGCGGCTCCTCGAATACTACAAGAAGACCGCGCCGCTGATCGGCTATTACCACGCCAAGGGCAAGCTTGTGCCGATCGACGGTCTGGGCGAGATCGACGAGGTGAAGGCGGAGATTGCCGCCGTGCTTGACAAATGAACGAACGAGGGGTTGACCCTTTGTTCATTTATCCCTAGGCGGAGATTTCTCGTCGTCATCAGTGATTCTGTCCGGGCAATGCCGGGAGGGATCCGACATCCCGAATTCAGCTGCGGTCCGACGCGAGATACGCCTCGGACCCGTGTTGTGAAAAAAGGTTCTGGCGTTACGGAACCGCAACGAAAAGGAAAAGACACTTGGCACGAATTGCCGGTATTAACATCCCGACCCATAAACGGGTGCCCGTCGCCCTGACATACATCACCGGAATCGGTCCGTCCTCGGCCCGCGCGATCTGCGAGGCGACCGGCATCGACCAGTCGCGCCGCGTGAACGAGCTGTCGGATTCCGAGGCCGTCGCCCTGCGCGAGCATATCGACACGAACTTCAAGGTCGAGGGCGATCTGCGCCGCGAGACCCAGATGAACATCAAGCGGTTGATGGATCTCGGCTGCTATCGCGGCCTGCGTCACCGGCGCAACCTGCCGGTGCGCGGTCAGCGGACCCACACCAATGCCCGCACCCGCAAAGGCCCCGCAAAGGCCATTGCCGGCAAGAAGAAATAAGAGAGGGCATTCGATATGGCACGTGACACACGTAAACCCGGCCGCACCGCGAAAAAGAAGGTTTCCAAGAACATCGCCACCGGCGTTGCTCATGTGAACTCCTCGTTCAACAACACCAAGGTTCTGATTTCCGACGTCCAGGGCAACGCGATCGCGTGGTCCTCGGCCGGAACGATGGGCTTCAAGGGCTCGCGCAAATCGACGCCCTATGCCGCACAGCTTGCCGCTGAAAACGCCGGCAAGAAGGCGCAGGACCACGGCATGCGCTCGCTCGAGGTCGAGGTGCAGGGGCCGGGATCGGGCCGCGAATCGGCACTGCGCGCGCTCGCGGCGGTCGGGTTCAACATCACATCGATCCGTGACGTGACGCCGATGGCGCATAATGGCTGCCGTCCGCCGAAGCGGCGCCGGGTCTGATCTGACAGCACTTCGGGCGGGGCCGCGCAGGGGCGCGGTCCCGTCTTTGGCATTTTATATCCTCGGGCGTTCCGGTCCTTTGATCATGAAGGCGGAACAGGAATGGAGGGACGCATGATCCACAAGAATTGGGCTGATCTGATCAAGCCGACACAGCTTGACGTGACGCCGGGCAAGGACCCGCAGCGGCAGGCCGTGCTGGTGGCCGAACCGCTCGAGCGGGGCTTTGGCCTGACCCTCGGCAACGCGCTGCGCCGGGTGCTTCTGTCGTCGCTGCAGGGCGCGGCGATCACCGCCGTGCAGATCGACAACGTGCTGCACGAGTTTTCCTCGGTGACAGGTGTCCGCGAGGATGTGACCGATATCGTCCTCAACCTCAAGGGCGTCGCGATCCGGATGGAGGTCGAGGGCCCCAAGCGCCTGTCGATCAATGCCAAGGGGCCGGGCGTCGTCACCGCCGCCGACATCTCCGACAGCGCCGGGATCGAGATCATCAACAAGGACCACGTGATCTGCCATCTCGACGAGGCGGCGAACCTTTACATGGAACTGACCGTCAATACCGGCAAGGGCTATGTCGCGGCCGACCGCAACAAGCCCGAGGACGCGCCCATCGGGCTGATCCCGATCGACGCGCTCTACTCGCCGATCACCAAGGTCAGCTACGATGTGCAGCCGACCCGCGAAGGGCAGGTTCTGGATTACGACAAGCTGACGATGAAGATCGATACCGACGGATCGCTCAGCCCCGATGACGCGGTGGCCTACGGCGCCCGCATCCTGCAGGACCAGCTGTCGATCTTCGTCAATTTCGACGAGCCGGAATCGGCGGGCCGTGATGCCGAGGAAAGCTCGCTGGAATTCAATCCGCTGCTGCTGAAGAAGGTGGACGAGCTGGAATTGTCGGTGCGTTCCGCCAACTGCCTCAAGAACGATAACATCGTCTATATCGGCGATCTCATCCAGAAGACCGAGGCCGAAATGCTGCGCACGCCGAACTTCGGCCGCAAGTCGCTCAACGAGATCAAGGAGGTCCTGTCGGGCATGGGTCTGCATCTCGGCATGGATGTCGAGGACTGGCCGCCCGACGATATCGAGGATCTCGCGAAGAAATTCGAGGACACGTTCTGATGCGTGCCTGACCGCGTACACAAACCGCGTACCAAGGGTACGCGGCGTACGCATGACCACCCGGGCAATCCCGCCCCAAGGAGAGCGGCCGACACGCATCGGACCGCCGGACAAAGCAAAATGGACGGAGAAAGAAAATGCGTCACGCCAGAGGATACCGCCGCCTGAACCGCACCCACGAGCACCGCAAGGCGCTGTGGGCGAACATGGCCGGCTCGCTCATCGAACATGAGCAGATCAAGACCACGCTGCCCAAGGCCAAGGAACTGAAGCGCATCATCGAAAAGCTTGTAACCCTCGGAAAACGCGGGGATATCCATGCACGTCGTCAGGCTGCCAGCCAGCTCAAGCAGGACCCGCATGTGGCCAAGCTGTTCGACGTGATCGGCCCGCGCTACGCCACCCGTCAGGGCGGCTATGTCCGCGTGCTGAAGGCCGGCTTCCGCTATGGCGACATGGCCCCGATGGCGATCATCGAGTTTGTCGATCGCGATGTCGAGGCCAAGGGCGCCGGCGACCGCGCCCGCGTGGCCGCCGAAGAGGCCGCAGAAGAATAAAGCCATTTATTACAAGTGGTTAGACAGCATCCCTCGCCCTGGTGGCGAGGGTTTTTCTGTTCCCCGATGCTGTATATATGGATCACGAATGGCCCTGGAGCGCTTGCATCACGGCCCGTGCTGCGGGTACGGCCCGGGGTGGGATATCAGGTGATGGCCGGGGGGATGACACATGGCGGATCTGTTCGACACCGGGGACGCGCCTCCGCCCTCTGGCCCGCCGCGCCCTCTGGCCGATCAGCTTCGCCCCAAGGCGCTGTCAGAGGTGATCGGTCAGGATCACCTGTTGGGGCCGGAGGCGCCGCTGGGCGGGATGCTGGCCTCCAACCGTTTGAATTCCCTGATCTTCTGGGGGCCGCCCGGTGTCGGCAAGACGACGATCGCGCGGCTTCTGGCGGGCGAGACGGATCTGCATTTCGTCCAGATAAGCGCGATCTTCAGCGGCGTTCCCGAACTGCGCAAGGTCTTTGACGCGGCCAGGCACCGCCGCGCGAACGGGCAGGGGACGCTGCTGTTCGTGGACGAGATCCACCGTTTCAACAAGGCCCAGCAGGACGGTTTCCTGCCGCATATGGAGGATGGCACGATCCTTCTGGTCGGCGCCACGACCGAGAACCCGTCATTCGAGCTGAACGCCGCCCTGCTCAGCCGCGCGCAGGTGCTGGTGCTGACCCGTCTGGACCACGACGATCTCGAACAACTCGCGCAGCGCGCCGAACAGGCGCTCGGTCATGCGCTGCCGCTTGACGCATCCGCCCGTGAGGCGCTGCTGGAGATGGCCGATGGCGACGGGCGCGCGCTTTTGAACCTGATCGAGCAGATCGCGGCGTGGAAAACCGACGCAGCCCTCGACAGAAATGCGCTGACCGCACGGCTGATGAAGCGCGCCGCGCAATACGACAAATCCGGCGACGCGCATTATAACCTCATATCGGCACTGCATAAATCGGTGCGCGGCTCGGATCCCGACGCGGCGCTTTACTGGCTGGCGCGGATGCTGGAGGGCGGCGAGGATCCGCGCTATCTGGCGCGCCGCATCACCCGCATGGCGATCGAGGATATCGGACTCGCCGATCCGCAGGCGCAGGGGATCTGCCTGCAGGCGTGGGAGATCTACGAGCGCCTCGGCAGCCCCGAGGGCGAGCTGGCGCTGGCGCAGGCGGTGACGTATCTCGCGCTCGCGCCCAAGTCGAATGCGGGCTATGCCGGCTGGAAGGCCGCCATGCGCGCCGCCAGGAAGACCGGCAGCGAACCGCCTCCCAAGCATATCCTGAACGCGCCCACCCGGTTGATGCGCGACGAGGGCTATGGCGCGGGGTATGCCTATGACCATGATGCCGAGGACGGGTTTTCCGGCCAGAACTATTTCCCCGAGACCATGACGCGGCCGGAATTCTACCAGCCGGCCGAGCGCGGGTTCGAACGCGACCTGAAGAAACGGCTGGACTATTTCGCCCGTCTGCGGGCAGCGCGCACCTGAGTCGACCCAAGGTCTGGCCAAAAGTCCAGACGAAGACTCCGCGCAATCCCGTTGCTTCTGACAGCGTTGCGCCATCCGATTATTATCTGGAAAGACAGAACGTTTCGTGTTTAGTCTATGAAATGTCGTATTTGAGCATCCTTGGCGGCCCCGTGGAACTGAAGCTTTCACGGAGGGGCCGGGACTCGCCTCTCCAATGACAAACAAAACGAACAACGGGGAAATCTCATGACAAAAAAAACCGATCAGGTCCTTCTGGGCAAACTGGCCGATGCTGCGCGGACGGGGGGCATCTCGCGCCGGTCCTTCATGCATTATGCCGCCGCCGCTGGTGTGACCGCCTCGGCCGCAACCGGGCTGTGGGGCACCACCGCCAAGGCGCAGCCACAGCGCGGTGGCACCTTCCGCTGGGGCGTGCATGACGGCAATACCGGCGACACGCACGATCCCGGCACCTATGTGACACGGCAGATGATCTTTCTGGCGCACACGCATCGCAGCTATCTGACGATGATCGCGGCCGACAACTCGCTCGGGCCGGATCTGGCGATGAGCTGGGAGGCGACCCCGGATGCCCGGCAGTGGACGTTCGAGCTGAACCCCGACGCAACTTTTCATAGCGGCCGGGCGGTGACCTCGCAGGACGTCATCGACAGCCTCAACCATCACCGGGGCGATGGATCGACCTCGGCGGCCAAGGCGCTGCTGACGGATGTCGCGGATATCGAGGCGGATGGCGACAATGCCGTGGTCGTCACCCTCGCACGCGGCAACGCCGACCTGCCATGGCTGATGACCGATTATCACTTCGCGATCTGCCCGTCCAACGGCGACGGCACGATCGACTGGCAGTCGGGCGACGGCTCCGGCCCCTACAGCATCGACACCGGGGAATTCGGCATCCAGTGGGCGCTTAACCGGCATGATGGCTGGCATGGCGAGGGGGCTTATTTCGACCGGGTCGAGATGCTGATCCTCAACGATCCGAACGCGCGTCAGACGGCGCTGGTCACCGGCGATGTGAACTGCGTCTCGCTGATCGAGCTCAAGACGCTCGCGCTTTTGCAGCGCAATCCGGACATCACGGTCGACAACATCCCCTCGGGCGGCGCGATCACGATGCCGATGCATTGCGACACAGCCCCCTTCGACGATGTGAACGTGCGCAACGCGCTCAAGCTGGCGATGAACCGGGACGAGATCATCGAGAAGATCACCTTCGGAGCGGCCACCAAGGGCAATGATTTCCACCTCTCGCCGGTGCAGCCCTATTGGCCCGACGACATCCCGCAGCGCGAATACGATCCCGATCAGGCCAAGTCGCTGCTCAAGAAGGCCGGCCACGAGAACCTGCAGGTCAACCTGTCGGTCGCCGACAGTGTCTATACCGGGGCGGTGGACATGTGCGTGCTTTATGCCGAACAGGCCAAGGCCGCCGGCATCGATGTGCGGGTCGTGCGAGAGCCCAATGACGGCTATTATTCGGATGTCTGGCTGAAAAAGCCGTTCTCGGCCGTGTCCTGGGGGGCGCGCCCGACGCCCGACGTGATGTTCACGCTGGCCTACAAGGATGACGCGGCGTGGAACGAAAGCCGCTGGCAGAACGAGCGCTTCAACGAGTTGCTGCTTGAGGCCAAGGGAGAACTGGATCAGGATCTGCGCGCCGAGATGTATCGCGAGATGTGCATGCTGATGCGCGATGACGGCGGCACGATCATCCCGTTCTTCAACAACTGGGTCTATGCCCGTGGCAAGGGTGTGGAGCGCCACGAGGATGTGGCCGCCAGTTGGAGCTGCGACGGCGCGCGCGCCGCGAGCCGCTGGTGGTTCGCGTGACACCATGACACGGCCCGGCACCGGAAACGGTGCCGGGCTTTTTTGATGGGCGGGGTCTGCATGTCATGCAAGATCCGGCCCACGGCAGCGCGGCGGATCAAACTCTCGAAAAGACCAACCGTCGCCGCGTAAAGACTGTTCGCCCAAGCCGACAAGGCACGCCGCATGACGCCGGCAGGGCACCACAACAGGAGGGAAAAGATGGGGGACATCCTTGGGCTGATTGCAAAACGGCTCGGTCTCGGACTGATCATTCTGCTGGTCATTTCCGTGATCATATTCTTCATGGTCGAGCTTTTGCCGGGCGATATCGCGCAGGCGGTTCTGGGTCAGGGGGCGACGGCGGAAAACGTCGCGGCGCTGCGCGAGGAAATGGGGCTCAATCAGCCGGCCATCGTGCGCTATCTCGACTGGCTGTCGGGTGCGGTGATGTTCGATTTCGGCAATTCCATCGTGACCGGGTCCAGCGTGTCGGAAACCATCGGCGAGCGCTTCGGCAACACGCTTTTTCTTGCCAGCTATGCGGCGGCCATTGCCGTGCCGGTGTCGATCGTCCTGGGGATCGTGGTGGCGCTGCTGCGCAACACGATCTTCGACCGGGTCGCCAACGTCGCCACGCTGACAGCGATTTCCAGCCCGGAGTTTTTCCTCGGCTACATCCTGATCCTCTATCTGGCGGTCAAGAGCGGCATGTTCCCGGCCATCGCGAGCCTGAACACCGGGATGAATTTCGGCGAGTTGCTCTATCGCACGTTTCTTCCGGCGCTGACGCTGGTGCTGGTGGTGACCGCCCACATGATGCGCATGACGCGGGCCTCGATCATCAACCTTCTGGCCTCGCCCTATATCGAGATGGCCCGGCTCAAGGGCACACCGCCGTGGAAGGTGATCGTCAAGCACGCCCTGCCCAATGCCTGGGCGCCGATCATCAACGTGGTGGCGCTGAACCTTGCCTATCTGATCACCGGCGTGGTGCTCGTCGAGGTGGTGTTCGTCTATCCCGGCATCGGGCAGGCCCTTGTGGATGCGGTCAGCAAGCGCGATTTCCCGGTGGTTCAGGCCTGCTGCCTGATCTTTGCCGCAACCTTCATCCTGCTCAATCTGGCGGCGGATGTGGGCGCGATCCTGACCAATCCGCGCCTGCGGCATCCCAAGTGAGAGGGGCAGAGACATGAATGCTTTCGTCATCATCTACTATTTTCTGCTCCTCGGCGGCTCCTGCCTTGCGGCTTATTACAACAAGCGGGTGCCGTTCCTTCTGCTGTTCTCGCTGACCCTCGTGTCCTTCGTGCTGGGCCTCGTCGGGGGCGTGCCGGCGCTGCGCGTGGTCGCCATCGCGGCGGGGCTTCTTGCGCTCGCGGCCATGGTGTCCTACGCGTTCCGCGAGTTTCTCATCGCCATCGCCTCGCACAACATGGCCAAGGAGTTGCGCACCGCGCCGCTGACGGCGGCCTTCGGCATGTTCGTGATCTTCACCTATGCGGTGGCCGGCGTCTTCGCGCCCCTGATCGCACCGTTCGGCGAGGCACAGGTGATCTCGTCGGCCTTCGCACCGGCGGATAACAACATGCTACTCGGGGCCGATCAGCTTGGCCGCGACATGTTCAGCCGGATCATCTACGGCGCCCGCAACACGGTCGCGCTGGCGCTGGCAGGCACCGTTCTGGCCTTCATCCTCGGCGCGCTTGCGGGGCTGCTGGCGGCCGTCAACGGTGGGTGGTTCGATCAGATCATCGCGCGCTCGTCGGATGTGATCATGTCGATCCCATCGCTGATCTTCGCGTTGCTGATGCTGTCGATCTTCGGCGGCGATCTGGCCAACACCACCACCAGTTTCTGGCTGCTCATCATCTTTGCGATGGCGGTCGGTCTGCTGCTGGTCTCGGCGATCTTCGAGAGCAGCATACTGGGCTGGGTCATCGGAATCGCCGTGATGGCGGGCGTCGCGGTGGTGTTCGCGGGCTCCATGCTGGCCATCTTCAACCCGTCCGAGATCATCCTCGTCCTCGTGGTCGCGGTGATCTACAGCCCGCGCGTCTTCCGCCTGACACGGGCGGTCGCGGGCAATGTCGTGGTGATGGATTACATCGAGGCTGCAAAGCTGCGCGGCGAGCGCACGTGGTATCTCATCCGCCGCGAGATCCTGCCAAACTCCACCGCGCCGCTGGTGGCCGAGTTCGGGCTGGAATTCTGCTTTGTGTTCCTCTTGATCGCGGGCCTGTCGTTCCTCGGGCTCGGTATCCAGCCCCCCACGGCCGACTGGGGATCGATGGTGCGCGAGAACGCGACGCTGATCTCGTTCGGGGACATGACCCCGCTCATTCCCGCGGCGGCGATCGCGCTGCTGACCGTCGCGGTCAACTTCGTGGTGGACTGGATGCTCTACCGCTCCTCCGGCTTGAAGGTGTAATCGCCATGATCAAGAACAAGAAAGACGTGCTTCTGAAGATCCGCGACCTGAAGATCCAGGGCTACGCGGATGAGGAATGGGTCGACATCATCAAGGGTGTCGACCTGACCCTGCACCGGGGCGAGGTGATGGGCCTGATCGGCGAATCCGGGGCCGGCAAATCGACCATCGGCGCGGCCTGCATGGGGTATGCGCGCGACGGCACCCGCATCGTCGACAGCACGATCGAGTTTGACGGGATGGAGCTGACCACCGCGTCCGAGGCCGAGCGCCGCGCGCTGCGCGGATCGCGCATCGCCTATGTCGCGCAATCGGCGGCGGCGTCGTTCAACCCGGCGCACAAGATCATCGACCAGCATACCGAGGCCCCCCTGCAGTATCGCCTGAAAAAGCGGCTGGAGGCGCAGGAGGACGCGATGGAGCTTTACGAAAAGTTGCGTCTGCCGAACCCCAAGGAGATCGGCTTTCGCTATCCGCATCAGGTCTCTGGCGGCCAGTTGCAGCGCGCGATGACCGCGATGGCGATGTCCTGCCGTCCCGATCTCATCATCTTCGACGAGCCGACCACCGCGCTGGACGTGACCACCCAGATCGAGGTGCTGGCGGCGATTCGCGACATCGTGGACGAGTTCAACACGGCGGCGATCTACATCACCCATGACCTCGCCGTCGTGGCGCAGATGGCCGACACCATCAAGGTGCTGCTGAAGGGAGAAGAGGTCGAAGAGGCGCCGACCAAACAGATGCTCGACCATCCCAAGGAGGATTACACGAAATCCCTCTGGGCGGTGCGCAGTTTCGAGAGCCCGCAGCGCAAGCGGCCGACCGATGGCACGCCACCGCTGATTTCCGTAAAGAACGTGGATGCGTCCTATACGGGCGGTGAAAAGGTGCTCGATGATGTCAGCTTCGACATCTACCCGGGCATGACCGTCGCCGTGGTGGGCGAATCCGGGTCGGGCAAATCCACCGTGGCGCGGGTGATCACCGGGCTTCTGCCGCCGAGCAAGGGCGAGGTGCAGTTCAAGGGCGAGCCGTTCCCCGCCCATTACCGCAAGCGCAGCAAGGACCAGCTGCGGCAGATCCAGATGATCTACCAGATGGCCGATACCGCGCTCAATCCCAAGGTCCGGATATCAGAGATCATCGGTCGCCCGGCCGCGTTCTATTCCGGGCTGAAGGGTGTGGCGCTCAAGAACCGGATCGACGAATTGCTCGATCTGATCGAGCTGGAGCCGGCGCAGTATTACAACCGTTATCCGCCGGAGCTTTCGGGCGGTCAGAAGCAGCGTATCGGCATTGCCCGCGCGCTTGCGGCCGAGCCCAGCTTCATCATCTGTGACGAGGTGACATCGGCGCTGGATCAGCTTGTGGCCGAGGGGATCCTGCGCCTGCTGGACCGGCTGCAGAACGAGTTGAACCTCGCCTACATGTTCATCACGCATGATCTGGCGACGGTGCGCTCGATCGCCGACGAGATGGTGGTGATGCAACATGGCAAGGTCGTGGATCAGGGTCCGAAGGACGAGATGTTCACGCCGCCCCATCACCCCTATACGGACCTGTTGCTCAGTTCCGTGCCCGAGATGGACCCCGACTGGCTGACCACGCTGCTCGAGGAACGCGGCGTCGACAATATCGGCGATGCGGCCTCGGCCAAGATCGATCCGAAAGACAAGAAGGTCACCGGCGCGTCGGCGTGATCCGGCCAGAAATGCGAGACGCCGCGAACGGGGGGCTCCGTTCGCGGCGTCGTCATGCACAAGCCAGCTGTTCCTGATGGATCAAAGCATCGCCATCGCCGAAAACACGAATGTTCCAACGATCACGCCATAGACGATCAGGACGGCCTGCCAGGAGGCTGAGTGCATACGCAGTTCGCGGTTCAGCTCGTCGCGGGTCATGTCTAGCCTCCGTGAGTGAGGGTTCTGCAGGGTGACCGCCCACCGGTCACACCCGCCACATAAGGAGAATTCAGGACAACGCAACAAGGATTTACGGCGCATTTCATGCTATTTTCGCATGCCCACCCGGCGGTTTCGACATATCTAGCAAAGGCGACGTCGCGCGGTCCGAAACCGACCCAGCTTTCAGCCCTTCAGGCCCTGCAAGGGAAGCACGTCCAGCGGCCCTTCCTGCCGGGCCTTGATCGCCATCGCCGCGGCATGCGACCCGGCCAGCGTGGTGAAATACGGGATCTTGTCGTAGAGCGCGACCGAACGGATTTCGCGGCTGTCCTCGACCGCCTGCGCGCCCTCGGTCGTGTTCATGACCAGCGCGATTTCGCCGTCCTTGAGCATGTCCACGATATTGGGACGCCCCTCGTAGACCTTGTTGACGATCTCGCAGGCGATCCCGGCCTCGTCGAGAAAGGCCGCCGTGCCGCGGGTCGCCACGATCTCCAGCCCCAGATCGACCAGCAGCCGCGCCGTTTCCAACAGCAGCGCGGTCTTGTCGGAATTGCGGACCGACACGAAGACCCGGCCTGTCTCGGGCAGGTGCACGCCGGCCCCCATCTGCGCCTTCAGAAACGCGCGCGGAAAAGATACGTCCCAGCCCATCACCTCGCCGGTGGAGCGCATCTCCGGCCCGAGGATCGTGTCGACACCGGGGAAGCGGGCAAAGGGCAGCACCGCTTCCTTGACCGAAAACCACGGCATGTCGGGATCGGCCAGCGTCATCTGATCGGCCATCGGCAGGCTGCCGGGGCGCGTGTCGCGCGGGTAGGGGCCGCGATAGGGGAAGCTGTCCAGCGTGTCGCCCGCCATCAGACGCGCGGCGATCGAGGCGATAGCCGAGTCGGTCGCCTTGGCTACGAACGGCACGGTGCGGCTGGCGCGAGGGTTCACCTCGATCAGGTAGATGTCATCGCCCTTGACCGCAAATTGCACATTCATCAGCCCCACGACATGCAGCGCGCGCGCAAGCGCCTCTGTCTGGCGCTTGATTTCCTCGATGGTCGCGGCGGACAGCGAATAAGGCGGCAGCGAACACGCTGAATCGCCCGAATGCACGCCCGCCTCCTCGATATGCTGCATGATGCCGGCCACATGCACGTTCTGCCCGTCACAAAGCGCGTCGACGTCACACTCGATGGCCCCGGCAAGGTAGCCGTCCAGCAGCACCGGGCTTTGACCAGACACCACCACGGCCTCGGCGATGTAGCGCTCCAGATGGCCCATGTCGCGCACGATCTCCATCGCGCGGCCGCCCAGCACGTAGGACGGGCGGATGACCAGCGGAAAGCCGATGCCGTCGGCGATTTCCAGGGCCTGGGCGTCGCTGGTGGCGATGCCGTTCTGCGGCTGCTTGAGGCCCAGCCGGTTCACCAGATCCTGAAACCGCTCGCGATCCTCGGCGAGATCGATGGCGTCGGGCGTGGTGCCCAGAATGGGGATGCCCTCGGCCTCCAGCCCGCGCGCGAGCTTCAGGGGCGTCTGTCCGCCGAATTGCACGATCACCCCATGCAGCGTCCCGCGCGCCTGTTCGACGCGCAGGATCTCCATCACGTGCTCGAAGGTCAGCGGCTCGAAATAGAGCCGGTCCGAGGTGTCGTAATCGGTGCTGACCGTCTCCGGATTGCAGTTGATCATGATCGTCTCGTAGCCGGCATCCGAAAGCGCGAAACAGGCGTGACAACAGCAATAGTCGAACTCGATTCCCTGTCCGATGCGGTTCGGCCCACCCCCCAGGATAACCACCTTCTTGGCGTTCGACGGCCGCGCCTCGCATTCGACCTCGCCCATCATCGGGGCCTCGTAGGTGGAATACATGTAGGGCGTCTGCGCCTCGAACTCGGCCGCGCAGGTGTCGATCCGCTTGAACACCGCACGCACACCCAGATTGATGCGCGCCCGGCGCACCTGCGCCTCGTCGCGGCCCGTCAACATGGCCAGCCGGGCATCGGTGAAGCCCATCATCTTCAACTCGCGCAGGCCATACTCGGTCATCGGCAGCCCGTCGCGGCGCACACGCTCCTCGGCCTCGACGATCTCGCGGATGCGGGCCAGAAACCACGGATCATAGGCGGTGGCCGCAAAGATATCGTCATCCGTCAGCCCGTGCCGCATGGCCTGAGCGATGGTGCGCATCCGGTCGGGCGTGGGCAGCGAAAGCGCGCGGGTCACGGCGGCCTTGTCCGGCGCACCCTCGATCTCGATCTCGTCAAAGCCCGACAGCCCCGTCTCCATCGACGACAGCGCCTTTTGCAGGGATTCGTGGATGGTCCGCCCGATCGCCATCGCCTCGCCCACCGATTTCATCGCGGTGGTCAGGTAGGGCTTCGAGCCGGCGAATTTCTCGAACGCAAAGCGCGGAATCTTGGTGACCACGTAGTCGATGCTCGGCTCGAAGCTGGCCGGCGTGACCTTGGTGATGTCGTTATCGAGTTCGTCCAGCGTATAGCCCACGGCAAGCTTTGCGGCGATCTTGGCAATCGGAAACCCGGTGGCCTTGGAGGCGAGCGCCGAGGAGCGCGACACGCGCGGGTTCATCTCGATCACCACCATGCGCCCATCCTCGGGGTTCACGGCCCATTGCACGTTCGACCCGCCGGTCTCTACCCCGATCTCGCGCAGCACGGCGATCGAGCCGTTGCGCATGATCTGGTATTCCTTGTCGGTCAGGGTCAGGGCCGGCGCCACGGTGATGCTGTCGCCCGTGTGCACGCCCATCGGATCGACATTCTCGATGGCGCAAACGATGATCGCGTTGTCGGCCTTGTCGCGGACGACCTCCATCTCGAATTCCTTCCAGCCCAGAAGGCTCTCGTCGATCAGGATCTGGCTGACCGGCGAGGCGTCGAGACCGGATTTGCAGTAATGGATGTAATCGTCGCGGTTATAGGCCACACCGCCGCCGGTGCCGCCAAGCGTGTAGGCGGGCCGGATGATCGCGGGCAGGCCGACGAAATCGATGGCCGCCATGCATTCTTCCATGGTGTTGGCGATGGTGGCCTTGGGGTTTTCGATGCCCAGCCGGTCCATCGCCTCGCGGAAAAGCTTGCGATCCTCGGCCATCTCGATGGCGGCGCGGTTGGCGCCGATAAGCTCCACGCCGAATTTCTCCAGCACGCCCATATCCGCCACGGCGAGCGCGGTGTTGAGGCCGGTCTGCCCTCCCATCGTCGGCAGCAGGGCGTCGGGGCGCTCTTTCTCGATGATGCGGGCCACCACTTCCGGCGTGATTGGCTCGATGTAGGTGGCGTCGGCGAGCCCCGGATCGGTCATGATCGTCGCCGGGTTGGAGTTGACGAGGATCACGCGATAGCCTTCCTCGCGTAAGGCTTTACAGGCCTGCGCCCCGGAATAGTCGAACTCGCAGGCCTGTCCGATGATGATGGGCCCCGCGCCGATGATCATGATGGATGAAATATCGGTTCTTTTCGGCATATCGGTCCCCGGACAGCTAGATGATCGCGCGAGGCCGCGAAAGCCCTCCCGCAAATTGGTGGGGTTATATCCGTCACCAGAGCCGGTGCAAGGGGGCATCGTCCGCGCCGCGCCGCGCAGGCGTCACAGGATGATGGGGTCCGCACAATTGCCATGGCCTGCTGATTAAGAGGGTGTTTTTCAGCCGTTTCTCGCCTAGGTCTCGGCCAAGGACGTGAAAGGATATCTCTTGCAGATTCGGTTCGATCATGGACCAGACGGTGCGGCCTGCCTTTTTGCACGGTCCGCACGTCAGATCGTGGCGCATGACGCAGGCGAGGTGCCGGGCGCCCTTGCCGCGATGGATGCCGCACGGGCGGCGGGGCACTGGCTGGCCGGGTTTGCCAGTTACGAGCTTGGTCACGCGCTCGAGCCGCGGCTGGTCCCCTTGATGCCCGCGCATCGACGCCTGCCGCTTTTGCAGTTCGGGGTGTATGACGCGCCCGAAACCGCTGGCCCGCTCGCCGAAGATCATGCGCAACTGGGCACAATGCGTCCCGCATGGGACGCGGCACGCTACGGCCACGCCTTTCGCACCGTACATGACTATATCGGCGCGGGTGACATCTATCAGGCGAATCTCACCTTTCCGATCAGCATGAGCGCCACCGGCACGCCGCTGGCCCTGTACGAGATGCTGAGCCGCGTGCAACCGGTGCGCTACGGCGCGATGGTCGAGGCCGAGGGGCTGCCCGCGATCCTCTCGCGCTCGCCAGAGCTGTTCTTTCGCACCAGCGCCGGGGGCCGTATCGAGACACGGCCCATGAAAGGCACACAACCGCGCAGCCACGACCCGGTCGAGGATGCGAGGCGTCGCCATTTTCTGCAGTCGGATGAAAAGAACCGCGCCGAGAACCTGATGATCGTCGATCTTCTGCGCAACGATATCAGCCGCGTCAGCGTGCCGGGGTCGGTGCAGGTGCCGGAGCTTTTCTCGGTCGAGACCTATAACACCGTGCATCAGATGATCTCGATGATCGAAGCCCAGCTTCTGCCCGATGCCACGCTGTCGGAGATCCTGCGCGCCCTTTTCCCCTGCGGATCGATCACCGGCGCGCCGAAACTGCGTGCGATGCAGATCCTCGCGGAGTTGGAGGCGGCCCCGCGCGAGGTCTATTGCGGCACCATCGGCTGGGCCGCCCCCGACGGGCGCGCCGAGTTCAACGTGGCGATCCGGACGCTTCTGGTCGAGGGCGGGCACGCCACGCTCAATGTGGGCGGCGGCGTGGTGCATGACAGCACGGCCGCCGGCGAATATGAAGAGGCGCTTTGGAAAGCGCGATTCGCGCTTGCGCCGGCGCTTGCCTGACGCCGCCCGTCATCCGCCTGTCATTCAGCGGCCTGCGCCATGCCCCCGCTATCGTCCTCGCGGTACAGGTAATCGCGTGTTAGCGGCACGACGTCCTGCTTGGGGCTCATCTGGAACTGGAACACCACCTGATTGTCCAGCCGGAAGGTCAACTCGCAGGCGACAAGGTAATAGCGCCACATCCGGCAGAACCGCTCGTCGTAAAGCGCGCGCACGCGATCGATATTGGCCTCGAAACGCATCCGCCACGCGCGCAGCGTCGCTGCGTAATGCAGCCGCCAGACCTCCACGTCGGTGGTCACCAGCGCGTGCCGCTCGAGCGCCGCGACCGCCTCGGACATGGCCGGGACATAGCCGCCCGGAAAGATGTATTTCAGGATCCACGGGCTTGTCGCGTCCGGCGGCCCCGAGCGCCCGATGAAGTGAATGAGCGCGATCCCGTCGGGGGTCAGCAGCCGTTCGACTGTGTCGAAGAACGTGTCATATTGCGGCACGCCCACATGCTCGAACATGCCGATCGACACGATCCGGTCGAATTGTCCGGTCACGTCGCGGTAATCCATCAGGTGGAACTGCGCCTTGTCTGCCAGCCCGGCCCTTTTGGCGCGGGCATTGGCCATCGCGTGCTGTTCTTCCGACAGCGTCACGCCAGTGACCTCGGCGCCGTAATCGCGCGCCAGCGTCAGGCCCATGCCGCCCCAGCCACACCCGATATCGAGAACACGCATCCCCGGCTCGATCAGAAGCTTTTTCGCGATATGCTGCTTCTTGGCCTCCTGCGCCTCTTCAAGCGACATGTCCGGATCCCGGAAATAGGCGCAGGAATAATTGCGGTCGTCGTCGAGAAACAGATCGTAGAGCTCGCCTGACAGGTCATAGTGATGCGCCGCATTGGCCCGCGCCCTCGCTGCGGGGTTGAACTGGTCGAAGCGCCGCTTGAACCAGCGCAGCGCCTCCAGCGGCCGGCGAAACCACGGCTGGCCCTGCTTGGCGATATTGCCGATCGCAAGGCTGAGAAACCCGTGGACATCATCACCCTCTATCGTCAGCGTGCCGTCCATATAGGCCTCGCCAACCGCCAGATCCGGCGACAGCACGATGCGCCGCGGCAGGCTCGGATCATGCAGGGTGATCGCCACGGTCTGCCCCGTCCGGTTGC
Organism: Roseovarius sp.; assembly: GCA_041685435.1. Classification (GTDB taxonomy): domain Bacteria; phylum Pseudomonadota; class Alphaproteobacteria; order Rhodobacterales; family Rhodobacteraceae; genus Roseovarius. The sequence goes on from JAWLFT010000020.1 coordinate 36,718, forward strand.
CATAACGGCGCGTTTCGCCATTCGCGAAGGTTATCTCGAGATCGCCATCTCGCATGAGATGCCGCAGAAATGAATCGAATATGCTGACCCACATAAGTCACCCCCAAATCTACCCCGCCCGTCGTCGGCGCGTCCATTGGCGATGGTACAGCAGTGATCCCCTGTCGCATTGATGCGGGTTAAACGCTGCCAGCGCCAAAGTTTACCCGAAAAAACCTTTCTGTAAACGGTTTCCCCGGCCGTGCGGGTCCGGGGCGCGGCCACGGCTCTTGACTTTGTCGTGCCGCCCATGTGTATCGACCCCCAACCGGAAAGATGGCCCCCAAGAGGCCCTGAGAGGATAAAATGCACAGCTATCGCAGCCATTTCTGCGCGGATCTGACCAAGGCCAATGTGGGCGAAACCGTGCGTCTCGCGGGGTGGGTCCACCGCATCCGCGATCATGGCGGGATCCTGTTCGTCGATCTGCGCGATCATTATGGCGTGACGCAGGTTCTGTGCGACCCCGACAGCCCGGTCTTTGACGCGGTCGAAGGCTTGCGCAGCGAGTACTGCATCCGCATCGACGGCGAGGTGAAGGCCCGCGACGCAAGCCTCGTCAACCCGCGCATCCCCACCGGCGAGATCGAGGTGTTCATCCGCGATCTCGAGATACTGGGGGCTGCCGGCGACCTGCCCCTGCAGGTATTCGGCGATCAGGAATACCCCGAAGAGACGCGCCTGCGCTACCGGTATCTCGACCTGCGCCGCGAGGCGATGCAGCGCAACATGGCGCTGCGCTCCGATGTGGTGGCCGCGATGCGCCGGCGCATGTGGGATCAGGGCTTTCGCGAGTACCAGACGCCGATCATCACCGCGTCATCGCCTGAGGGCGCGCGCGATTTTCTGGTGCCGTCGCGCCTGCATCCGGGCAAGTTCTACGCGCTGCCGCAGGCCCCGCAGCAGTTCAAGCAGCTGATCATGGTCTCGGGGTTCGACAAGTATTTCCAGATTGCGCCATGTTTCCGCGACGAGGATCCGCGCGCCGACCGCTCGCCCACCGATTTCTATCAGCTCGACGTGGAGATGTCCTTTGTCGAGCAGCAGGACGTGTTCGACACCGTCCAGCCGGTCATTCAGGGCGTGTTCGAGGAGTATGCCGAGGGTGCGGCCGTCGACCAGACCTGGCCGCAGATCAGCTACCGCGATGCAGCCCTCTGGTACGGCACCGACAAGCCCGACCTGCGCAACCCGATCAAGATGCAGGACGTGTCCGAGCGTTTCCGGGGCTCGGGTTTCGCGATCTTCGCCAAACTGCTCGAACAGGACGGCACGCAGATCCGCGCCATCCCCGCGCCGGGCGGCGGCAGCCGCAAATTCTGCGACCGCATGAACGCCTTCGCCCAGAAAGAGGGCCTGCCGGGGATGGGCTACATCTTCTGGAGAGATCGGCAAGAACCGAATTCTACAGCTAAAGAACTGAAGAAGTGGATCGGTGATCGGACTGTCGATGAAGTCATGCTGCAGAAAATCAAAGAGGCAGCCGTGAAAAACGATATCAAAGAAGCTGTCGAAAAAATTGATCGGATTGCTGGTTTAATACGCGATGGCGATCCGTTAGATGTGCAGATAGCGGAATCTGAACAGCGTTTGTATTATCCTGATCGGGGCGAGATGGAAGCTGCCGGTCCGCTGGCCAAGAATATCGGCCCCGAGCGGACCGAGGCGATCCGCCAGCAGCTTGGGCTTGGCGTGGGCGACGCGGCGTTCTTCCTCGGTGGCAAGCCGAGCGCCTTCGAGCGTGTGGCGGCCAAGGCGCGCGACGTGATCGGCGAAGAGCTGGAGCTGACGGAAGCGAACCGCTTCGCCTTCGCCTGGATCGTCGATTTCCCGATGTACGAGGCCGACGAGACCACCGGACGCGTCGATTTCAGCCATAACCCGTTTTCGATGCCGCAGGGTGGTGCTGTGGCGCTCGACGGCGATCCGCTGGAGGTGCTGGGCTACCAGTATGATCTCTCGTGCAACGGCTACGAGATCCTGTCGGGCGCGATCCGCAACCACAAGCCCGAGATCATGTTCCGGGCGTTCGCGCTTGCGGGCTATGACGAGGCCGAGGTACGCAAGCGCTTTGGCGGCATGGTGAGCGCGTTCCAATACGGCGCGCCGCCGCATGGCGGCTGTGCTGCGGGCATCGACCGGATCGTGATGCTTCTGGCCGGCACGTCGAACATCCGCGAGGTCATCATGTTCCCGATGAACCAGCGCGCCGAGGATCTGATGATGAACGCGCCGTCGGACCCGACCAGCGATCAGCTGATGGATCTCGGTCTGCGGGTGATCCCGCAGGAGTGAGCACGCGCGTGGACGCGTGGCGGTCGACCCGCGCGATGCCTGACGTCAGTATTCGATCACGGCGCGGATCGACTCGCCCTTGTGCATGAGATCGAAGCCGTGGTTGATCTGGTCGAGGGTCAGCTTGTGGGTGATCATCGGGTC
>JAWLFT010000096.1:0-10371 GCA_041685435.1 Roseovarius sp.
CGGCGTGCGGAAGGTGGGGGAAATGGCGTTGGCCGTATCCTGAAGCTTCGGCAGGATCTCTGCTATGATCCTGTCGCGGCTCCATGTATGGGCCGAGACCGAGCATTGCACCGCCGCCTGCGCGCGCCCGTCATGGCCGATGATCGGGCTGGCGACCCCGATCTCGTTGAGGATCATCTGGCCGGTTGAAATCGCGAAGCCCTCCCGCGTGGCCTCCGCAACGCTTGTGGCGATCTGCGCGCGGTCCAGCGTCGTGTTGGGCGTGAACTGGGTGATCGGCCAGGTCGCGATCGCGTGGCGCCTTTCGTCTTCGGGGAAAGTGGCGAGCATCGCGCGCCCGGCAGATGTGGACAGCGCAGGCAGCCTGCGGCCAATGATGGTGGCCGCGAAATAGGTGCGTTTGCAGGGCAGGCGGCTGACATAGATGATGTGGTCGCCCGAAATTTCGGCAAGGTTCACCGTCTCGCCCAGATCCTGGCTGAGGCTGATGAGCTTGGGCATGGCCTGTCCGATCAGCGGGTCGGACCAGTAATAGGCATAGGCCATCTGGAGCCACGCATGCGACGGGCGAAACCGGCGTGTGACGGGATCCTTGTCGAGCATCCCCTCGATATGCAGCGTGTTGGCCAGCCTTTGCGTGCCGCTCTTGTCGAGGCCGGTGCGCTGCGCAAGCTCGGCGAGCGACAGCGCGCTGTGCGCTTCGTCGAAGGCGCGCAACAGACGCAGCCCCTTTGCCAAAGATCCGACATAGAGCGTATCCTGCTTTGACTTCATGCACCTGTCCCGAAACTTTGTGAATCGTCGTGTCCGAGGCTTGACGCTGCGACGAATCTTCGCATTAATGGATCACATGGCGATGATAGGTATCATTATATAATACGTCAAGAAAAACCGTATCCCGCGCCTCGCCATATCAGCGCGCGATCACCATCCAACACAGGAGGAGAGACATGAAACAGTCCTCTTTGAAACATGCACTTGCCGGCCTGGCCATCGTTGCGTCCTCGGGCGCGGCCTGGGCCGACAAGGCCAATGACACGCTGCGCGTGGCCTTCACCAAGGAACTCGAGAACGTCGACAGCTATTTCAATTCCTCGCGCGAGGGCGTCGTCCTGCAGCGCGCGATCTGGGATGGCCTGATCTATCGGGACCCGGCCACCAACGAATATATCGGCAATCTCGCGACTGCGTGGGAATGGATCGACGACACCACGATCGAGTTCAAGCTGCGCGAGGGTGTGACGTTCCACAACGGTGACGCGTTCGATGCCGACGACGTGGTCTATACCGTCAATTTCGTCTCCAAGGAGGAAAACGGCGTCAAGACGCAGCGCAACGTGAACTGGATGGAGTCGGCCGAGAAGATCGACGACTACACCGTCCGCATCCATCTCAAGGACAAGTTTCCGGCGGCGATCGAGTTCCTGTCCGGTCCGGTGTCGATGTATCCCGCCGATTATTACGATGAGGTGGGCCCCTCGGGCATGGGACGCGAGCCTGTCGGCACCGGTCCCTACAAGGCGGTTTCGGTGACCCCTGGACAGCATTTCGTGCTTGAGAAATACGAGGATTATCACGACGGCCCCAAAGGCCAGCCGACCGTGACGCATGTCGATATCCGCACCATTCCCGACGTCAACACGCAGATGGCGGAACTGTTCAGCGGATCGCTCGATATGATCTGGCAGGTGCCGTCCGACCAGGCCGAGCAACTGGCCAAGCGCGACGAGTTCACCGTCACCAACGAATCCACGATGCGGGTGGGATACCTGTCGATGGATGCGGCCGGCCGTTCGGGCGACACACCGTTCACCGATGTGCGGGTGCGCCGTGCGGTCAACCATGCGATCAACCGCGAAGAGCTGGTCGACGCCTTGCTGCGGGGCAATTCCACGCCGATCCATACCCCCTGTTTCCCCAGCCAGTTCGGCTGCGTCGAAGAGGCCGCGACACAGTATGAGTTCGATCCGGAAAAGGCCCGCGCGCTGCTGGCCGAGGCCGGCTATCCCGACGGTTTCACCACCGAGTTCTATGCCTATCGCGACCGGGAATATGCCGAGGCGATCATGAGCTATCTCAATAACGTGGGCATCGACACGGACTTCAAGTTTCTGCAGTATTCTGCCCTGCGCGAGATGAACATGACCGGCGACGTGCCACTTGCGTTCCTGACCTGGGGCAGCTTCTCGGTCAATGACGCGTCGGCGATGGTCAGCCAGTTCTTCAAGCATGGCTCGCTTGATGACGCGCGCGACGACCAGGTGCTGGCCGATCTGGAGGTCGCCGACGGCTCGACCGACCCCGACACGCGGGTGGAGCATTACACCAAGGCCATCGAGCGCATCACCGATCAGGCCTACTGGGCGCCGATGTTCTCGTACAACACCAACTACGTCTCGACCAAAGAGGTCGCCTACACGCCCACGGCCGACGAGGTTCTGCGCTTCACCACCGTCGAGTGGAACTGATCCGCGTCCCCTGACCGGAGGGCCGTGCGCGGCCCTCCACCTCTCTCGCGCCTCCAGCGACCTGCCAGAAAACGAGGGGCAAATCCCGTGCTCACATTCATCCTGAAACGTCTGGGCCTTGCCGTTCTGGTGGCCTTTACCGTGTCCTTCATCAGCTTCAGCCTGCTTTTCCTCGCAGGGGACCCGGCCGTGGCAATGGCCGGCGAAAGCGCGAGCGGCGAAGATATCGAAGCGATTCGTCGATTCTACGGCTTCGACCGACCGATGCTGGTGCAATATGGCGACTGGCTGATCTCTGCGATGCAATTCGATTTCGGTCAGAGCTTCTATTTCCAGATGCCCGTGTCCGAGCTGGTCCGGAGCCGGCTGGGCGTGACAATGACGCTTGGTGTCTGCGGTATCACCTTCGCGATCCTCACCGCCGTGCCGCTTGGCGTGGCCGCCGCGATCCGCCCGAATTCGCTGATCGACCGGGTCGCGCTGTTCCTTTCGGTGGCGGGCCAGGCGCTGCCGAGCTTCTGGTTCGGCCTGATCCTGATCGTGGTCTTCGCGATCCAGCTGGGCTGGTTGCCACCCTCGGGGGCGTCCTCACCGGCGCATTTCGTGATGCCGACGATCGTGCTTGGCTACTACGCCATGCCTGCGATCATGCGCCTGACGCGCGCCGGGATGCTGGATGTGCTGAACTCGGACTACATCCGCACCGCGCGCGCCAAGGGCGCTCCGGAGGGCCGCGTGCTGTTCCGTCATGCGCTGCGCAACGCGATCATCCCGGTGGTGTCGCTGGCCGCCGTTCAGATGGGGTTCATGCTGGGCGGCTCGATCGTGGTCGAGTCGATCTTCGCGCTGCACGGCGCGGGGTATCTCGCCTGGGAAAGCATCGCGCGCAACGACCTGCCGACGGTGCAGGCTCTGATCCTCGTCTTTTCGATGTTCTACATCGTCTTCACCTTTCTGGCCGATGTGCTGAATGCCTGGCTCGATCCCCGCATGCGGAGCAGCTGAGATGACCCTCACCGACACACATGACCCGATCCTGAAAGAGATCACCGGCCCCACGCCGGGCCAGATGCTGCGCAAACGCGTGTTCGGCCATCAGGGCCTGATGATCGGCGCGGTGGTGATCGCGATCCTGACACTTGTGGCGATTTTCGCGCCGCTTCTGGCCCCGCACGATCCCTATGCGCAAAGCCTGATGACCCGGATGGAGCCGCCGGTGTTTCTGGGCGGCGACTGGGCGCATCCGCTCGGCACCGACCATCTCGGGCGCGATTACCTGTCGCGGCTGATCTACGGCGCGCGCGTGTCGCTGATGATCGGGGTTATCGCGGCGCTCATCTCGGGCGTGATAGGCACCACGATGGGCGTCGCCGCCGGCTATTTCGGCGGGCGCGTGGACATGGTGGTGACGTTCCTCATCAATGTGCGGCTCGCGATGCCGGTCGTGCTGGTGGCGCTTGCCGTGGTGGCGATCCTTGGCGGGTCGCTTCAGGTGGTGATCATCGTGCTGGGCCTTTTGTTGTGGGACCGCTTCGCGGTGGTGATGCGCGCCTCGACGCTGCAGGTGCGCAACCGCGAATATGTCTCTGCCGCGCGTGCCATCGGCGCCTCGACCCCGCGGGTGATCCTGTCGGAGATCATGCCGAATATCGCCAACAACCTGATCGTCGTGATCACGCTGGAAATGGCGCATGCGATCCTGCTGGAAGCGGCGCTGTCTTTTCTCGGGCTTGGCGTGCAACCCCCCACGCCAAGCTGGGGCCTGATGGTGTCGGAAGGCAAGAACATGATGCTGTTCGAGCCGTGGATGGTGGTCATCCCCGGCGTGGTGCTGTTCGTGCTGGTGCTGGCGATCAATCTGATGGGCGACGGGCTGCGCGACGTCACCGCCCCCGAAAACCGGAGCTGAACCCATGGAGAAACCACTTCTGAGCGTCCGAAACCTGACGCTGAACATCCCTGTTGGCGGCGGCACATTGCGTGCGGTGCGCGGCATCGACTTCGACCTGAAGCGCGGTGAGACCCTGTGCATCGTGGGCGAATCAGGGTCGGGCAAATCGCTGACCTCGCTGGCGCTGATGGGCCTTCTGGGCAAGACCATCAAGCGGACCGCCGACCGCATGGATTTCGACGGAACCGACCTTTTGCACGCGGGGTCCGGCACGATGCGCAGCTTGCGCGGGGCGCGCATGGCGATGATCTTTCAGGAGCCGATGACCTCGCTCAACCCCGCCTACACGATCGGCGACCAGTTGACCGAGGCGCTCTTGCTGCACCGCAACGTCGGTCGCGAGGCGGCCCGCGCCCGCGCCGTGGAGTTGCTGGAAAAGGTCGGCATCACCGGCGCGGCCGGCCGTCTGGGCCAGTATCCGCACCAGTTGTCGGGGGGCCTGCGGCAGCGGGTGATGATCGCGATGGCGCTGATGTGCGAGCCGGAACTGATCATCGCGGACGAGCCGACCACAGCGCTCGACGTCACCATTCAGGCGCAGATCCTGCGGCTGCTCTATGATCTCGGCCGCGAAATGAACATGGCGATGATCCTGATCACCCATGATCTGGGCGTCGTGGCGCGTGTCGCCGACAAGGTGGCGGTGATGTATGCCGGCGAGCTGGTGGAAACCGGCCCCGCGCGGGATGTGTTCAACACGCCGTCGCACCCCTACACGCGTGGCCTGCTGCGCTGCATCCCGCAGCCGGGCAAGACCGAACGCGGCAGCACGCTCGGCACCATTGCCGGGATCGTGCCGTCGCTGATCGGCGATGTCGAAGGCTGCGCCTTTCGCACGCGCTGCCCGCATGCCGAGGATGCCTGCCGCGCCGCGATCCCGCGCCACGAGGACGGAACGCATGCTTTCCGCTGCATTCACCCCGACGGAAAACGCCATGCCGAAGAGGAGGCCATCGCATGACCGACCCCCAATCCTCCGCCATTCTGGAACTGCGCGGCGTGACCAGGACCTACCGCGTCAAGCAGGGTCTTTTCGGCGCCGCGCGCCCGCTGACGGCGGTCAACGACGTGTCGCTCTCGCTGCCGCGCGGCGAGGTGCTGGGCCTTGTGGGCGAGTCGGGCTGCGGCAAGTCCACCCTCGCCAAGATCCTGCTGGGACTGGAGGCGCCAACCTCCGGTCAGGTGCTGGTCGATGGCGAAGAGATCAAGGCGCAGGACCGGATGACGCTGGCGCGACGCATCCAGCCGATCTTTCAGGACCCCTATTCGTCGCTCAACCCGCGCAAGAGCATTTTCGACATCGTCTCGCTGCCGCTTCGGGTGCATGGCATCGGAGACCGCGCGCATTGGGACGCCGAGGTGCGCAAGATCCTAGATATCGTCGGGCTGCCGGCGCGGGTGATGAACACCTTTCCCAGCCAGATGTCGGGCGGTCAACGACAGCGCGTGGCGATTGCCCGCGCGCTCATCATGAAGCCCGAGATCGTGATCTGCGACGAGCCGACCTCGGCGCTGGATGTCTCGGTGCAAAGCCAGATTCTCAACCTGCTGGGCGATCTGCGCCGCGAGTTCGGGCTGACATACCTGTTCATCAGCCACGATCTGGCCGTGGTCGAGCATCTGGCGACGCGTGTCGCGGTGATGTATCTGGGCCGGATCGTCGAAGAGGCCGACGTGGCCGGGCTGTTTGATGAGGCCGCACACCCCTATACGCAGGCGCTGCTGAAATCGGTGCTGACGCCCGAGCCGGGGTTGGGCGTGCCCGACACGCAGCTTGGAATGGCCTATCCCAACCCGATCGATCCGCCACGCGGCTGTCATTTCCATCCGCGCTGCCCGTTCGCCACGGATCTGTGCAAGACGACCGCACCCCGCGCGGTTGGAACATCCGTCGGACATGTCGAATGCCACCTGCACGACCCGCACGGGCCGATGTACGACAGGCGGGCGGCCTGACATGTCGGTGAACCTCTCGCGCACCGCGACCATTTCCAAGACCGTCATCGAGACCGAACATGGCATCGTCGCAGCCCAGCACCGTCTTGCAGCAAAAGCTGGCGCGGATGTGCTGGCGGCGGGCGGTGACGCGGTGGATGCCGCGATCGCCACCTCCTTTGCCATCGGCGTGCTGGAGCCGTGGATGAGCGGCCCGGCGGGGGGCGGCACGCTGATGCTGTGGCGCGCGGGCGAGCGCCGCGCGCAGGCGCTGGATTACGGGATGCGCGCGCCCGCCGCCCTCGACCCGGCCGATTACCCGCTCTCGGGCGAGGGTATCGCGGGCGATCTCTTTCCCTGGGAAAAGGTCGTGGATGATCGCAATGTGCAGGGTGCTGCCGCTGTGGCTGTTCCCGGCCTCGTCGACGGGATGGGGCGGATGCATGCGCGCTTTGGCCGGATGCCCTGGGCCGATCTGCTTGCACCCGCCATCGCGCATGCCCGCGAGGGGCTGCTGGTGGACTGGTACGCGGCCCTCGTCATCGCCTCGACCACGCGGCAACTGGCCAAGGATCCCGACGCGGCAGACCTGTTTCTGGAGGATGGGCAGTGGCCGACGATCTCGGGCTGGACGGCTTTGGCCGAAAAACGGCTGGATCAGAGGCGCATGGCCGAAAGCCTCGACCAGATCGCGCGGGGGGGGGCGCGCGCGCTCTACGATGGGGATCTCGGTGCCGCGATGGCTGCCGATGTGCAGGAAAAGGGCGGGTGCCTGACCCATGACGATCTGCGCGCCTATCGCGCGGCGTTTGCCGACCCGCTGAGCGTGGCCTATCGCGACGCGCGGTTCCACGTGCCTCCGGGCCTCACGGCCGGGCCGACCTTCGCCCACGCCCTGCGCGCGATGGAATCCCGCGACATGAGCACAGCGCCTGAGGCCTTCTCTGCCTATGCCGATTGTCTGAAATCGGCCTATGCCGACCGGCTCGCCACGATGGGCGATACCGGCGAGACCGAGACGCATCCGGGCTGCACCACGCATTTCTCGGTGGTGGATCGCCACGGCAACATGGTGGCGCAGACGCAGACGCTGCTGTCGATCTTCGGCGCGCGGGTCGTCTCGCCCTCCACCGGGTTCCTGATGAATAACGGGATCATGTGGTTCGATCCGGTCGCGGGGCGGCCCAATTCGCTGGCCCCCGGGAAGCGCTGCCTGATGAATGTCTGCCCGATCCTTGGCGAGGCCGGCGGCGCGCGCCTTGCCTTCGGCGCGTCGGGCGGGCGCAAGATCGTCTCGGCGATGGTGCAGATGGCGTCCTTCGTGGCCGATCACGGCATGGATATCGGTGCAGCCTTTCATCACCCGCGCATCGATGTGTCGGGCGGTGATACCGTGGTTGCCGACGAGACCCTGCCCGAGAACGTGCTGACGCGGCTGCGCGAAGATCACGTCGTTCACACCGCCCGGCGCAGCCCGTTCCCGTTTGCCTTCGGCTGTCCCGCCGGGGTGATGCGGCAGGGATCGACGAATACCGGCTGCACCGAGATCATGTCGCCCTGGGGCGATGCCGTTTCAGAAGCACAGACAGGACAATCATGACCAGAGACGCAGCGATAGACACCATTTCCGCCTATTTCGACACCGGCACATTTCAGGCCGATCTGGCCGACCTGGTCAGCTACGAGACCGAGAGCCAGACCCCCGATCAGGCCGCAGAACTGGGGCGCTACCTCCGCGACGCGATGGAGCCGCGCCTGACCGGCATGGGGTTTACCTGCCGCATCCACGACAATCCTGCCCCCGGCGCGGGGCCGATCCTGACCGCCGAGCGGCACGAGGGCGACGATCTGCCCACGGTTCTCAGCTATGGGCATGGCGACGTGATCCGCGCACAGACAGATCAGTGGCGCGAGGGGCTGCATCCCTTCACGCTGGTCGAAGAGGGCGATCGCCTCTACGGGCGCGGCACCGCCGACAACAAGGGCCAGCACCTGATCAACATCGCCGCGCTGGAGGCGGTGATCGGGGCGCGCGGGCAGCTTGGCTTCAACTGTCGCATGGTGATCGAGACGGGCGAGGAGACGGGCTCGCCCGGGCTGCACGATTTCTTTGCCGCCGAGACGGACGCGCTGTCGGCCGATGTGCTGATCGCCTCGGACGGGCCGCGCCTGCAACCCGAGACGCCCACCATGTTCATGGGCTCGCGCGGCGGTGTGACCTTCGACCTTCTGGTCGATCTGCGCGAAGGAGCGCATCATTCTGGCAACTGGGGCGGGCTTCTGGCCGATCCGGCGATGATCCTTGCGCAGGCGCTTGCCACGATCACCGATGCGCGCGGGCAGATCCGCATTCCAGAATGGCGCCCCGACAGCCTTTCGAACAGCGTGCGCGAAGCCCTGAGCGGCCTGCCGATCGAAAGCGAGGAGGGCCCCGCGATCGACCCCGGCTGGGGCGAGGAAGGGCTGACGCCCGTGGAGCGCGCCTATGGCTGGAACAGCTTTGCCATCCTTGCCATGAAAAGCGGTGTGCCCGAGGCGCCTGTCAACGCGATTTCGGCGCAGGCCCGCGCCACCTGCCAACTGCGCTATGTGGTGGGTACCACGCCCGAGGATATCGTGCCCGCGCTGCGCCGCCATCTTGATGCGCAGGGATTCGACGCGGTTCAGATCATCCCGCATGACCGTGGGTTTTTCCGCGCGACGCGGCTCGATCCGGATCACCCTTGGGTGCGCTTCGCCGCGGCCTCGTTGCAGGAAACCGCCGGGCAGGCCCCGCATGTTCTGCCGAACCTCGCCGGATCTCTGCCCAATGATGCCTTTGCCGAGATCCTCGGCCTGCCCACGGTCTGGGTGCCGCATTCCTATCGGGGCTGTTCGCAGCACGCCCCCGACGAGCATGTCCTGAAACCTGTCTGCCGCGATGCGCTGCGGCTGATGACGGGGCTGTTCTGGGATGTCGGCGCGGGCCACGCGCCGCGCTGATCGCGGCGCTGCCTGAAAGGATCCTTCCCCGGTGTCACCGAGACTGAAGAACGGCCTCATCCTGATCGCTGTCTACGCTCTCGGCATCGGCACCGGGTGGCTTTTTTCGGTGCTCGGGATGCCGTTGCCGTGGATGATCGGCCCGCTGGTGCTGTCTGCGAGCCTCTACGTCAGCGGTATGATTTCCGTGCAGGTGCCGGTCAGGACCCGGCCTTTCGGTCAGATGGTGATCGCGGCGCAGGTGGGGCTGGCATTCACCCCGGCCGCCCTTGCCGCCTTGCTGTCCTTCGCGCCCCTGCTCGTCGGGGCGGCGCTCCTCACGGCGGGGCTCGCGGGGGCTGTCGCGTTTCTCACCGCGCGGATGGGGGGCATGCCGCTGGCGCAGGCCTTTCTCGCGACATTCCCCACAAGCCCCATCGAAGCCGCTGTCATCGCGGGGAAATTCAATTGGGATCCGGCGCCGATCGTGCTGACGCAGACCATGCGCATCGCGGCTGTGGTCATTCTGGTGCCGCTATTCGTCTATGCGGTTGATGGCTGGCCGGCGTCCGATGCTCTCGTGCGGGGCGGTCCGTTCGATGCATGGGGCAACGGATTTCTTGCGGGGCTTGCCTTTTGCGGGGCGCTACTCTTCAAGAAACTGCGGCTGTCGAACCCCTATTTTCTTGGTCCGCTTGCATTTTCCGCCGCTGCGGCAGCGGCCGGTCTGAACCCGACAGCCTTTCCGCCGGTGGTTTTGTCGGCGGCTCAGGTGGTGTTGGGCATATGGCTCGGCAGCATGTTTCGCCGCGATCTTCTGGTCAGCGGGCGGCGGCTTCTGGGGACGTTGGTGATCAGTACCTTGTTGCTTTTGATTATTATTTCGGCATGCGCCATCGCGATTGCCACCATGACAGGGCTGGACTGGGAGGTGCTCGTGCTCGGCATGGCGCCGGGCGGTGTCACCGAAATGGCGCTGACGGCCAAGTTCCTCGGGGTCGATCTGGCGATGGTCACGGCCCTGCAACTGACGCGCATCTTCATCTTCATGCCGAA
>JAWLFT010000021.1:0-38404 GCA_041685435.1 Roseovarius sp.
CACCGGGTTGCCGGGTCAGGAAATGCCGGAATTCGGCGCGCTGCTGGAAGGCGACACGGTGCCGGTGGATGTGGGCGACGGGGTGCTGACCCCCACGCCGCGCCCGCTCGCCGCATTGCTGGCCTATCTGGAGAGCATTCAGGAGGGGTAGGAAAGCGGGCATTAGCCATGCAGCGCCATCGCATGTCCGCGGGCAGGCGATCACACCTTAGTTCAAAGCACTTTATCCCGGCCATACCGAAAAAGCCCAAATCGGCGCGCCAACTTCGACAAATCGCCTGTCCGGGGGGCGGACATGCGATGGCGCTGCGACCTGCGGTCGCGTATCGCGCCGGGCACTCAGCCCTGGCTGGGCGTCAGCCAAACACACGGTAATAGGCCCAGTCCGGCAGGAACCGCGACAACCGGAACAGATAGCTGAAAAGCCGCGGGAAATGGCGCTGGAAGGCGCGCTCGGTCTCCATCAGCGCGAACATCTCGCCCGCCGCCTCCTCGGGGGTCATCAGGAACGGCATGTGGAAATCGTTCTTGTCGGTCAGCCGTGTCTTGATGAAGCCGGGATTGGCCAGTTGCACGCGCACGCCGGTGCGCCACAGATCGGCGCGCATCGATTCGGCGAGATGCATCACCCCGGCCTTAGACGAGGCATAGCCGATGGCCCCCGGCAGGCCGCGAAACCCCGACAGCGACCCGGTCAGCACGACATGGCCCGCATCGCGCGCCACCATTGCGGGGACCACCGCGCCCAGCACGCGCACGGCCCCCGTGAAATTCACGTCCGCCATGGCGGTGACCTGATCGGGCGTCCACCTGGTCGCGGGCTGCGGCCAGTAGACGCCGGCGAGATACACCACGCCGTCGATCTCGCCCACCTCTTCGGCGGCGCGCGCCACGCTCGCATCGTCGCGCACATCCACCGGCACGGCGCGGGCCGGTCCCGGCAGCGCTGCGGCCACCTCGGCCAGCCGGTCGGCACTCCGGGCCGAGACGATCACCTCGGCCCCCGCCGCGCTGATCTTGTGGGCCAGTGCCGCGCCGAGGCCTTCGCTCGCGCCCACCAGCCAGTAGCGTTTGCCGGTCCAGTCCGTCATGTCTCCACCTTTTGCAATGTGGCCACCAGTTCGGCCACCTTGATCCCGAACTTGCGGAACTGGCTGCGATTGACGACCACACCGGCGGGCGTGACATACATCCAGTCGGTGACGTTCAGCACATGACCGCCAGCCTCTTCCGGCAGGCGGATGTTGTAGCGCAACCGCAGGCTCGCGCCGCTTTGCTGGCCGGACCCCACACCCACCAGATCATCGGCCTCGGCGCGCACATGCCCGTCATTGCCAAGCTCCAGCCGCCATTCGCGATCCTGCGTGTTGCCGCTGTCATACTGGAAATGCTCGCGCATCACGCCGCGATCGCCGTCCCAGCGCCCCTCGAAATCCCCGGTGAACCGCGACGCGACGCGGCCCGTCGGGCCGTAGATCACGCCCTCGCACCTGATCGGCCCGTTGAGATGCTTGCGCAGATCGAAGACCGGCTCGGTCCCGGCATAATCGCCGGGGCGCTGTGCGGCAAAGCTCGCAAGCAGCCGCCGCATCAGCACCAGCGCCAGCACAAGCACGGCCCCCAGTAGCATATACGCCAACGCGGTCATCATCATCCCCTTTCCTCGATCGGTGTGCGCGCCAGAAGCGCGATGGCCGCCAGTTTCAGCACGCACGGCAAGCCGCCATAGAGCAGGCTGAGCAGCCACAGCGCCTCCGGGTCATTTTCCGTGCCCGCCTTGAACCCGCCGGTCTGCAACAGCGGCAGAAGCGCCACCGCGGCCACCGCCAGCGTGACTTTCGAGACGAACGACCACAGCCCGAACCCCTCGGCCGCCCCCGGCGAGATATCCGACATGCGCCGCGCGAACAGCGCCGGCAGCAGCGTCAGGTCCGCGCCCACGGCGGCGCCGGACAGCACGCAGATCACGCCGAACGCCACCAGATCGCCCGCGCCCAGCGTCACCGCCCAGGCAAACACCCCGATCGCCAGCACCATCGCGCCCAGAAGCACGCGTTTCGCGCCATAGCCCTCGGCCAGCCGGCCCCACAGGGGGGCCGCGACCGCCGCCGACAGGAAGAATATCAGCAAGAACGGCCCTTCCCATCCCGGCGCCTGCAGGCGGCTTTCGACGAAAAACAGAAACAACGTCGAGGTGACCGCAACGGGCGCCGCATTGAACAGTGCGACGATCAGCAGCCGCCGCGCGATCTGGTCGCGCAGCACCGGGCCAAAGCCTGTGCCGTCGGGCACATCGGCGGCCTGCCACTGGCCGGCCATGGCGACCACCGCCACCAGCCCAAGCCCCGCGAAGGCCACCGCGAACCCGGCATACCCGCCCAGCGCCGTGGGGGCGACGGCTGCGGCGCAGATGCCGATCAGCGCCCCGGTCTCGCGCCAGCGCGCCAGTTGCAGATGGCCGTTCCCGGACAGATACGCGGCGCTGGCCACGCCCTGGGCGTAGAAGCAGATCGTCAGATAGCTGAAGCTGGAAAACACCAGCGTCAGCATCGCCGCGAACCACCACAGCGGCGTGATCGGCGGCGTCACGGCAAAAAGCCCCAGCATCGCCGCCGCCATCAGCGCCACGGCCGCCCAGACGCTGAGCGCGCGGCGAGCTTTGAGATAATCGCTGAGCCGCCCGAGCAGCGGATCCTGCACCACGTCCAGCAGCCGCAAAACGCCCAGCATCGTGCCCAAGGCTGCCAGCGACACGCCGTATTCATCGACATAGAATTTCGGCGCATGGATATACAGCGGCAGCCCCGCCGACGCGATCAGCGCGCCGAAGATGGCAAAGCCGGGCAGGCGCGGTGCAAGCCCGGCAGGGATCGTGATGCCGCCGTGGCTCATCGGCTGACCTCTTCCGAGGGCGGCGGGGGCGGCGACCGGAACGTCGCCCCCTTCCACCACAGCTTGAGCGCCTGCCAGTGGATCAACGCCAGCACCCGGCGCGCACCGAACGGGCGGCGCAGAAAGGCACCGAGCAGCCCGCGCGTGGTCGCCGGGCGGCGGCTGCCCACAAGCGTGGCGATCAGCCGGCCCTCGCCGCCGCTGTAATCGATCCAGATGCCGATCCGGTCGGGCCGCAGATCGAAGCGGAACTCGTACGTCCCGTCGATCTGCTGGAACGGCGACACATAGAAGATCTTGGTGGCCGTGATCCGGTCCTCGGGCGTGATGGGTTCCAGATCGTCGCGGTGGCACAGATAGGAATGCCGCCCGCCATAGGTGTTGCCGACCTCGGCTATGATCACTCGCACCTCCTCGGCGGCGTCGCGGCAGATCCAGAACGAGACCGGGTTGAAGACATGCCCCAGCATGCGCGGCTGCGCCAGAAGCTCTATCCGCACAGGCTCCGGCAACCCGTGGGCGCGCAGCACCTCGCGCACCCAGCAAGCCCCGCGCCCGGCCTGCGGCGCCCCGCCATGATCGAGATCCCGGATCCCGACGAGGGCCTTTCGGTTGCGCCCGAAAAGCCGCGGCGCGCTGACCTCGGCCTCGGCATCCAGCATCACGTAATCGATGCCGTAGCGAAACGCGTTATCGACTGCGCCCTTGCCCCCATGCGCCGCGCCCTTGCGCCCGTGCCATGTGTGGCCGGCGATATGCTCGACGACCCTCATTCGGCCGCCACCGCCATCGCGTCGCGCGCGATGATCGCCTCGGCGACATCCAGCCCGCTCGACAGCCCGTCCTCGTGAAAGCCGTGGCGCATCCATGCCCCGCAGAACCACGTGTTGCGGCGGCCATTGGCGGCATGGATCCGGTCCCGCGCCGCCAGCGCCGCGAGATCGTAGACCGGATGGCGCATCGTCGTCTGGTCGTAGATCAGCTCTTCGCGGATGGGCCGCGTCGTGTTGAGCGTGACGAAATGCGGATCGTGCTCGGGGATCGGCTGAAGGCTGTTCATCCAGTAGGTCAGGTCGATCTGCCCGCTGCGCTTGACCCGCGCCTCGGTGTAGTTCCACGACGACCAGACGGCGCGCCGTTTGGGCATCACCGACGCGTCGGCATGCAGGGTGATGTCGTTGGGCTGATAGGTGATCGCGCCGAGATCGACCCGCTCGGTCTCGTCGGCATCGGCCAGCAGCCGCAGCGCGTCGTCGCCATGCGCGGCGATCACCACCTCGTCGAACACCTCCCAGTCGCAACCGCGGGCGCGCACCTGCACACCTTCGCCGACCCGCGTGATGCCCGTCACCGGCGTGCCGACGCGGACATCCACGCCCTTGGCGCGCATCGCACCCTCCAGCCGGCTGACATAGGACACCGACCCGCCATCGACGGTGTACCACTGATGCTGTTCGTCATAGCCCAGCAGACCGTGGTTCTTGAAGAACTGCACCATCGACAGCGCCGGGAAATCAAAGATCTTCTCGACCGGCGTGGACCAGATCGCGCCCGAGAAGGGCTGCAGGTAATAGTCGCGGAAATACCGGCCGAGCCGCATCTTGCGGGTCAGTTCGCCAATCGTCAGCCCGGGCTCCTGCGCCGCAGTGAGCGCACCGGAATTGAACCGGAAGATATCGCGGAGCATGGCCAGAAACTGCGGGTTGAGCACATTGCGCTTCTGCGCAAAGAACGCCGCCGCACTGTCGAGCCCGTACTCGATCGCCCCGCCGCGGATCGACGCGCCAAAGCTCATGCGGCTTTTCACCACCGGCACGTCCAGCCGCTCGAAGAGCGCTGTCAGATGCGGGTAGGTCGCGTAGTTGAACACGATGAACCCGGTATCGACCGGGCGGTCGCCCTGCTTTCCTGCGATGATCGTGCGGGCATGCCCGCCCAGCCGCGGCTCGGCCTCGAAAATGACGACGTCACTGGAGGACGCAAGACGCTCTGCCGCGCCCATTCCGGAGATCCCCGCACCGATGACGGCGATCCTCCTGCGGGCGCAGGCGTTCGTTTCAAATGGCATGAAGTGTGGTACCTGCTGCGATTGAGTCTGATTTGTTTACGCGGCCCGCGCGGCAGCGGATTAGAAAGAGATTTCGCGCGTTCTGTGATCCGCCATGTGATCCGATCGCCGCCCCGGCGCGTAGATCTCATAAGCGGTCCCTAAATGGACCTATCGCCCGGCGCCTGGATGCATGATACGACATCCGGCGAAACACAAGGCGCGGCAGGATTGGCGGACGTGACATCGACGAACGAGAAACGCGAAACGGAAAACGAGGACTGGGTGGCTTGCATTGCTCTCATACGTGATGACAGGGACGAAAAATCCTTTGCCCGGCTCTTCGCGCATTTTGCACCGCGGGTCAAAGGCTTCCTCATGCGCTCCGGGTCGGATGCCACGCAGGCCGAGGAAACCACCCAGGAGGTTATGGCGACGCTGTGGCAGAAAGCGCACCTGTTCGATCCCTCCCGCGCAACGGTGGCGACATGGATCTTCACCATCGCGCGAAACCGCAAGATCGACGCGCTGCGCCGCCAGAAACGCCCCGAACCCGAGGATCTGCCCTGGGGACATGAGCCGGAACCCGATCAGGCCGACGTGCTGGCGCTGCAACAGGAAAGCGACCAGCTCGGCGCGGCCATCGCGGCCCTGCCCGAAAAGCAGCGCACCCTGATCGAAAAGGCATATTTCGGCGATCTCAGCCATTCCGAGATCGCCGAACAGACCGGGCTCCCGCTCGGCACGATCAAATCCCGAATCAGACTGGCGCTCGACCGACTGCGCCATGAAATGAAGTGACAGTCATGACCCATAATGAAATCAGACATCATGTAACCGACGCCCTTCTGATGGCCTATTCCGCAGGCACCCTGCCGGAGGCGTTCAGCCTGACAGTGGCCACGCATATCTCGATGTGCGACGAGTGCCGCGCGCGGCTCGGGGCGTTCGATTGCGTGGGTGGCACCCTGATCGAACAGGGCGCGACCATGGACATGTCCGACGACAGCCTTGCCGCGACGATGGCGCTGATCCGCAACGGGGACGCGCAGGACACTGCGCCGGCCCCGAAATCTCGCGCGAACGGGCTGCCCGCGCCGCTGCATGACTACATCGACGGCGGGCTCGACAAGGTGCGCTGGCGGCATGTCGGGATGGGCGTGAAACAGGCCATCCTGCCCACCTCGCCCGAGGCGACGGCGCGGCTTCTCTATATTCCCGCCGGTGCCGCCGTGCCAGATCACGGCCATCGCGGGACAGAACTGACGCTGGTCCTGCAGGGCGCCTTCGTGGACGAGGTCGATCGGTTCGGCCCCGGCGACATGGAAGTCGCCAACGAGGATCTGGATCACACGCCGGTGGCCGATATCGGGGCCGATTGCATCTGCCTTGCCGCCACCGACGCGCCGTTGCGGTTCCGGTCGATGATCCCGCGCCTCGCGCAGCCCTTCCTGCGCATCTGAGGGGGGCTGCGCGGTCGGCGGGTGGCCTAGTCCGCCTGCCCGGCTGAAAATATCCCGAAACTTCGCGCCGTTGTCACTGTGCCGCGTGCAAAGGCTTGAACGTGTCGTCCGGCTGGTGGGTCTGGGCACAGTCGCGCCCGGCCTGCTTGGCGCGGTAAAGCGCCCGGTCGGCCTGACGCATGGCCTTGTCCATATCCCCGCCCGGGGCGACGGCGGCAACCCCGAAACTCGCCGTCAGATGCAGGCTGCGCTTGCCGAAATAGATCGGGCTTTCCCGGACCCGCAGCGCAAGCCGCTCGGCCACCATGCGCCCGGTCTCCACATCGGCGCCGCGCAGCACGATCACGAATTCCTCGCCCCCGAACCGCGCCACGACATCGGCATGCCGGCAATTGCCGGTCAGGATCGCGGCGAATTGGCGAAGCGCCTGATCGCCGGCAAAATGCCCGTGGCGGTCGTTGAATCCCTTGAAATGATCGATATCCACCACGATCACCGCGCAGGGCCGGTCGCTTGCCATGTCCACCCGCTTGTAGAAACTGGCGCGCGTATGCACGCCGGTCAGCAGGTCATAGTCCAGCGCGTGTTCCAGCTGCGTGCTGCGGTCATGCGCATCACGCAACCTCTGGCCGATGACCCAGGCCAGCGGCGCGGAAATCAGCAGCGCTGTCGCCGCATCCGGCACAAGCGACTGCGCCACGATATCGGGGGGCAGCATCAGTGTCCGCAACACGAGGGTGAGCATAAGAGCGATCCCCGTTATCACCGCGGTGAAGCGGAACTGATCCTTTCGCGTCTTCAACTGCCAGCCCATCACGTGGCCTCCTCACACACCATACGCAACCATTATCGTGAAACGTTAACACAAGGTACAGCACCCCTCCAAGAAATCGTTAAGATTTTGGCGAAACAGCGCATGCCGCGCAGAAATGGCCGCTTTTCCTGCGCCTCTGGAGCACACGAAATCAAGGGGTTACACCGTGTCGCGGAACCGCAAACGGACGCGGCGCGCTGTGGACGGCCCCTCACCTTCGCGTGACGCGCGCGCGCCGGGGGTGGTGGTGCCCGCGGCGGCCGGCTAGGTTGCGGCGACCGCGATCAGCAGAAGGATCCGCCATGCCCACCGAACGCCTGACCTTCACCGGCCATGCCGGCGACACGCTGAACGCCCGGCTCGACCTGCCCGACGGGCCGCATCTGGCGACGGCGCTGTTTGCGCATTGCTTCACCTGCTCCAAGGATATTCCCGCCGCGCGGCGGATCTCGGCGCGGCTCGCGGGGGCGGGCATCGCCGTGCTGCGCTTCGATTTCACCGGTCTGGGCCATTCGGGGGGCGAGTTCGAGAACACGTCCTTCACCACCAATATCCGCGATCTGGAACTGGCCGCAGAGGCGCTGGGCGCGCGCGACATGGCCCCCGGCCTGCTGATCGGGCACAGCCTCGGCGGGGCGGCCGTGCTGGCCGCCGCCGGGCAGATCGACAGCGCGCGCGCGGTGGCCACCCTCGCCGCCCCCTTCGATCCCGACCATGTGACGCATAATTTCGCAGGCGCGCTGGAGCGGATCGAGACCGACGGCGCCGCCGAGGTCACGCTGGGCGGGCGCCCCATCCGGATCGGGCGGGATTTCGTCGAGGACGTCCGCGCCGAGGCGCTGGAAGACAAGATCGCGCATCTCGGGCGCGCGCTTCTGGTGCTGCACGCCCCGCGCGATGAGGTCGTGGGCATCGACAACGCCGCCGAGATCTTCAAGGCCGCCAAGCACCCGAAAAGCTTCGTCACCCTCGACGATGCCGACCACCTGATCACCGACCCGGATGATGCCGAATATGCCGCGCAGGTCATCGCCGCCTGGGCCACGCGCTACCTGGATCTGGCGCCGCCCGCCCCGCCGCCGGGCGCGCCCGAGGGCGTGGTGCGCGTGGCCGAAGCGGACCCGGGCGGCTTCTTGCAGGACGTGAACGCGGGGCCGACCCATCACGTCCTTGCCGACGAGCCCGCGGCCTATGGCGGCACCGATCGCGGCATGTCACCTTACGGCTTCCTCGCCGCCGGTCTCGGGGCCTGCACTTCGATGACGATCCGCATGTATGCCCGCCGCAAGGGCTGGCCGCTGGAGCATGTCAGCGTCGATGTCACCCATGACAAGGTCCACGCGCAGGACGCCGACAGCGGCGGCACGGCCAAGGCCGACACCTTCACCCGCGCCATCCGCCTCTACGGCGACCTGAGTGACGACCAGCGCCAGAAGCTGCTGGGGATCGCCGACAAATGCCCGGTGCACCGCACGCTGGAGCGGTCCTCGGCCGTCAAGACGCATCTGAAGTGAGCCGACTACGCGACATGCGCCGCATCGCCGGGCCGATGTGTTCAAGGCGGTGCTCTAGCCGGATCAGCGACAGACCGGCAGGGGACACCCGCACGGGATGCGCCACCCTCGGCGCATCCCGCATCTGTCACACCGCCCGCACGCTCGGGCGGCGCCATTTGGCCGAGGGGGTGATGATCAGGTCGGTCAGGGCCCAGACGAGGGCATCGACGCGGTCGGGGCTGCCGCGCCCCTCGAAGCCGCGTGTGGTCATCGCGCACATCTGATCCTCCAGCGTACACAACCCGCGTACATCGCGTACATGATGCACGCGCCCCTGCTCGTAGAGCGCTGCCACGGGCTCGGCCCGCGCGCCCTTGGACCGGCCCGCATGCACCGCCTTGAACGGCACCAGCGGGTCGATCTGGCGGATCACCTGCTCCACCAGATCGCCGCCCTGATTGACCTCTGCGACCAGCCTTTCCGCGCCCCACTGCTCCATCGCGCGGATCGCGGCGCGGGCCCACGTCGCGGGGCTGGCCGCCGTCACGCTGGCATCGGCCAGAACATACGCCCGCCAGTCCTGCACCGGGCCTTGCGTCACGGCGCCCACCACGATGATGCCGCATTCGTCCGACCCGGCATGGCCGGTGACCGGCGGATCGACCGCCACCACGATCCGGTCCAGATCCGGCGCCATGTCCAGCCGGCACGCCTCGAGCATCGCGGGCGACCAGAGCGCATCCTCGGCGGTATCGACCAGCACACCGTCCAGTTCCTGCCGCCCCAGCCGCGTTCCGGCATAGCGCGCGCGCACCTCGTCGAGAAAGCCCTCGGCCAGAAACGCCGCGTTGGCCTCGGTCGGCGCACTGGTGACCACGGTGCTGTCCGAGCAGACCAAGTCCTTCAAGACACCCACGTTTCGTGGCGTCGTCGTCACGCAGACGCGCGGATCCTCCCCCAGCCGCAGCCCGAATTGCAACATGTCCCACGTCTCGCGCGCCTTTTTCCACTTGGCCAGCTCATCGACCCAGGCGCCATCGAATTGCGGACCGCGCAAGCCCTCGGGATCATGCGCCGAGAAGGCCTGCGCGGTGGCGCCGTTGGGCCAGACAAGGCGCTTGCGCGTCGCCTGCCATTCGGGCCGCCGGTCGGGCGGGGAACAGGCCATGATGCCGCTTTCGCCGAAGACCATCACGTCGCGCACCTGATCGATGGTCTCGCCCACCAGCGCAAGCCGATTGCAGCGCCCGGCATCGAGCGGCCGGGATCCCTCGACCCGGGCGCGCACCCATTCGGCCCCGGCGCGCGTCTTGCCCGCGCCACGCCCGCCCATGACAACCCATGCGCGCCAGCGGCCCTCGGGCGGGATCTGGTGATCCAGCGCCCAGAACTCGAAGATATACGGCAGCGCCAGCAACTCGCCGTCACTTAGGGCATCGAGGAAGGCGTCCTGAGCAACTTGCCCTTCTGAGACGATCCATGCGGCACCCGATCTCAGATCGGGCGTGGTCGAAATCGATGGCATATCCGTTGGCAATGCCACGCTCTTGTTGTCTGCGTTTGTCAAGTTGCGCCTCCGCTTCTATTGCGATCTTCAGCCATTGCCGGATTTCCCCGGTGGCCTTGGTTGCGTTTCGTAGCTCGTCCAGATCCCCGGCCTTGATCCGCAGATACAGAGCCTCCAGCTCGTCGCGCATATCCGCCAGCTGGCGTTCCAGCGCGTTGATGGAGGTGGTCAGGCCCGTGGGCCTTTCATCCGGGGTGATCAAAACCATGCGTGCTCATGCCTCATGCGATTGTCTCTTTTTTCATGGGCCCCCGCCGTGCCGACATGAAAAAGCGGCCGCCGGGGGATCCCCGGAGCCGCGTGCCCATCTCGGTCAGCATGTCGTGATTTGTACGCGAGGCCGTGCGGTGAGTCAAACCGCACCGCACGCCAAGCGTCTGATCTGGTTATACTTTCTTAACCTTTAGCCCGCTCGGAGGCGGTTAATCGGCCGCCTCCGTGGCCTGCGCCACCTCTCCGGCCTCGATCTCGGCGGCGCGTTTCTCGACCTGTTCGACGATGTGGTCGATCATCTGCGCGTTATCCATGCGGTGGCTCTGCGCGCCGGCGAGATAGACCATGCCGTTGCCCGCGCCGCCGCCGGTGAACCCGACATCGGTCATCAGCGCCTCGCCGGGGCCGTTGACCACGCAACCGATGATCGACAGGCTCATCGGTGTCTTGATGTGTTCCAGCCGTTCCTCGAGGATCTCCACGGTCCTGATCACGTCGAACCCCTGCCGCGCGCAGCTTGGACAGGAGATGATATTGACCCCGCGATGCCGCAGACCAAGCGATTTCAGGATCTCGAAGCCGACCTTGACCTCCTCGACCGGATCGGCCGAAAGGCTCACGCGGATGGTGTCGCCGATCCCCGCCCAAAGAAGGTTGCCCAGGCCGACCGCGCTCTTGATCGTGCCGGTCGTGAGCCCGCCGGCCTCGGTGATCCCGAGATGCAGCGGGGCGTCGGTCGCCTCGGCCAGTTGCTGATAGGCGGCGGCGGCCATGAACACGTCCGACGCCTTCACGCTGATCTTGAACTCGTGAAAATCGTTATCCTGCAGGATGCGGATATGGTCCAGCCCGCTCTCGACCATCGCATCGGGGCAGGGCTCGCCGTATTTCTCCAGCAGGTGCCGCTCAAGACTGCCGGCATTGACGCCGATGCGCATCGAGCAGCCGTGATCGCGCGCCGCCGCGATCACCTCGCGGACGCGGCGTTCGTCACCGATATTGCCGGGATTGATGCGCAGGCAGGCCGCGCCCGCCTCGGCCGCCTCGATGCCGCGCTTGTAGTGGAAATGAATATCGGCCACGATCGGCACCGGGCTTTCGGGCACGATCTCGCGCAGCGCGCGCGCCGAGGGCTCGTCGGGGACCGAGATGCGCACGATGTCCGCGCCGGCCTCGGCCGCCGCCTGTACCTGCGCGATGGTGCCCGCCACATCGGTGGTCAGCGTGTTGGTCATGGTCTGCACGGAAATCGGCGCATCGCCGCCCACGGGCACGTTGCCCACCATGATCTGGCGACTTTTGCGGCGATAGATGTTGCGCCACGGGCGGATATGATTGAGCGACATCGTGTTTGTCCCATCCATTTCGAGATGACTTCATCGGACAAGGTAATACGCGCGCACCACCGGGGCAATCATGCGTGATCGCCAATCCCGGATCCGTCAGTCCTGCGGGGGCTTCAGTTCGGCCACGTATTGCATGAGATCCTGATCGGCCTCGATATCGGCGACCTTGTAACGCGCGGTCAGCGGCTCGGCGGCGAGCGCGAGGTTCGACGTCACCGCCCCACCCGTGCCCGCCGGCCCGAAATGCTGTCCGTTGACAGCAAAATACACCGCGCCCGAGGCACCGATCCGAATGGTCGGCGGCTCTTCGGTGGCAGGCACGTCATAGGTATCGCCGGCATTCATGATGCCTTCGAAGATCACCGACTGGTCGGCTGCGCGCACCCGTACCCACGCGGGACGCACGGCGACGACCTGCAACTTCTCCGGCGCACCTTCGACGACCTGCGGCGTTGCGGGCGCGTCCGCGTCCGCGTCGTTGGGCCCAGAGACCGGACCGAACGGCGTGTCAGACCGCTGTGCTTCGCGCAAGGCCGCCTCGATGCTGCTTTCGCGCGCCGGCAGCGGGGGTTGCGGGGACAGCGTGCCCCCGTCGCGCGGATCGAGGGTCGATATTGCCGCATCCCGCGCCACCATGACTGGCACATCAAGCGCCTTGGGACGGTAGAGCCGGCTTACACGTTCGTCGCGCGGCGGCTGGAACACGTCGACCGCATCGTCGCCATCCTGCGTCTCGCGACCGCGCGTCATCGCATCGCTCAGCGGATCGAGGTCGGCGAGCACCATGGGCGTATTCTCGACCGGGGAAAGCTGAACCTGCTGGACCTGTCGCAGCACGCTCCACCCGCCATAGCCGATGGCGGTGATCAGCGCGACCAGCACCAGCACCGATCCGATCGCGCCCGGTTCGATGCGTGCCATGAAGCTTTCGTTGACGGGCAGGAACGGTGTGTTGGGCGAGATCAGCGGATCCGTGACACCGGCCTTGCGGCCCGTCCTGCGCGCCGGGGCCAAGACAGGCTTGCGGATCGACGAGGCCTCGGCGGACATGCCATGCGCGATCGAAAACCCCGATTCCGCGCAGAAGGCCCGGAACGCGGTGTCTGGATCCATGCCGAGATAGCGCGCATAGGACCGCACATAGCCGGGGATGAAACCGGGCGTGTCAAACACGGACGGATCAGCATTTTCGATCGCGGCGACGTAATTCGCCTTGATCTTCAACTCCCGTTCGACATCCAGAAGCGATTTTCCGAGCGTCGCACGCTCGCCGCGCATGAGATCCCCGAGACGCAGATCAAACGCATCAAATCCGCGAATATCAGGATCGTCGCCCTCCACCTCGCGGGAAAAAAGCCGCCCTACCATGCGCTCTGTGCCTCTTGCGTTTCTGTAGGCTTCGCCCGACCACGTCGGATCGCACCACTATGTTATTGTGGGTAGCTTAACACAACGCAAAATCCATTGCACGCGCCTAAAGGTTAACCGGCCAGTTCGGCACGGTTCAACGCACAATGTGACCACAATTCGTCCATGGCCCGAACGAGGCCGTCCATCTCGTCGGGTCCGTGCACCGGCGACGGAGTAAAGCGCAAGCGCTCTGTGCCGCGCGGCACGGTCGGATAGTTGATCGGCTGCACATAGATGCCGTACCCTTCGAGCAGCATGTCGCTGATCAGCTTGGTATGCACCGGGTCGCCGACGATCACCGGCACGATATGGCTGCCATGGTCGATCAGCGGCAATCCCATCCCCTTGAGCCGGGTCTTGAGGATCTTCGCCTGCGTCTGGTGTTGCGCCCGCAGGTTCTGGTCACGCTTGAGATGCGCCACGCTTGCCGCCGCACCCGCCGCCACGGCGGGCGGCAGCGAGGTCGTGAATATGAACCCCGGCGCATAGGACCGGATCGCGTCGCACATCCGCGTACTCGCGGCGATGTAGCCGCCCATGACGCCGTAGGCCTTGGCCAGCGTGCCGTTGATGATGTCCAGCCGGTGCATCAGACGGGAAGCTTCGGCCACGCCGGCGCCGCGCGGACCGTACATGCCCACGGCGTGCACCTCGTCGATATAGGTCAGCGCGTCGAATTCGTCGGCCAGATCGCAGATCGCCTCGATCGGTCCGAAATCGCCGTCCATCGAATAGACGCTCTCGAATGCGATGACCTTGGGCGCGTCCGGGTCGTCGGCCTCCATCAGCGCGCGCAGATGCGCGACGTCGTTGTGCCGGAAGATCCGCTTGGCCCCGCCATTGCGGCGCACCCCCTCGATCATGCTGGAATGGTTCAGCGCGTCCGAATAGATGATCAGGCCCGGAAACAGTCGCGGCAGCGTGCTGAGCGTGGCGTCATTGGCGATATAGGCCGAGGTGAACAGCAGCGCCGCCTCCTTGCCGTGCAGATCCGCCAGTTCGGCCTCCAGCCGCTTGTGATAGACGGTCGTGCCGCTGATATTGCGCGTGCCACCCGATCCGGCGCCAGCGGCCTCGATGGCCTCGTGCATCGCGTCCAGTACCGCGGGGTGCTGGCCCATCCCGAGGTAATCGTTGCCGCACCAGACGGTGATCGGCGCTTCGGCCCCGTCGGGCTTGCGCCAGACGGCATGCGGGAAATGTCCCTGACGCCGCTCGATATCGATGAAAGTGCGGTAACGCCCCTCCTCGTGCAAACGGTCGATCGCTTGATCCAGCTTGGCCGCATAATCCACTGGTAGATCCTTATACTGGTCGCCTCAGGCGGTTTGCACCCTGTCTGAGGGTCTTTTCGGCTGCTTCGACAACCCATTCCATTCTTAGCATGCATATATGGCGCACCCTGTCCAGACAACAGGTACAAATTGCCGCCCCTTGCCTCCTTGACCTGGTTCAACTCCATTGTGCAACCCCCCGACCAAGCCGCTGGACAGTGGCGGGCGGCCTGATACCATCGCGACGACATCATATCCCGGAGCAAAAAAGGCGCGACATGTCCCTCTCAGCCGTTCTCGACCGCATCGACGATCAACTGCCCGCCGCCCTCGACCGCCTGACGGAGTTCCTGCGCATCCCCGCCATCTCGACCGATCCCGCCTACAAGCAAGACTGCGAGGCGGCGGCGGACTGGCTCGTGGCCGATCTTGTCGGCCTCGGCGTTGCGGCCGAAAAGCGCCCCACGCCGGGCCATCCGATGGTGGTGGGCCATATCGACGGGCCCGAGGGGGCCGATGCGCCGCATCTGCTGTTCTACGGCCATTACGACGTGCAGCCCGTGGATCCGTTGGACCTGTGGCACACCGACCCCTTCGCGCCCGAGATCGAGGACACCGACAAAGGCCGCGTGATCCGGGGCCGCGGCGCGTCGGACGACAAGGGGCAGCTGATGACGTTTGTCGAGGCGTGCCGCGCCTGGCGCGACGTCAACGGCGAAATGCCCTGCCGCCTCACCTTCTTTTTCGAGGGCGAAGAGGAATCCGGCTCGCCCTCTCTGATCCCGTTCATGCGCGAGAACGCCACGGAACTCGATGCCGATCTGGCGCTGATCTGCGACACCGCGATGGTGGCGCCGGGTGTGCCGTCGATCGCGTCGCAACTGCGTGGCATGCTCAAGGACGAGTTCACGATCCACGGCCCGCGCATCGACCTGCATTCCGGATCTTACGGCGGTCCCGCGCTCAACCCGTTGCGGGAGATCGCCCGCATCATCGCGTCGTTCCACGATGATGAGGGCCGGGTCGCTGTCGAGGGGTTCTACGAGGGCGTCCACGAGGTGCCCGACGAGATCCTGCGCCAGTGGCAGAATTGCGGCTTCGACGAGGACGCGTATCTGTCGGCGATCGGCATGACGATGCCGCATGGCGAGGCGGGCTATTCCGCGCTGGTGCAGCAATGGGCGCGCCCGACGCTGGAGATCAACGGTCTCTGGGGGGGCTATCAGGGCGCGGGGACCAAGACCGTGATCCCCGCCGAGGCGCATTGCAAGCTGACCTGCCGGCTGGTGGGCGACATGGACCCCGACGCTCTGCGCACGAAGATCCGCCGCCACGTCGAGGACCGACTGTCACCCGATGCCCGGGTTACGTGGAATCAGGATCTCGATGGCTCGCCCGCCGTCGTGATGAACACCGACCGCCCCGAATTCGAGGCGGCACGGCAGGCGCTGTCGGCGGAATGGAACCGCGAGGCCGTGTTCGCCGGCATGGGCGGCTCGATCCCCATCGCGGGCTATTTCAAGCAGATCCTCGGGCTGGATGCCATGCTCATCGGCTTCGCGCAGGACGACGACGCCATTCACTCGCCCAACGAGAAGTACGACGTGACCAGCTTCCACAAGGGCATCCGAAGCTGGGCCCGCGTGCTCGACGCGCTGGCCCGGTGACCGGCGCATGAAATGTGATGACAAATCCGTCACATATGCGCGAATCCGCCTCCGCAGGTCGTTGGCGGGTTGACCTGCGTCGCAAATCGGAAAGTGGGACCGCGCCAGATGCGCCAAGTGGGTGGGTACAATCCACACTGCGCAGGCGCATATCAGGCAAGGATCCTCACGATGTCGGACCAGGAAGACGACCTCATTCTCTCCGAGCTCGACGACGAAGAGCTTGTCCAGCAGATGTTCGACGACCTCTATGACGGCCTTCGCGACGAAATCGAGGAATCCGTCAACATTCTGCTCGAGCGTGGCTGGCCCCCCTACCGGATCCTCACCGAGGCGCTGGTCGGCGGCATGACCATCGTCGGCAAGGATTTCCGGGACGGCATCCTGTTCGTGCCCGAGGTGCTGCTGGCGGCCAACGCGATGAAGGGCGGCATGTTTATCCTGAAGCCGCTTCTGGCCGAGACCGGCGCACCGCGCGTCGGCAAGATGGTGATCGGCACGGTCAAGGGCGACATCCACGACATCGGCAAGAACCTGGTGTCGATGATGATGGAAGGCGCGGGCTTCGAAGTGGTCGATATCGGCATCAACAACCCCGTCGAGAGCTACCTCGCGGCACTGGAATCCGAGCAGCCCGACATCCTTGGCATGTCGGCGCTGTTGACAACCACCATGCCCTACATGAAGGTCGTGATCGACACGATGATCGCCGAGGGCAAGCGTGACGATTACATCGTTCTCGTGGGCGGCGCGCCGCTGAACGAAGAATTCGGCCGCGCCATCGGGGCCGATGCCTATTGCCGAGATGCCGCCGTGGCGGTGGAGACAGCCAAGACGTTCATGGACCGCAAGCACAACTCGCTGGCCGCGGTCTGAAAGTTCCCCAGGGAGGGGAGGCGCGCGCGGACATCGTCCGCCGCGCGCCTAACGTCCCCCGAACACCCGCAGGACCGCCACCAGAACGACGCCGTAGATCACATGGCCCGCCAGCGCGACCCAGGTGATGCCGGTGAAATCCAGGAAGAGCGGCAGCCCCGCAAGCGCCGTGATGCCCCCGATGGCAAAGATCCACAGCCCGAACCCATATGCCGCCGCGGCCAGCAACCAGCCCCCGCGCCGCACGATCCGCTCCCAGACGGGACGAAACACATAAAGCCAGCCGACCGGATAGCCGATCAGCCCGACCAGATAGAAATGCACGAAATAGCCGGCGAAATCACCATTCGGCAGGCCATACGCCCCAAGCAGGCTTTTCGCCAAACCGTGCGGCGACAGGGTGGCAAAGCCAAGGCGCGGGCTGATGACCTGCCCCCACAGGTCGAACGCCAGGGTGGCGCATAACCCGGCGATGAACATCAGCCCGAGGACACGGAACAGGCCGGACCGGGCCGCGGACAGCTTGGACGACAGGGACATGCGCGATTATCCTTCCAGATATATGCCCCTACGGTATCAACAGCGCAGAGGCCGACAACGCCTTGCCGCACCATGACACGAAAAGGTCACACGCCGTGAGCGAAAACGAGATCCCCCTGCCCGATCCCGCCACGCTGACCGAGGATGGTCTGCCAGCCCGCGGCACAGGCCGGATCCTGCTCATCGCCTGCGGTGCGCTCGCGCATGAAATCCTCGCGCTGAAGCGGCTCAATGGCTGGGATCACATGGATCTGCACTGCCTGCCCGCCAAGCTGCACCTCTATCCCGACCGCATCACCCCAGAGGTTGAACGCGCCGTAACGCGCCACCGGGCAGAGTATGCGCGGATCTTCGTGGTCTATGCCGATTGCGGCACCGGCGGGCAGTTGCAGGCAAAATGCGCCGAGCTCGGCGTCGAGATGGTCGCCGGCCCGCATTGCTACGCGTTCTTCGAAGGGGTGGAGCGGTTCGCGGCGCACGAGGACGAGATCACGGCCTTCTACCTCACCGATTTTCTGGTGCGGCAGTTCGATGCCTTCGTGTGGCGGCCCATGGGCCTCGACCGGCATCCGGAACTGCGCGACATGATCTTCGGCAATTACACGACGCTGATCTATCAGGCCCAGACCCGCGATGCAGGGCTAGAGGCCAAGGCCCGCGACTGCGCCGCCCGGCTGGGGCTGGACTATGAATATCGCTTCACCGGCTACGGCGATCTGGAAACGGTGCTCACGCGCGAGGCGGGCGAGGCGGGCGAGGCGGACATCAGCCTCTAGCGCTGGACACCTGAACCCATTTGCCACGACTGTTCTGGCCTGCCTTGATTGAGAATGCCGTCCAACAAGCTTGAAGCGGTACAACCACGCTTCAGCCCCGGCGCGAAGCGCCGCAGCGCCATCGCATGTCCGCCGCCCCCCGGACATGCGATTTGTCAAAGCTGGTTCATAGATTTGGTCTTTTTCGGATTGGCAGGGATAAAGCGCGCTGAATGTCAGTCAGGTCGCCTTCCCGCGGACATGCAATGGCGCTACTTTCCAGTATTCCCACTGGTATCTATCATCCCTTTGCCCCACCCGGCATCAGACGCGCCAGCGCACAGAACCGTTCAAGATCGACCGTTTCGGCGCGATCGGTGGGCGCGATGCCGGCAGCGATCAACCGGTCCTCGATATCCGGGGCAGCACCCTTCAATGCGGCACGGAGCATCTTGCGCCGCTGGTTGAAGGCCTTTGCGACGACCCGCTCCAGGATCTTCGGATCGGCCGGAAAGCGCGGCGCGTCCAGGGCTGTCAGATGCACCACCGCGCTCGACACCTTGGGCGGCGGGGTGAATGCCTCGGGCGGCAGGTGCAGCACGATCTTCGGATCGGCGCGCCACCGCGCCAGAAGTGCCAACCGCCCATACGCCTTCGATCCGGGCACCGCCACGATCCGCTCGGCGACCTCGCGCTGGAACATCAGCGTCAGCGAGGTCCAGAACGGCGGCCAGTCCGCGGGCGTCAGCCAGCGGACCAGCAATTCGGTCCCCACGTTGTAGGGCAGGTTCGCCACCACCCGGATCGGCGGCGTCAGATGCTGCAGGGGGTCGACCTCCAGCGCATCGCCGTGGATCACCTGCAAGCGCCCGCCTGCGGCCTCGGCGACCTCGGCCAACGGCGGCAGGCAGCGCGCATCCTTCTCGATCGCCAGCACCCGGCGCGCGCCCTCGCGCAGAAGGCTACGGGTCAGCCCGCCGGGGCCGGGGCCGATCTCCAGCACGTCGCAGGCGCGCAGATCGCCGGCCTGCCGGGCAATTTTCGATGTCAGGTTAAGGTCCAGCAGAAAGTTCTGCCCCATGGATTTGCGCGCCGACAGGGCATGCGCGGCGATCACGCGACTGAGCGGCGGCAGCGCGTCCAGGTCTCCGGGCGGCGGCGTGCTCATGCCCCGCGCGCCTGCCCCATGGCCTGCGCCATGCGCAGCGCCTCGATCAGCGAGGTGGGATTGGCCACGCCTTGGCCTGCTATATCGAAGGCCGTGCCATGATCGGGCGAAGTGCGGATGAAGGGCAGACCGAGCGTGACATTCACCCCGCGGTCGAAATCCAGCGTCTTGATCGGAATGAGCGCCTGATCGTGATACATCGCGATGGCCGCGTCATAACGCGCGCGCGCTGCCGCATGAAACATGGTGTCCGCCGACATCGGCCCGCGCAGATCGTAGCCCTCGGCGCGCAGTCGCTCCAGCACCGGCGCAATCACTTCAAGCTCCTCGGCACCCATACGCCCCCCCTCGCCGGCATGCGGGTTGAGCCCGGCCACGGCCAGACGCGGCGACGTCACCCCGAAATCACGGATCATCGCGGCAAAGGTGATGCGGATCGTCTCCTCCAGCAAATGGCCGGTCAGCGCCTGCGGCACTTGCGCCAGCGGGATATGGATGGTGGCGGGCACGACGCGCAACCGCTCCGAGGCCAGCATCATCACCACACGGTCCACGCCCGCGAGATGGGCAAGGTATTCGGTATGGCCGGGATGGGCAAAGCCCGCCCCCTCCTGAAGGGCCTGCTTGTGGATCGGGGCTGTGCAAAGCGCGCATGCCTGCCCCGACTGCACCAGGTCGACGCCGCGTGCGATGACGTCGATCACGGATTGGGCCTGCGCGGGGTCAGGCGTGCCGCTGGTGCGGCGACCGGCGAAGGCGTGGCGGAGCACCGGCACGCCTTGTGCGCAGGCCGCCTCGGCCTCGGCGGGACTGCCTATGACAACATGCGGCGCACCCTCGGGCAGATGCGCCGGATCCCCGATCAGGAAAAACGGCAGATCTGCCCCAAGCGCGCGCCACGCCGCAACGGCGATCTCCGGGCCGATGCCGGCAGGCTCGCCACAGGTCAGCGCGACGGGCCCCGTCGCACGGCGACCGACGACCCTGCTCACGGCTCGACGATCCGCGCCTCGGCGCGCAGCTGTTCGAGATAGCCATCGGCAAAGGACTGGACCCGCTGGTTGCGGATGAAATTCGACAGATCCTCGACGGTGGGCTGGTCGCCGTCCAGAAGGGGCGAGCGTCCGCACAGCATCAGAAAGACCAGCACCTCGCCGTCATTGCGCGTGATCGAGGCCGAGCTTTCACCGGGATCGAGCAAGGCCAGCTGGGCGGCGAGATCGGCGGGGATCTCGTCGGGGGGTTGCGAGGTCCGCTCCAGAACCTCGGGCGGCTGGCCTTTGGCGATTCCGTAGAGATCGTCGCAGGTATCGACCCGTGCGCGGACCTGCGCGGCACGCCGCGCCGCATCCGCGCTGCGCCCGCCGGGGATGTAGTAGCGCGCATATTCGATCGCGGAATATTCCGGCGTGGTGACGGAGGCTTCCTCGATATCGCGCATGTAGAAGATCGCCAGCGCCCCCTCGATCGGCAGCGGATCGGACACTTCGCCCGGCGCCAGCGCCAGCACGATCTGGCGCAAGCCCTCGGGCAGATCCGAAGCCGGCGTCCAGTCCATGCGTCCGCCGTTCCGGGCGGTCTGGGCTGCGGAATGCTCGCGCGCGAAGGCGGCAAAGCGCGCCTCGCTCTCGACCGCGCCGATGCGCTCGGCGAGCGCCTGCTGCGCCGCAACCTCTTCGGCGTTGCGAATGGGCAGGATGATCTCCGACAACAGCACCCGCACCGCCGACCCGCCGGTCAGCGCCTGCGTGGCCCGCTCCAGATCCGCGTCACTGACCGACACGCGCTCGGAGAACCGCGCGCGAGTGAATTCGCGCCATGTGATCCCGGCTCTGACGAATTCTCGGAACGTCTGCTCTGACACGCCGGCCTGTTCGAGCTGCGCGACGAACTCTTCGGCCCCCATATCGGCACGGCCGGCAAACTCTTCCATCCCGCCGCGTATCGCCTCGTCGGGCAGGCGGACCCCGGCGCTGTCGGCGGCCTCCATCTTGATGCGCTCCTCGATCAGCTGTTCGCGGGCCAGCTCCTCCGGATCGCCCGGTGCGCGAAACAGCGACAGCATCTGGGCGCGCTGCCGCAGCTCGTAGCGTGTGATCGCCCGATCGTTGACGTAGATCACCGGCGCGAACAGGTTCTGCGCCGAGACCGGGCCCGATGGCACCGCGACACCCATCCCGATCATCAGGGCAAGGCAGGCGAGTAAGGCCGGGAGGCGACGCGAAGAGGTCATTGTGATCAGTTCCTGCATGTCCGTGTGAAGCTTTCGTCCCGGGTTGAGGCAGAGAAGCCCCGCAACCCCACGGTAAAGCCGATGTTGGTCTCGGGTTCAAGGATAGTCGACGAGGTGAAGCGACGCGAGACGGAAACCGTGATGTCCACGCATTCGTTGGTATAGGTCAGCCCGGCCCCGGCGCGGATATTGCTGTCGGCCTCGGCGTCATAGCGCCATTCGCCGCGCGCCGTCCAGTGGCGGGCAAAGCGGTAGCTGCCGTCGATCGCCCATTCCGACACGGTCGCGGCACGGCTTTCGCGCGGATCGTCCGACAGCCAGATATAGGTCGCCCCGATATCGGTGCGGTCGTTGATCCAGCTTGCCCGCGCCTCGGCCTTGGTGACATCCATAACGCCGTCGAAAAGACCGCGCGCGGTGACCGTCAGGCCGGTGGCGTTGCGATACTGCCCGGCGATCAGCAGGTCCGAGGTGCGGTTGCGCAGCCCCGAGGACCGGGTGAAGCTGCGCGTGCCGTCCGACTCCAGCAGCCGGTCGTCGCGCCACACCTGGCCAAGCGCAAGGCGTCCTTCCCAACCTTCGGGATCGATCCGGGCATAGCTCAGCCCGTATGCGGCCGCTGTGCCGCGCTCGCGCCGGTCGGGGGCGTTAAAACGCGAGACGTTGAACAGGTTGCCCTCGTCGAACTCGATCACGGTGCTTTCATCGCGGGGGACGTCGGGATTCGCCCCGCCCGACCATGCAATCTGCGCCACCGGCTCGACCACATGCGCGACCCCGGCGCTACCGGCCCGGACCAGCGGCCAGCGCAGCTGCGCCGCGACCGTCGGGGTGAGTTCGGTGGCCTGCGACTGCGCGGTCTCGCCAATCTGGCGGATCTCGAAATGATCAAGCGTCACACCCGTCCGAAGCTCTGCCAGCACGCCGGCTGGCAGCAGCCAGTCGCGCTGCCAGTTCAGACCCGAGGTCAGGCGCGTGACATCGCGCCCATCCGCGAAACGGTCCAGATCGGGGCCGTCGGTCACACGGTCCGAGCGGCGGTAATGACTGTGCAAGGCGGCCGAAAACCGCAGCTCTCCACCGACGCGTGCCGGAAAGAACCGCCGTTCATATTCCGCATCACCGACGATCGACGGCAGGGTGGAATTGCTCTCGCCGTCACGCAGCGACCGGAAATGGGTGATCGCACCGCTGATATACTCGTCCCGCCGGGCGCGATCGACAGTGATCCCGCTGCGCAGCCGGTCCTTGTCGGAAAACCCGTGATCCAGCAGGAACGTGTCGTCGCTGACAAGCTCGACATCGAAGCGCAGCGTGAAATCGCGTGGCAGATCGAACCGCCCCTCGCCAAAGAGATAGCCGCGCCGTGCGTCAGAGCTGAAATCGTCATCCGCGATGGCGCCGTTGAACTCGATCTCGCCGCTGCGGAACGCCTGACGGTAGCGAAACCCCAGCCGCCGCGAGTTCGTCGCCCAGAACGGCGCCAGCGTCAGATCGCGGTGATCGCCTAGCCGGATGAAATACGGCGCCTCGACTCCGGTGCCCAGCAGACTGGAATTGACCAGAGAGGGCGTGAGAAACCCGGTCGCCCGCTCGACCGTCGGGTCTGGCAGGCGCAGGCGCGGCAGGTAGAAGACCGGCACATCCAGCACCCGCAATTGCGCATTCTCGAAGTAAAGCTGACGCTCCTGCTGGTCGTGGACCAGCCGCTCGGCCCGGATCTGCCAGAGCGGCGCGCCCCCCTCCTCGCAGATGCGGCACGAGGTGACCGAGACCCGCGACAGCTGGTTGTAACGCGCATCGGTGCGCCGCATCCGGCTGGCGGCAAGCTGCAACTGCTGCTGCATCACGATCCGCGCCCCGCGCAGGATACCGTTGCGCAGGCTGCGGTCAAGCTCGGCACTGTCGGCAATCAGCACCGTGTCGCCGCCCGTCTCCGGCTCTGTCAGGCTCAGCGGGCCGGTGATGATCAGCCGGTCGCTGCCGCGTTGGTAGACGATCCGGTCGGCGGTCAGGCGGCGGCCCTGATACATCGCCTCGACATTGCCCTCGGCCACCAGACGGTCGTCGCCGGTCAGGCGCACCTCGTCGGCCACCAGCATCGCCGGGTCGGGGGTCTGCTGCGCCCGCACCGGACCCAGCACCGCCAGAAGCGCCAGAAGACCGCACAGCGCGCGTCTCATCCGTCCTCCAGATGCAGGATCAGGCCAAGTGCGAGAAACAGCGCCGCGACCGGTGGCGCCCAGGCCGCAAGCGCCACGGAGATCTGCCCGCTCTCGCCGAGGATCTGCGAGAAATTCCGGATGTAATGCAGCCCGAAGCCGATGATCACCGCCAACAGCACCATCAGCCCCATGTTTGCCCCACGCGCATGACGGATGGTGAAGGCCGCCGACATCAGCACGAGCGCAGCGAAGAACACCGGGCGGGCCAGTTCGCTCTGGAACCAGACAGCATAGCGGCGCGCTGAAAATCCCGACTCTTCAAGATCACCGATGAAATCCGGCAGATCCCAAACCGAGATGTACCGCGGACGCCCGAACCCGTCGATGATGCGCTGCTGCGTGAGGTCGGAGGCGATGGAAAGCGTGTCGCGCCGCTCTGCCTCGGCCTCGGGATTGCCGTCGGTCGTCAGATCCCAGATCTTGACTTCGCGCATCCGCCATTCGCCGTCGCCAAGCTGCGCCGAGCCCGCGTTGATGCGGCGCTGCGGCGCGCCGTCAGGGTCGAATTCCAGAAAGCTTGGATCGTAAAGCGTGCCCAGATCGGAACTGGCGCTTTGCGCGAAGATCACGGTCTGGCCGCTCTGCCCGCCTTGGCGCAGCCAAAGCCCCTCGGACGAGATTGCCAGCGACGCGGTCTCCGCTCCGCGGTAAAGCAGCTTGACGTCATGCACGCGTTTCGAGGTCGCGGCGACGAGGGGATTGAGTACCGCCACCCCCAGCCCGCCGATCAGCAGCGCCACACAGACTGGTCCCAGCAACCCGCGCAGCGCCGACCGGCCGGCGGCGCGCAGCACCACAAGCTCGGATGAGCGCGACAGCCGCAGAAACAGCGCCACGGCCCCCAGGATGATGAAAAGCGGCAGGATGTCGTAGATCTCCCACGGCATCTCCAGCAGCACGACGGCCAGCACATCGCGGAACGGCCGATCCGGAAAATCGCCCAGCTTGTCCATCAACTGGATCATAATGAGCAGCACGGCGACCGACACGGCCACGCCAAGAAAACTCATGAAAAAGCGCCGCGCGAAATAGAGATGCAGGGTCATGCCCGCGCCCCCGCCGGATCCGTGCGCGGGCCGTGCCATGGTCGCCAGCGCAACAGGCCGGGATGCATCGCAAGACCCAGCAGCAGCCCCGACGCCGCCATCCCGATCAGCGCCGGCAGGTACAAAAGCGGCCAGAGCGCGCCATTGACCAGAACCGGGGCGACCACCATGCTCTCGACGATCTTGAGGCCCAGGAGAAGCCCGAAGGCGAGCCCGATCTGACGCCAGACCCCGAACCGGCTGAAACTGCCGACAAGCAGCGCGGCAAACCCCACGAGGGCCGCGACCACGCACATCAGCGCGGCGGTGATCCGACCATGCAACTCGGACATCACCGTGCCGTAGGAGCTCCCCGTGCGCTCGGCCACCTCGGCAGGCGCAGTCAGCATCTCACGCGTGGACGCGAACCTGACCCGGTCGAGATCAATCGCACCGCGATTTAACAAGGTACTGATATCATGAGAGAAATCGTCGAAATACGTGGTGAACAGGCGATCTCCGTCGTGCTGGACGGTCTGCGCCAGGCCCGACACCATCACCAGCCGCGTGCCCGCCGGCTCTTGCACGAGGTAGGCGCGCGACGAAGTATAGGTGGTGGACTGATCGGGATCGCGCCGGTCCGACAGGAACACGTCCCGCAGCTCGCCCGATGGCGTGATATCGCGGATATAAAAGGTGATCCCCGGCGCGGGATGCAGGAATTCGCCGTCGCTCAGCAGTTGCGCCGAGATGTTGCGCGACACCTCGTCCTGACGCAGGCGCAGCTGGCTCGAACTGGCGGGCACCAGCAGATGCGACAGGATCGACATCATCAGCGCCACGATCAGCCCGAAGACCAGCACCGAACGCAGCAGGCGCAGCGGCGAATAGCCCATCGCCTGCATCACCGTCAGCTCCCTGTCCGATGACAGCCGGTGCACCACATAGACCGCGGCCGCAAACGCCGCGATCGGCAATATGACCCCGATCACCGACGGCAGCGTCAGCGCGGTGAACTCCAGAAAGACCCAGGCAGGCTGGCCATCCCCGATCAGTTTGTCAAAAATGCTCACTGCCTTGTTGATCCACACGATGGAGACAAGCACGAGCGCGAAGAAACCGAACAGAACCAGGAATTGCGACAGCATGTATCTGTCGAATCTGGTCACCTTCACCCCCTTGACAGCAGTTTGCAGTCGCAACCTAAACGAAATGGCGGGGCGGGAAAACTGCTAACTGGTGTTCGGTGGCCTGTCGCGCTAGGTCTCCGGCGGACAGCAATTCAACAGGAGCCCTTCGATGACCACGCCCGTTTCCGTCGCCTTCACCGAGACCGACCTCGATGCGATCGCCAGTGCAGAGGGCCGCGTCGCGGTCTGCGTCACACCCGACGGCAAGCTCGATCAGGGCGGGCGCCGGGTCAACCGCCTGACCAAGGGCACGCTTGTCCGGATGGTCGATGCCGGCACGCTCGACGGCAAATCGCCGGGCGATGTCGTGACCCTCGACTGGCCCGCCGGCATGGCCGCCAAGGCGCTGGATATCGTCGTGTTGCCA
This sequence comes from Roseovarius sp., assembly GCA_041685435.1. Taxonomy (GTDB): domain Bacteria; phylum Pseudomonadota; class Alphaproteobacteria; order Rhodobacterales; family Rhodobacteraceae; genus Roseovarius. The sequence continues at coordinate 26,569 of JAWLFT010000021.1, forward strand.
AGGGCAGCGAGCATCGACGACAGCCGCCGCGCCGGCGTTGCCCTCGGGCGCAAGCTGGGCGACGCGTCGCTGCTGCTTCTGGCCGGCGGCCTCAAGCGCCCGGTCGAGGTGGTGCTGGGTGCAATGCTGCGCGCCTACGCGTTCAGGATCCACAAGACCGCCGAGGCGAAAACGCCCGGGACCCTCACCGCCATGGTCGCCAACCCATCCGAGGTCGAGGCCGAGGCGGCCCCGGCACTCGCAGTCGCGGAAGGCGTCTTCTTCACCCGCGATCTGGTCAACGAACCGGCCAACCACCTGACCACCACCGAATTCGCGTCCCGGATCGGGGCGATGGCGGATATGGGCCTCAAGATCACTATCCTTGAAGAGGCCGACATGGAAAAGCTCGGCATGGGCGCGCTGCTGAGTGTGGGCCTTGGCAGTGCCAGCCCGTCGAAGCTTGCGGTGATGGAATGGCAGGGCGGTACGTCCGGCGACGCACCGCTGGCCTTGGTGGGCAAGGGCGTGATCTTCGACACCGGCGGCATCAGCATCAAGCCCGCGCAGGGCATGGAGACAATGACGATGGACATGGCCGGCGCGGGCGTGGTGGCGGGCGTGATGCGCACGCTGGCGCAGCGGCAGGCGAAGGCCAATGTGGTGGGCCTTGTCGGGCTGGTGGAAAACATGGTCTCGGACCGCGCGACGCGCCCCGGGGACGTAGTGACCTCGATGAAGGGCGACACGATCGAGGTGGTCAACACCGATGCCGAGGGCCGCATGGTGCTGGCCGACGTGCTCTGGTACGCGCAGGAGACCTACAAGCCGCGCGGCGTGATCGATCTGGCCACGCTCACGGGGGCAGCCATTGTGGCTCTTGGACACGAGAATGCCGCCGCCCTCAGCACTGACGATACGCTCTGCAATGATGTGCTGAAGGCCGCGCAGGCCGAGGGCGAGGGGCTGTGGCGCATGCCACTTGGCAAGGCTTATGCCGACATGATGAAAAGCCAGATCGCCGATGTTAAAAACTCCGGCGGACGCCCGGCGGGCACGATCACCGCAGCGGAATTCCTGCACCGCTTCATCCAAGAGGAGATGCCGTGGGTACATCTCGACATCGCTGGCGTGGCCCGCACCGATTCCGAGTCACCCTATGCGCCCAAGGGGGCGTCGGGCTGGGGGGTGATGACGCTCAACCGGCTCGTGGCGAACATGCTTGAGGAGTGAGGCATGGGCGCCGCCTATTTCTACCACCTGACGCAGCGCCCGCTCGAGGTGACCCTGCCCGTGCTTCTGGGCAAGGCGCTTGGGGCGGGCTGGCGGGTTGCGGTGCGCGGGACGGACCCCGCGCGCCTCGACTGGCTGGACCGGCAACTCTGGCTCGGCCCCCAGGATGGGTTCCTGCCGCACGGCCGTGCCGGCGGGCCACATGATGCCGATCAGCCGGTGCTGCTGACCACCACGGCGGAGCACCCCAACGAGGCCACCTGCGTGATGGCGGTGGACGGTGCCGAGGTCGGCGCGTCCGAGGTTGCCGCGATGGCGCGCGTCTGCATCCTGTTTGACGGCAATGACGCAACCGCGCTGGACACGGCCCGCGGCCAGTGGAAGGCGCTCACCGGCGCCGGCTGCTCGGCGCAATACTGGTCCGAAGAGTCGGGCCGGTGGGAAAAGAAGGCGGAGCGGTAACAAAGACGGCGCAGTCGCCAACACAGCTCGCGCAGATTGTGACGACTGGACCGATCCCCGTAACGGTCCCGATGCTACCCTGTCCACTGGACATTGCCCCAATGACACGATTTACCGACCCCATGACCGATCCGATCTATGCAATCCCCGACATTCACGGCCAGGACGCCTTGCTCGAAGACGCCCTCGCGCGGATCGAGCGCGACGGCGGGCCGGATGCGCGGATCATATTCCTTGGCGACCTCGTGGATCGCGGCCCTGACAGCCGCGCCGTGATAGAGCGCATCCTGCAAGGCCGGGCCGAGGGCCGCGCCTGGACCGTGCTGCGCGGCAATCACGACCAGATGTTTCTTGATTTCCTCGACACTGGCAGCCTGCAATTCAAGCAGATCAAGTCCGGCCTGTCGTGGCTCGACCGCCGTCTGGGCGGGGCGGCGACGCTGGCTTCCTACGGGGTGACGGAAAAAAACGACACTTCGGCATGGAAGGCCGCGCAAAAAGCCGTGCCTCGGGCACATCGCGACTTCGTCGCGGCCCTGCCACTGTGGCACGAGGCGGGCGATCTGCTGTTCGTGCATGCCGGCATCCGCCCCGGTGTCCCGCTCAGCGACCAGACGCCCGAGGATCTCATGTGGATCCGCGAGGGCTTTCTCGAATACCGCAAACCGCATCCGTGGCTGGTGGTGCACGGCCATACGGCGCTCGACTGGCCGCAATATTTCGGCAATCGGGTCGATCTCGACGCGGGCGCTGGCTACGGTCGCCCGCTCTGGCCTGCGGTTTTCGAGGGCGTCAACGGCTGGCTTCTCACAGAGACCGGCCGCATCGCCCTTTGCCCCTGATCGGCCGAGGTCTGTCCGGGGTGGGCCGGGGGCAGGTCACAGGGTGCTTCTGTCACGCGGCCCCGGCGCGCAGCCCGTCATCGGACGCGCGCGTCGGCACCAGCGCCTTGACCAGATCGGTCATCTTCAACACGCCGACCTGCTCGCCGTCCCTGGTGACAACATAGGTCAGCCCGGTCTCGCCTTCGGAGCGGGCGATCACGGATTCGAGGTTGTCATCGTAGTCGACCTCTCCAGCGACGTTTTCGGGTATGTCTTCGGTCACTTCCATCACCGAGCGCACGCGCAGGACACGGGCGCGGTTGATGTCGGAGATGAAATCGACGATGTAATCGTCTTCGGGATGGATCAGGATTTCCTGCGGCTCACCCTGCTGGACCACGAACCCCTCGTTCAGGATCACGAGGTGATCGGCCAGTTTCAGCGCCTCGTCGAGATCGTGCGAGATGAACACCACGGTCTTCTGCAGTTCTTCCTGAAGATCCAGAAGCAGGTTCTGCATGTCGGTGCGGATCAGCGGATCAAGCGCCGAGAATGCCTCGTCCATCAGCATCACCGGCGCGTTGGAGCAGAGCGCTCGGGCGATACCCACGCGTTGCTGCATGCCCCCCGACAGCTGGAAGGGATACTGATCGGCCACGCCCTTGAGACCCACCCGATCAAGCCATTTGTGGGCCTCGCTCTGGAATTCCTCCTTGGGGACCCCGCGCACAGCCATCGCCATGCCGGCATTCTCCAGCACGGTGCGGTGCGGCAGCAGCGCGAAATGCTGGAAGACCATCGACATCTCTTCCCGCCGCAACTGGCGCAACTCTTTCTCGCTGAGATCGACGATATTGGTGCCGTCAAGATCCACCTCGCCGGCCGTCGGGTCGATCAGGCGGTTGAGGTGACGGATCAGGGTCGACTTGCCCGACCCCGACAGCCCCATCATCACCGTGATGTCGCCCTCTTTCACATCAACATTGATGTCGTTGAGGGCGAGCACGTGCTGGTGGTGCTCCAGAAGGTCGGGCTTGCTCATCCCGTCCTTCACGTATTTCAGGACACTTTGCGGGTCGTCCCCAAAGATCTTGTACAAGTGGCGGATCGCGATCTTGGTTTTCTTTTCGGACCGTTCGAACATGGGTCAGCCTTTCTGCGAGGCGTTGATACGGTTGAGCGCGGCCTTTGTCGTGCGGTCGAGCATCACCGCAAGCAGCACGATACCAAGCCCCGAAACCAGACCGACGCCAAGCTCGAGGTTGTTGATCCCCCGCAGCACCAGAACACCCAGACCCGGCGCCGAAACGAGCGAGGCGATCACGACCATGGCAAGACTCATCATGATGGTCTGGTTCACGCCGGCCATGATGTTTGGCAGCGCCAGCGGGATCTGCACGCCGTACAGCTTCTGACGGTCGGTCATGCCGAACGCCTCTGCGGCCTCGATCACCGACTCGTCAACCATGCGGATGCCAAGATCGGTCAGCCGGATCACCGGAACGATCGCATAGAGAATGATCGCGATCCCGTAAAGCTTGGGCTCCGTCACCGAGAACAGGAAAATCAACGGAATGAGATAGACGAAAGGCGGCAGCGTCTGCAGCATGTCGAGGATCGGAATGGTGCCCGCGCGCATCTTGTCGGATCGCGACATCGCGATGCCTATCGGCACCCCAAGTATCACGCACAGGACAGCGCAGACAAAGATGATCGCCAGCGTCTGCATCGCGTAGCTGTAATAGTCGATGAAGGCGAGCCCGCCAAGGCTGATCGCCACGAAGGCCAGAAGCTTCCAGGATTTGGATACGAACCAGACAATAAGCATCAACAGCGGGATAACGATCCACCACGGCGTGTTGAGAATGCCGTAAAGCGCGCTTTCAAGCAGCCACGACAGCGGTTGGGTCAGCGGATCGAGCACGAAGCTCATCGAATCCTTGACGTTCAGAAACCCCTGTTCAAGCCCCTGCGTGACATTGCGCGACTGCGGGAAAGCCGGGCATGCATCGTTGAGACGGTCCATCGACGGGAACGGCAACTCCCATATCGATGTGCTCTGCTCTTCGCCCGAGGCCTGCGCGGTCAGCGCCTCCATCGACATCGGGGCGTCGGCGCCTTCGCCGCTGGTGCACCAGTCCTGCAGACCGGTGGCCTCGAACAAGAAATCATATGTTGCCATGGCGACGTTTCTCCTTTGCGCGCGTCAACGATAGGGCATGCCGCACAATAAAAAAAGACGGGGCCGATATCAAAATCGGCCCCGTCATGCATACACGCGTTAGCCCTGTTCGAGAACCGACGCGAGGTTCTCACGCGCGTCGTCGTTCAGCCACTCGGACCACCGGTCCTGATAATTCCGCAGGTAGTAGACCGCGGCCTCGTCGGCCGACGCGTTGTTTTCATCCATCCAGGCCAGAACTTCGTTCATGTTTTCCGTCTTGAACGTCATGTTCTCCAGAAGTGCGAACACCTCGGGGTTTTCCTCCTGGAAGGTCGACGTCACGGCCGTCAGGATCGGCGCGTCCGGAAAGTCGGACACTTCCGGATCCTCCGTATCCGGGTTCTGGTTGCGCGCATGGATGTCCTCATCCACATCGCCGAGATCCACCTTGGTCATGTCATACTGGCCAAGCGGCACTGTTGGACCCCAATAGTAACCGAACCACGGCTCCTCTTCGCCCACGGCATCCGCCATGGACGAGGCGAGCACCTGACCGGAGCCGGCGTTGAACACCTCGATACCGTTGCCTTCGAGATCGAGCGCGCGGGCCAGATTGTCACTGACCACGCGGCAACCCCAACCCTCGGGGCAGTTATAGAACCGCCCCCCGACCAGATCGGGGTTGTCGAGAATGCCTTCGATGGTCTTCACTTCCGGGTGTTCCTCGGCAAGATAGGTGGGAACCCACCAGCCTTCGATACCGCCCGGATCAAGCACGGGCGCGGCTTCGACGATCTTGCCCTCTTCCTTCAACTGCTCATACGCGTCGCCGGTCGAATTCAACCACAGCTCGGTCACGATGTCGGGCTCGCCATTTTCGGCCACCGACGTGATGGCCGGCACGGTATCCGACTGCACGACACTGACATTGCAGCCATAGCCCTGGCTCATGATGAACTCGGCGACGGCTGTCACGACCTGACCCGACGCCCAATTCATTTCGGTAATCGAAACATCTCCGCACTCATCGGATTGTGCATGGGCCGCCATCGGCGCGGCCAGCGCGGTGGCTGCAAGATACAGGGACAGTTTCTTCATGGTCATTTCCTTTCGGTTTGCCGCGTCGTCTGTCGATACGCCTTTGGTCAGCAAACATGCCTCATCAGGATCAACCCCATAATGGATCGCGCGCAACGAGGACCGACAAGCGTTCCGACACAGGCATTTTGCCTGTCTCTCTGGACCGTCGTCAAACGACGTGGATGTGGGTCCTTCCCCATGTGGGGATACTTAGCCAAACCAAACATAATGTTCAACCCTAAAGCCTATCAGGCGGCACCGAAGCCATAGGGCCGGATCCCCGCACAGAGGACCGAACAGGCGTCCGAGCAGATTGTCTTGATGCCCGACGCGCGCGTGTCTTCTCGGCCTCGAACCCCTTGCCGGACGGGATTTGCGCTGCCTCAGCTGCCCATCGAAGCGCTGGAGAACCGCATCAACGGTGCGCTCATCAACGACCTGTCCGGCGGATCCGACCCTTTCGGGCCGGGAAAATGCATCATGCTTTCCAATGAAATCACAGGTCCTGGGCCGATCGGGCCTCGGATATCAAAACTGGGTGTTCCTGCGGCGTGACAGCACACTGCCCAGAATGACAGCAGAGCGCCGATAGTCCAAGCAGTTGCTCACCCGGCGCGCCGCGATTATCCTGCGCGACGTATCAGGGAGGCGGAGGAACGATGCCACAGGTCGTCAGGCGGGTGCTGGTCAGGGGCGGAACGCTGTTTCGGCGGGTGGCCGCGACCCTGATCGCCGGGCTATGGCCCGGACGCAGCCTGCGCGACGTGGACGACGCGCTCTCTGCACGACCGCCAAGACAGCAGGCGGTCATTACCGGCGGGGTGCTGTTGTGCCTTGTTCTGGCGGGATTTTTCGCGGCGCAGTTCGGCTGGATCGGCATTCTGGTCTTCTGGATGGTGGTGATCCTGATCGCGCACTAGCCGCACCGCAGTATCCCCGCACCGCAGTATCCGATTGCATACAAGATACTGGTTTTTCAAACTTTTTTCAAAAAGAGTCATCCAGGCGCTGCAACGCGGCGTAATGAATGCATGAACGAAAGGAGGTTCAAATGGAACTTATCGGAATTCTGGCACTTGGCACTCTGGGATCGGTCATGGCGTTCGCGTATCTCAGCATTCGCAGCGTGGAAAAGCTAAAGCACAGCGACACACCGAAATCTTCCCTGTCAAAAGATGGCATGGAGCAGCGTCTGCGGGCCAACCGCGGCTGACCAGGCAATACAAATTCGACAAGGAAACGCGACCGTCAGTCATACGGTCGCGTTTTTTTATCGGCTGGCCGGCACCGCCTGCGATCAGGCCACGGCAAGCTGTTTTTTCGGATCGTAGAACGGCTTTTGCACAACGGTGGCGGTCACCGGACCGGAATGCGCGAACACCTCGAACTCGGTCCCAAGCTCGGCATGCTCGATCGCGACCATCGCCAGCGCGATGTTCTGATCCAGTCGCGGGGAATAGACCGCCGACGTCACCTTTCCCACGAAATCGCCGCCGTGATTGATCTGCCAGAACCGCGTGTTCGGCCCCCGCAGTGGCGCGCCCCCGATCCGCAGACCGACCTGCTTGCGCGCCACACCCGTCTCGCGGATGCGCTGCAGGGCGAACTTGCCGATGAAATCCGTCTCCATGTCGAGATTGACGAGGCGATCCATCCCCAGCTCGTACGGGTTGGTATTGATATCGGCATCGGCGTGATAGGACAGCATGCCCCCTTCGATCCGGCGGATCGTCGAGGTGTGACCCGGTTTCAGGCCGAAGGGCAGGCCTGCCATCATGATCCGCTCCCACAGAGCATCGCCGCTAAACCCGTCGCGCAGGTAGATCTCGTAGCCCAGCTCGCTCGACCAGCCGGTGCGCGACACGATCAGCGGGATTCCGTCCAGCTCCATCTCGCGCAGCCAGTAATAGCGCAGATCCATGATCTGATCGCCGAAAAGCGCGCGCATGATCTCACCCGATTTCGGCCCCTGCAACTGCAACGGCGAGACATCGGGTTCGCGAATCGTGACATCAAGCCCGGAATGCACCGCGACCCCCTGCGCCCAGAGCAGCACGTCGCTGTCGGCCAGCGACAGCCAGAAATGGTTCTCGCCAAGCCGCAGACAGATCGGATCGTTGAGGATGCCGCCTGCGGCATTGGTGATCAGGACATACTTGCACTGGCCCACGGCCATGGCCGACAGATCGCGCGGGGTCAGCATCTGGGTGAACTGCGCGGCATCCGGCCCGGTGATCTCGACCTGACGCTCGACGCCCACATCACACAGGATGGCGTCGTTGACGAGGTTCCAGAAATTCTGTTCCGGATCACCGAAATCGCGCGGGATATACATGTGATTGTAGACCGAGAACCCCTGCGCGCCCCAGCGGACCGTCGCGTCGAAATAGGGCGACTTGCGTATCTGTGTGCCGAATCCGAAATCGCTTGATTGTGACATGTCAGTCTCCCCCTTGATGGTCGGCGGCCCCTCCGGCCGCGATCCTGAATCAACGTGGACCCACCATAACGGATCATCAGGTTCCCCGTGGTCCGAATCCGACGACGTGACAGCCTGTGCAGACCAATTATGACCCGCGATACGGCCATTTGGTCACCTGCGGGCCGCACGCGGCGCTGTGCGGTCCGTTGCGGGCCAATCACCCCGCGCGGGGTGGTCCGTCGCGTGAGTGGCCGGCGAGTTTCGCAAGGTCGGCATGCGCCGCCTTGACCGTGCGCGTGGTGAAATAGGTCACGTACCGGTCAATCCCCAGATCGTTGTCCAGCAGGTGTGCCATCAGCGTCTCGAATGCGACGATGTTGCGCACGTAAATCGTCATAACGTAATCCATGCCGCCCCCGGTGGCGATGCAATCGGTGATCTCGTCGACATGCACGATATAGGATTCGAACTTGTCGAAATCAGACCTGCGGTGATGCGTCAGCGAGACCGTCACGATCACGCGTGTGAAGTCCAGGATCCGCTCCAGCGCGATATCGGCATGGTAGCCCCGAATGAAGCCCGCGCCCTTCAATCGATCAAGACGCGCCCAACACGGCGTCGGTGACAGGTTGACAATCTCGGCCAGCCGCGATTTGCTCAGCTGGCCATGTCTCTGCACGGCGCTGAGGATACGGATATCCGTTGCGTCGAGGCCCGATCGCTTCATGCCATCGCCTGTGTCACTGACGTCTTCTCCTCCGATCGACCCGACAGGCCGACCCCCTGAGAATGAACGTAGTGCGACTGCACCCTGTCAAGAAGCTTTTACACGACCAGTTCTCGATCGATCGCGTCACATGACCGCGCAGGCCGAAGCCCCCGCGTCAGCGCGCGGTCTCGGCCTCCTGCTCGGCCTCGGCATTCTCCGCAGCCCAGACACCGGCGGCCTCGACCGCCACGGCCGAGGAGGTCGGCACCACGCCCAGATAGCTTTCGGTCTCGCCGGCCGGTGCGGGCGGGCGCTGTGTCATGCGATAAAGCGCATAAAGCGAGATCGCAACGAAGGTCGCCCCCAGCACCAGCCAGAACGCGAACGGGCCGAGACCCTCCATCGCCCAGCCGGTGGCGAGCGGCCCGAGAATGGCGCCGAGGCCGAAGGTGAAGACCAGCCCGCCCGATGCGGCCGGCATGTCCTCGGCATCCAGCGCATCGTTGGTATAGGCCAGAAACAACGCGTAAAGCGGCGTTGTCACCCCGCCGGCGAAGAACGCGGCGGCAAGCAGCGGCCACAGACCATCCGACGGGATGAATGCAGGCAGACCGCCTTTGGTGAGCCAGCCAACGCCGCAGAACACCGCCCCCACCAGAGCCGCCCCGAAAATCAGCTTGCGCCGGTCCATCCGGTCCGACAGCCAGCCGATGGGGTATTGCATCAGAAGCGCCCCGGCGAACAGCATTGCGACGAAAAGCGAGATTTCCGCCGCCGAAAGCCCGATCTGGCTGCCAAACACCGCGCCCATACCCGATTGCGTCGCATAGATACCGCCCAGCAGGAAGATCCCCACCGTGCCCAATGGCGAGCCCCTGAAGAGCTTCAAGAGCGACATCGGGCGCGCGACGTCGGTGGCCGGCACCGGCGTGGCCGACAGAAGGATCGGCGCGAACGAGATCGACACGAGGATCGACGCCCCGATGAACAGCGCCGAGGTTGCCGCATCGCCAAGGTTCAACAACCCCTGCGCGCCGATGATCCCCAGCGTCTGCGCGATCATGTAGGCCGACAGCACCTTGCCACGCGTCTCGTTCGTGGACGCGGCGTTGAGCCAGCTTTCGGCGGCCACGTAGATGCCCGACATGCAGAACCCGATGAGGATCCGCAAGATCGTCCACGCCCATGGTTCGGTCAGCAGCGGAAAGGCGATCAGCCCCGCCGACATGAAACTGCCAAGCGCGGCAAAGACCCGCAGATGCCCGACCCGCCGGATCATGATCGGCGTGATGCGCGCGCCTGACAGAAAGCCCAGAAAGTAGCCCGAAGTCACGACCGCCAGTTCCGCCGCCGAAAAATTCTCCAGGCCGCCGCGCAGGCCGATCAGCGTGAAATGCATGCCGTTGCCCAGCATGATGAGAACGATCCCGAGCAGAAGAGCCCAGACCCCGGCCAATGTCTTGATCAAGATGGACCCTTTCCCGAATTGATGCCGTGCCAGCACGCGCCTGGCGTTGAACGAATCGTACGCCCCGAATGCGCTCAGGGGTGAGCACCCGCGACACAACGTCAACACTTGGTCTGACCGTCAACGCGACTTTCAAACGCACCGGCGAAAAACATGCGTGGCCGGCACGTTTCGCCGGTATTTCGGGCACATGGCAAGAGCGCGGGACGCGCTCCATTGGGGCGGCCTGCGGCAGGGCTGTCCATGGATGCCGGCCCACCCGTCAGTCGGGCTTGCGCTAGACCCTGCGGATCGTCGGTCTAACTGCTGCAGTACATGCAAGAGAAAGGGAGAACATCATGGGACTGATAAGCACGGCTGTCGCCACCAAGGCGACGCTCACGGGGGTTGCCATCGGCCTGACGATCGGCGCGGGGCTCGCGCTCGCGGCGCATGGGGCCATGGCGATGGAGGACCGGAAATGATCCTCAGACTGGCAGCCAACGCGGCCATCCACACCGCCGGGGGCGTGGCGCTCGGCGTCACGGCGGCGCTCGCGGCCTGCACCGTGGCACAGGTCGCCCGGCATGGGATGCAGCGTCAGCGCAGGGGCAAGACCGGGCTCGACGATGTTCCGCCCGCCTCCCCGTCCGACCCGAAAGCCACCGACCCCGCATCGGTATGAAAACCCCCGCCAAGCGCGCGCCCGATCCCGCGACCACCGGCGAAATCATCGAGATGGCGCTGAGCGATCATGTCAGTTTCGATCAGATCCGCACCCTGCACGGGCTGGCTCCGGACGAAGTGCAGGCCCTGATGCGCCGCAACCTCAAAGGGGGCAGTTACCGCGCGTGGCGCAAGCGCGTACGCCGGTTTGGCGACCGGCGCGCCGCGTATAAATGACCTCCGCGGCGGATGAGGATAATTCTGGATGAGTCAATCCCCCCACCCATGGGCTGCCGATCTGGCGTCGCTCCATGCACAGGTCTGGACGCGTCTTCTGCGCGGCGTCCATGATCGGCATGCCCCTGCCCGGCATCCGACGCTGGCGACCATCGGCACGGATGGCATGCCGCAGGCCCGCACGGTCGTCTTGCGGGCGGCCGACGAACCCGGGGCCACGCTCGACATCCACACCGATCTTTACTCGGGCAAGGTCGCGGACCTGCGCGCCGTCCCCCGCGCTGCGCTGCATGTCTGGGATCCCTCACCGCATCTGCAGTTGCGGATCCAGACAGAGGTCGCGATTCTGTCGGGCGCAGAGGTCACCGATATCTGGGCGCGGGTGCCCGAGACCTCGCGCCTCTCCTATGGCAGCACACCCGCACCCGGCCAGCCGATCGACGACGCGCTCGCCTACGAAAAATCGCCAGACCCTGCATCATTCGCGGTGCTGCGCCTGTCCGTGCTCGCCATCGACGCGGTGCATCTCGGCCCCGACCATCGCCGGGCAAGGTTCGTGCGTGCGGATGACTGGCCGAATGGCTGGGCGGGTCAATGGCTGGCCCCCTGACCC
>JAWLFT010000097.1:0-10067 GCA_041685435.1 Roseovarius sp.
GCACGGCGATTTGGCCACAACTTGCTCCTTGCATTGGTATTTTCCCGATTTGGCCACCATAAAGCGCTGCCAAAATCACGTTGGATCGCCGCACCGCGGCCCGTCGATGCGCGGCTCACCCCAAACGTCCCCTTCAGGCCACAACCGGCCCCGCTCGCTTCCTTCCGGGGTCGGCGTGCTAGAGCCCGGCCGCCACGCGCCGCACGGTGGACACGCGCTCGGCATTGGGCGGATGGGTGCCCAGAAACCGGTTGCCCGGATCGGGGATCTGCGAAAAGAACTCGACGCCGCGCAGCGGATTGTATCCCGACCGATGCGTGATCACCGTGCCAAGCGCATCCGCCTCCAGCTCGAACTTCTTGGAATAGCTGCGCGCGCCCACGCCCGCGCCGATATCCACCGCCTGATCGATGACCCCCTGGCTCGCGCCGCTTAACGAGGCCAGCCCGCCAAGCAGGATCGCGCCGGCGGCCGCGTTCTGCTGCTGGCGCGGAATATGTCCGGCGATATGATGCGCGGCCTCGTGGCCAAGCACGAAGGCCAGTTCGTCGGTGTTGCGCACGGCGGCGATCATCGGCAGGGTGAAGCCGATGATCGGGCGTCCCGACCGGTCTTGCGTGTAGAACGCGTTGATCTGCTGTCCGGGGCGATCATCCACCACGATACGGAAATCGCAGTTGAGCTGCGGCGCGCGGGCGCGGCATTCCCGCTCTGCCACGGGTTTCACCTGCTGCACGACGGTCGAGAACCGCTGCACCTCGGCACGGGTCGGCATTTCGGGCGCGCGGCTCGCGGCCTGCTGTTGCTGCGGCGCCGGGCCCGTGGTCGCGACACATCCCGTCAGCACGACGAGACAAAGCGTGTAGATCCAGCGCATCGGGGTCCCCTGTTCTGGTATGATCCTTGCGGTCTAGCAGGCTTTCACGCAGGACACACCCCTTTCCGACGCCCGCCGCGCCCCTTGAAATGGCGCGCCGGGCGTTTAGGGTGGTCGTCATGTTTTCCATCGAACACGATTTCGACGCCACCGTGATCACCCTCGTGGACGAGGGGCCCGCGCCGCTGGGCGAAGACGTGATCGTCAACGCCTTCGAGGAATGCGTCACCGTCGAGCAATATGATCCGCGCAGCGACAGCGTCGTCCGGATCACCCTGTCGCCCGCGCAACTGCGCGATCTCGGCGCCGCGCTGAACCTGCCCGAGGGGGTCTATGCCCGCCGGCCCTCCGGGGGCTGAGTCGGGGTCACTTGCGGGCTACAGCCGGTCGAGCAGTTCCGCCGCGGCCACGGCCGGCGTCAGATCCCCGCGTGCCACGCGGTCGGCGTAGTCCTCCATCGCGGCGCGGGCCTGCGGCGTGTCGAGTTGCGCCAGAAGCGCGCCCCGCACCTCTTCTGCAAACCAGTAGCGCGCCTGCGCGGCCCGGCGCGCGGCGAAATGCCCAGTCGCGCGGCGCCAGTCGATCAGCGTCATCATCTCGTCCCACGCGTCGCGCAGCCCCTCGTCCTGCAGCGCCGAGACGCACATCGCCTTGGGAAAACCCTCGGGATCCTGCGGGCGCTTGCGCAACAGGCGCAGCGCACCGGCGTAATCCGACCGGGTCCGCATCGCCGCCGGCTTGAGATCGCCATCGGCCTTGTTGACGAGGATGATATCGGCCATTTCCATGATGCCGCGCTTGACGCCCTGCAACTCGTCGCCGCCGGCCGGCGCGAGCAGCAACGCGAAGAGATCCGACATCTCGGCCACGACCGTTTCGGACTGCCCGACGCCCACCGTCTCGATCAGCACCACGTCAAAGCCCGCCGCCTCGCACAGGGTGACGGTCTCGCGCGTGCGCCGCGCCACGCCCCCCAGATGCGACCGGCTGGGCGAGGGTCGGATGAAGGCGCCCGGATCGCGGCTGAGCAGGTCCATCCGCGTCTTGTCGCCGAGGATCGAACCGCCGGAGCGCGCCGAGCTTGGATCGACCGCCAGCACCGCCACGCGCAGCCCGTCTGCCGTCAGCATCAGACCGAAGGTCTCGATGAAGGTGGATTTGCCGACGCCCGGCGTGCCCGACAGGCCGATGCGGATCGCCTCGCGCCCGGTATCCTTGAGCGCCTCCATCAACGCCGCCGCGCGGTCCCGGTGATCGGCGCGCCCGCTTTCGATCAGGGTGATCGCGCGGGCCAGCGCCCGCCGGTCGCCCGCGATGATCCGGTCTCTCATCTCTTCGATATCCATGCGCCCGCCGGGTTGCCGATCTCCATGCGTCCTTCATGCCTTGGCGCGCGCGTCAATGTCCAGAGCGGTGGGCGCCCCTGGTTTCTTTTCGGTCCAAATGCTCAAAATGCGCCGCTTGCGGCATGCGCGGGGGTTTCGAGTATTTTTGGCAAGATGAAATCTGGGAGGGTCGCGCCGCTCTGGCCAATCGCGGGTGACTGGCCGATACTCGGGTCCATGCAAGACGGCCTGCCCATCCACGACGTGATCCCCGCGCTGATCTCTGCCCTGCGGGCGCAGGGGCGGGCGGTGCTGCAGGCCCCGCCGGGGGCCGGCAAGACCACCGTCGTGCCGCTGGAGATGCTGCAGGCGGATCTTGTGCCGGGCCGGATCGTCGTTCTGGAGCCGCGCCGTCTGGCGGCGCGCGCGGCCGCGGAGCGGATGGCCGAGACGCTTGGCGGCCGCGTGGGCGGGACCGTCGGCTACCGCATCCGCGGCGAGGCGAAGGTGTCGAAGGAGACCCGGATCGAGGTGGTCACCGAAGGCATCCTGACGCGGAGGATCCAGTCGGATCCGGATCTGCCCGGCGTGGGCGCGGTGATCTTCGACGAGTTTCACGAACGCTCGCTCGCTGCCGATCTGGGGCTGGCCTTGTGTCTGGAGGTGGCGGGTGCGCTGCGCGAGGATCTGGTGCTGCTGGCGATGTCGGCCACGCTGGAGGCCGGACCGGTGGCGCGGCTGATGGGCGATGTGCCGGTGATCACCTCGGAAGGTCGCAGTTATCCGGTCGAGACGCGCTGGCTTGACCGGCCCCGGGGCAAGGGCGCGCGGTTCGAGGATGCCGCGGCCGATCTGGTCGCCGAGGCGGTCGCGGAGACGACGGGCGGTGTGCTGGTCTTTCTGCCGGGCGAGGGCGAGATCCGGCGTGTCGAGGCGCGGCTAAAGGGCCGGTTGGCCGAGGGGTGCCATCTGCGCCCGCTGTTCGGCGCGATGGAGTTTGCCGCGCAGCGCGCCGCCATCGCGCCCTGCACGCACGGCCGCAAGATCGTGCTGGCCACCGCCATCGCGGAGACATCGCTGACGATCGAGGATATCCGCGTCGTGGTCGATAGCGGCCGGTCGCGCCGCGCGCGGTTCGATCCCGGATCGGGCATGTCGCGGTTGGTGACCGAGCCGGTGACGCGCGCGGAGGCGACGCAGCGCGCGGGCCGTGCGGGTCGTGTCGCGCCGGGTGTGTGTTACCGGCTCTGGACGCGCGGCGAGGAGGGGGCGCTGCAGGCGTTTCCGCCGGCCGAGATCGAGGCGGCGGATCTGGCCGGGCTGGCGCTGGAACTGGCGCTCTGGGGGGCGGAGCCGGGCGACCTTCCGTTTCTGACGCCACCCAATCCGGGCGGCTATGCCGAGGCGCAGGCGCTGCTCGGGATGCTGGGGGCGCTGGATGCGCGCGGGCTGATCACCGATCACGGGCGGGCGCTGGCCGGCCTGCCGCTGCATCCGCGTCTGGCGCATATGCTGGTGCGCGCCGGAACGGCGGCCGCCGGGCTGGCGGCGCTTCTGGCGGATCGCGATCCTCTGGGGCGCGGCGCCCCGGTGGATCTGGCGCTGCGGCTGGAGGCGATACGCGACCCGCGCGCCTATGCCGAGCGCCACGCCGAGCCTGCACATCGCGGCGCGGTGGAGCGGATCCGCGCCGAGGCCGGGCGTCTGGCGCGGCAGGCCAAGGGCGCAGGGACCGCGGAGATGAGCGCGGCCGAGATGGCCGCGCTCGCCTACCCCGACAGGATCGGGCTGCGCCGCAAGGGCGAGGCGCCGCGCTACGTGCTGTCGGGCGGCAAGGGCGCCGTGATGCCCGAGGGCGACCCGATGGCCGGTGCGCGGCTGATCGTGGCGACGGATCTCGACGGCGATCCGCGCGAGGCGCGCATCCGCCAGGCGATCCGCATCAGCGAGGCCGAGATCCGCGCGCTTTATGCGGATCAGATCGGCTGGCAGGATCTGTGCGTCTGGGACCGGCGCGCGCGCCGGGTGGTGGCGCGTCAGCAGGAACGCCTTGGCGCGCTTATCCTCGATGACCGGCACTGGACGGACGTCCCCCAAGCGGCGCTGGCCCGCGCGATGCTGGACGGTGTGCGGGATCTGGGGCTGACCTGGAGCGATCCCGCGCGCCGGTTCGCGGCACGTGTGGCGCTGTGCCGGGGCACCATCCCCGACCTTCCGGACATGTCCGAGGCGGCGCTGATGGCGGATCTGGAGACATGGCTGCTGCCCTACCTGACCGGCGTCGCCAATGCGCAGGACTGGAAGCGCTTCGACATGCTGGAGGCGTTGCGCGCGCGGCTGAGCTGGGACCAGATGCAAGCGCTGGACCGGGCCGCGCCGGCGCATTTCATCACCCCGCTGGGGCGCAGGATCCCCATCGATTACGGCACCGATCCGCCCGGGATCACGCTGCGCCTGCAGGAGATGTTCGGCCAGGTGACGCACCCGGTCGTGGGCGGCACGCGCCTGCGGGTCACGCTGTTGTCGCCGGGCGGCAAGCCGGTGCAGACCACCACCGACATTCCCGGTTTCTGGGCGTCGTCCTATGCGGATGTGCGCAAGGAGATGCGCGGGCGCTACCCCCGGCATCCATGGCCGGAAGATCCGACCGCCGCCGATCCCACGCTGCGCGCCAAGCCGCGCAGGCGCTCCTGATTTGCGTTTTTCATGGCGCTGCCCTATCATCCTTTATTACAATAAAAAACGATGCAGAGCAGATCAGAGATGACCCAGCAATCTTCCCTGTCCGAGGGTGGCATCCTCGTGCCGCCTTTCCCGGAAGACCTGCAGGTCGGCGCGCTGTGCTGGCGCAAGCGCAAGGGTCAGACCGAGGTGCTGCTGGTCACCAGCCGCGACACCGGGCGCTGGGTCGTGCCCAAGGGCTGGCTCATGACCGGCCGCAGCGCCGCAGGCTCGGCGATGCGGGAGGCCTGGGAAGAGGCCGGCGTGCGTGTCGATCCCTCCGAAAGCCGCCCCGCCGGGCAGTTCGATTACATCAAGCTGCTCAAGGGCGGGCGCAAGCAGCGCGTGACCGTGCATCTGTTCAGTGTGCGCCTGCGCAAGAGCGATCTGCACGACCGGTTTCCCGAAGCCAAAGAGCGCAAGCGCACATGGATGACCGCGCGCAAGGCCGCCGAGAAGGTCGCCGAGCCGGGGCTGCGCAAGATCCTGCGGCGTCTCTGACGCGGCAGGCCCTTGCGGTCATGCGGGCGCGGTCAGGCGGGCATCAGCGCCCAGTAATCGAGATCCAGCAGCACATGCGGCAGGTATTTGCCGTTCGCGTCCCGGAGGCTGAACGGCGCGCCGCCCTTGGTGGCCACCAGCCGCAGCCGCAGCGCGCCCACGCCCGGCGCCTCCACCTCGGCGCGGTCCAGAACCTCGGACCACGCGCGCACGGTGTCGCCGGCAAAGCACGGGTTGGCGTGGCTGCCGGCGTTGATCGCGGCGATCATCTGGGCATTGGCCAGCCCGTTGAACGACAGCGCGCGCGCCATCGAGATCACGTGCCCGCCATAGATCAGCCGCTTGCCATCGGCGCGCGGGGTCACGTCGAAATGCGTCTTGGAGGTGTTCTGCCACAGCCGCGTGGCCATCATGTGCTCGGCCTCCTCGATGGTCACGCCATCGACATGGTCGATCTGTTCGCCGATCTCGTAATCGCCCACGCGGTGCGGCTCTCCGGCGAGGTCGAAATCGTAGTTGCGGAAATCGAGCCCGGCGGGGATCACCAGATCGGCGGCGGCCACCACCGGTGCCGTTTCCGGGACCACCGGATCGGGGGCCGGCGCGCCTGTGTCGTGCTTGCGCACCATGACCCAGCGGATGAATTCCATCACCGGCAGGTCGTGCTGGTTGATGCCGGTGGTGCGGACATAGACCACGCCGGTCTTGCCCGACGAGTTCTGCTTGAGGCCGATCACCTCGGACTCGGCGCGCAGCGTGTCGCCGGGATAGACCGGGCGCAGCCAGCGCGCCTCGGCATAGCCGAGGTTGGCGACGGCGTTGAGCGATATGTCCGGCACCGATTTGCCGAAGACGATGTGAAACGCCGCCATGTCGTCGATCGGGCTGTCGGGCAGACCCGAGGCGCGGGCGAACTCGTTGGAGGAATACAGCGCGTGGCGCGCCGGATAGAGCGCATGGTACAGCGCCCGTTCGCCCCCCGACACACTGCGCGGCACCGCGTGGCGGATCACCTGACCCAGCGTGTAATCCTCGAAAAACCGGCCCGGATTGGTCTTCATCGCTACTGCTCTCCCAGCTTCATGTCGGGGGTGTAGGTGCCCTCGGTCTCCTTCACCACGGCCTGTCCGCAGCGCATGACGCCGTTTGCGGCGTCGAAGGCGTAGGTCGGGCCGCCATGCAGCTGCCAGCCCGCGTCGAGCGCCGCGGTCACCTTGTGGCAGAAGGCCTGCGTGTCATCGGCGGTGAGAAATCGGTACAGTGTCATCGTGCTCATGCCGGAAACGGCCAGACGCCCAGCCAGTTGTGGATCCATGTCATCGCGAAGAACGCCACGAGGGTGATGCCGACAAGGAGGATGTCCTTTTTCGCCGGACCCGGTTCGGGGCGCACCCATGTCTCGGACCGGTTGATCACCGCGACCTCGGCCCCGGCCCACAACAGCAGACCGCCGAACAGGATGATCCCCGCGAGGTGCCCGTTCACCAGCAGGTGCGCCACCGCCCAGATCTTGACGGCGGTCAGCTGCGGGTGGCGCATCGATCCGCGCAGGCGTCCCGTGGTGGCGCTGATGCCGTAGACGAACACCGCGGCCAGCATCAGCAGGTTGTTGAGATGCACCGTCCATGTCGGCGGGGTCCAGATGAAGATGTAGTCGGCCTGCCGGTAGCCGACGATCATCAGCACCAGACCGGCGAGGATGCCGACGGCAGCCAGCGCCTTGCCGGCGTTGCCCATCTGCGCCCGCAGATCGGGGGCCACCCGTTTGAAAAGATGCGCGGCGGTCCAGAGGACCAGCCCGAGGGTGAGGTAGAACATGATGGGCTACTCCGCTGCCATTTCGCGTATCGCCTGCGCGCGGGCAAGGGTGCGCTGCGCCGCAACCACATGCAGATTTTCGACGATCTGCCCGTCGACCACCGCGATCCCCTGCCCCGAGGCGAGGCCTTCTTCATAGGCGGCAATCTGGCGCTCGGCCAGTTCAATCTCGGAATTGGTGGGGGCAAACGCGGTGTTGGCGATCTCGATCTGCGCGGGATGGATCAGGGTCTTGCCATCGAAGCCCAGATCGCGGCCCTGTTCGCATTCGGCCTTCAGCCCGTCACCGTCGCGAAACCGGTTATAGACCCCGTCGACCGCCACCACACGCGCGGCGCGCGCGGCCATCACGATGCGTTGCAGCGCGGTCATCAGCGGCAGGCGGTCGGCGCGCACCCGGCAGCCCAGATCCTTGATCAGGTCGTTGGTGCCCGCCACCAGCCCCGTCACCTGCCGGTGCGACGCGATCTCGCGGGCGTTGAACACGCAGCCGGGCGTCTCCATCATCGTCCAGACCGGCAGGGTGGCGCCGATCACCTCCGACAGGTTGTCGATATCCGAGGGCGTGTTGACCTTGGGCAGCAGGATCGCGTCGGCGCCGGCCTCGCGCAGGGCGATGGCGTCCTGCAGCCCCCAGGGGCTCGTCAGTGCGTTGATCCGGACGATGCGCGCGCGCTTGCCGTAGCCGCCCTGACGCAGCGCCTCGACCAGCGTGGCGCGCGCCTCGGCCTTGGCGTCGGGGGCGACGGCATCCTCCAGATCGAAGATGATCGCATCCGTGGGCAGGCCGCGCGCCTTGTCGAGCGCGCGCTCCCTGGAGGCGGGAATGTAAAGCACCGACCGGTAGGGATGTGCGTTGCTGTCCATAGGCTGACCTCTCTGTCCTGTGTGCTCTTGCATGCAATATTATTGCGCGGAACTGACATTTTTCGGCGGAAAACTTCAAGCCTTTTCTCGCCGCGATGCAGCGCGCCCGTACCTTGAGTCTGCCGGTCCCCCATGTGAGCGCCCGTGCGGGCACGCGTGCGGGCGCGCGGCGTTAACCCTGTCTTCACCTCTGTCCGGCGATGCTTGCGACCAGGACGGTCAGGGGCTTTGGCGAAAGGGAAACGACGATGACACAGCGGATTTTCGGCGCGCTTGCCGTGGTGGTCCTGACGGCGGCAGGGGTGCAGGCGCAACCGCGCAACTGCGCGCCGCGCGATCAGGTGGTGACGCGGCTGGCCGCCGCGTATGGCGAGACGCGGCACGCCGTGGGCCTCGGCGCGGGCGGCCGGATGATCGAGGTGTTCGCCTCGGGCGCCTCGGGCAGCTGGACGATCACGGTGACCGATCCGGCCGGGCTCACCTGTCTCGTGGCCAGCGGTCAGGCCTTCGAGGCGGTGGCAGAGCGGCCCGCCGCCCCCGGCCGCGATGCCTGAGCGCGGGCGCGAAGGATCCGCCGCACCGCGTCCGGCGCGCCTGCCCTGTGGCAGCAGCCTTGCATGGACGCCCAAATCGCATTAATCCGATCTTCAGCTTTTCAACCGTTGGAGACAGAACCATGGCCAGACCAAAGATCGCGCTGATCGGCGCGGGACAGATCGGCGGCACGCTTGCCCATCTCGCGGCGATCAAGGAAATGGGCGATGTCGTCCTCTTCGACATCGCCGAAGGCACCCCCGAGGGCAAGTCGCTCGACATCGCCCAGTCCGGCCCGTCGGCAGGTTTCGACGCGACGCTGAAGGGCACGCAATCCTACACCGATATCGCGGGCGCGGATGTCTGCATCGTCACCGCCGGCGTGCCGCGCAAGCCCGGCATGAGCCGCGATGACCTGCTGGGCATCAACCTCAAGGTCATGAAGGCCGTGGGCGAGGGCATCGCCGCCAACGCCCCGGGCGCGTTCGTGATCTGCATCACCAACCCGCTGGATGCGATGGTCTGGGCGCTGCGCGAGTTTTCCGGCCTGCCGCATGAAAAGGTCTGCGGCATGGCCGGCGTGCTCGATTCCGCGCGCTTCCGGCATTTCCTCAGCGTCGAGTTCGGGGTGTCGATGCGCGACGTCTCGGCCTTCGTGCTGGGCGGGCATGGCGACACCATGGTGCCCTGCGTGCGCTATTCGACCGTGGCCGGCATCCCGCTGCCCGACCTGATCAAGATGGGCTGGACCACGCAGGAAAAGCTCGATGCGATCCTGCAGCGCACCCGTGACGGCGGCGCCGAGATCGTCGGCCTGCTCAAGACCGGCTCGGCCTTCTACGCGCCCGCGACGTCGGCCATCGAGATGGCCGAGGCCTATCTCGGCGACCAGAAGCGCGTGCTGCCCTGTGCGGCGTGGTGCAATGGCGAGCTGGGCGTCAAGGGCATGTATGTGGGCGTGCCCACGGTGATCGGCGCCGGCGGGATCGAGCGGATCGTCAACATCTCGCTCAACAAGGACGAGCAGGAGATGTTCGACAAGTCCGTCGATGCGGTCAAGGGTCTGGTTTCGGCCTGCAAGGAGATCGATCCGGCGCTCGCCTGACGGCGCGACCAGACGAGGGGATGCGACGGGCCCGGAGCAGTTCCCGGCCTGATTCTGTGCGGCGCGGATTCTGCGCGCCGGATGTGATCACAGCTTTTATCGGTGTGATCACATCCGGCGCTTATCCGGCGAAAATTCCCTCAAGCTCAAAAAACCATTTAAACCGTGCGGCATTCTGTGCCTATACATGTCCCGATCGCAGCAAAATGGGACAGTTTGATGAATATCCACGAGTATCAGGCGAAAGCGCTGCTTCGCTCCTACGGGGCTCCGGTCTCGGACGGGCGCGTGGTGCTGCGCGCGGAAGAGGCGAAGACGG
>JAWLFT010000022.1:0-38056 GCA_041685435.1 Roseovarius sp.
GTTAACCACCTGTTAAAGCCTCGTTAACCATCCGCTCCCTAGCATTTTATCCACAGGGACAGGACGCAAGGTGCGGTATGGGGATCTCGGAACTTCGACAGGGCGGGCTGCGCGCCGAGCGACTCGGCGCGCAGCCGTTGCCGACCGACCCGCTGGGGCGCGAGCTGATCCGCACGGGCAGGCTCAGCCGGTCGGACGCCGCGCTCGCCTCTCTCGTGCAGCGCCAGTGCGACAGCTCGTTCGACCGTATCCTGCGCGCCGAGGGGCTGGCCAACGACGACGACCTGCTGACGGCCCATGCCCGCCGGCTTTCAGCCCGCAAGATCACACATGACGCCCTCGCCACCGCCCCGGCCATCGACACCGGGCTCGATCCGCGCGTGCTGTTGCGCCACGGCGCCACGGCGATCCGCGACGAGACCGGTGTCGCGCGCATCGTCGCCGACGGTGCCGACAGTCTGCTGACCCTGCGCCGCGCGCTGCCGGCGGATCTGTCGCTTGCCAAACTGGCCGTCGCCCCGCGCGACGCGGTGCAGGCGCGCGTGGCCCGCGATCACCGCGACGGCTTGCGCGACATGGCCGCATCCCGCGTCCCCGAATTCGAAAGCTGCCGCATCTGGACCGCCTCGATGCGCCGGAGGCTCTGGCTCGCCCTCGCGGCGCTCACACTCGTGGCGGTGCTCTGCGCGCTCTACCCGGTGGCGGTGTTCGGCGTGCTGGCCGGCTGGGCGGTGCTCACCCTCGGGGTGGCCGCAGCGCTCAAGGTCATGGCGGCGGCGGCCCACATGATCGGCCGCGACGACACCCCGCAGGCCCCTGCGCAAGCCGCCCCGCTGCCCCGCGTGTCGATCCTCGTGCCGCTTTTCCGCGAGACCGAAATCGCGCATGCGCTGATCGCGCGGCTGGCGCGGCTGACCTATCCCAAATGCCTGCTCGACGTGATCCTGGTGCTGGAGGAAGAGGACCACCTCACCCAGGCAACGCTCGCCGGCATCGACCTGCCGCCCTGGGTGCGGCCGGTTGTGGTGCCCGACGGCCAGCCGCGCACCAAGCCGCGCGCGATGAATTACGCGCTCGATTTCTGTCAGGGCGACATCATCGGCATTTTCGATGCCGAGGACGCGCCCGACCCCGACCAGATCACCAGGATCGCCCGCCGTTTTCAGCAGGTTCCGCAGGATGTGGCCTGCCTGCAGGGCATCCTCGACTATTACAACCCGGCGCAGAACTGGCTGGCGCGCTGTTTCACCATCGAATACGCCACATGGTTCCGCACCATGCTGCCGGGCATGGCGCGGCTTGGCCTTGCAATCCCTCTGGGGGGCACCACGCTCTATTTTCGCCGCGACGTGCTGGAATCCTTGGGCGGCTGGGACGCGCACAACGTCACCGAGGATGCCGATCTGGGCTTTCGGCTGGCCCGCCACGGCTACCGCACGGAAATGATCGCCACCGTCACCGAGGAAGAGGCGAACTGCCGCGCGTGGCCCTGGATCAAGCAGCGCTCGCGCTGGCTGAAGGGCTACATGACCACCTATCTCGTGCATATGCGCCATCCCGGCCGGCTGTGGGCCCAGCTCGGACCACGCAAATTCTGGGGGTTTCAGGCGCATTTCATGTCTGCGCTGTCTCAGGTTCTGCTTGCGCCGGTGCTCTGGAGCTTCTGGCTGGTAATGCTCGGCCTGCCGCACCCGCTCGACCCGGTGCTGCCGCGCGCAGCACTTGTGGGTGTGGGCAGCCTCTTTCTGACCGTCGAGGTGATCAACCTCGCCATCTACGCGGGCTCGGTGACGCGGCCCAAGCACCGGCATCTGCTGGCATGGGTGCCCACCATGCATTTCTACGCGCCCCTGGCGGCCATCGCCGCCTACAAGGCGGTGTTCGAATTGCTGGTCAAACCGTTCTTCTGGGACAAGACCGCACATGGCCTGTCGGTGACCGCATCCGGGCGGCACCTCTCAGAGGGCGGACCGGACCTCGCCGGAATCAAGCTTGAGCCGGGTCACGAAGGCCTTTGAGATATGGTCGCGCAGCGCCTTTGCGGCGGCCGCGCCATCCTGCGCCTTGATCGCCCTGACGATCGCGTCATGCTCGCGCAGCGCATCCTTGTCACGCCCTTCGGCGGCCAGCGACGTGGTCGCCAGAAGCGCCATCGACCGGTGCACCAGATCGAGCTGCTGCACCAGAAACCGGTTATGCGACGCCAGATGGATCTGCTTGTGAAACCGCCGGTTGGCGCGCGCCAACTCGGTCGGCTGGCCCAGAAGCGACCGATCCTCCTCGACCATGTCGCTCAGCACGCCCACCTCCTCGGGCGTGGCGTGCTGCGCGGCCAGCTTTGCGGCCAGCCCTTCAAGCTCGGCGCGCACCACGTAAAGCTCGGCCAGCTGGTTGTAATCGAGCGAGGCGACGATCAGGCTGCGCCCGTCGCGGGTCAGCATGGACTGGGTCTCCAGCCGCTGCAGCGCCTCGCGGATCGGCGTGCGCGAGACCCCGAACCGCTCGGCCAGATCGCTTTCGACCAGCCGGTCCCCGGGCTTGAACACGCCAATATCTATCGCCTCGAGAAGCAGGGCGTAGGCGTCGGTGGTCGGCGGTTTCATCGTGTCTCGATCCCTTTCGTCATTCGCCCGCGACATTACGCGCTTTGCGGCGCGGATCAAGCCTTCGCCGATTGCGCGCGCCGCCCTGCGCGCTTATGTTCGCGCCATGCCGAAAGATGCCTTCTCGCATGTCGACACCTGGGTGTTCGATCTCGACAACACGCTCTATCCGCCCTCGGCGCGGCTGTTCGACCAGATCGACACCCGCATGACGCGCTATATCATGAAGACACTCGGCCTCGACCGGGATGCGGCCGACAGCTTGCGCAGCCTCTACTGGCGCGATCACGGCACGACGCTGGCCGGGCTGATGCGGGTGCACGACCTCGATCCCGGCCCCTACCTGCACGAGGTGCACGACATCTCGCTCGATCATCTCGACCCCGACCCTGGGCTTTGCGCCGCGATCGCCCGGCTGCCGGGCCGGCGCATCGTGCACACCAACGGCTCGGGCCCCTATGCCGAACGGGTGCTCGACCGGCGCGGGCTGGCGGGCGTCATCGACGCGGTCTACGGCGTGGAGCATGCCGGCTACCGCCCCAAGCCCGACCAGCAGGCCTTCGAGGCCGTGCTCACCCGCGACGGCAGCACCCCGGCCTCTGCGGCGATGTTCGAGGATGTCGCGCGCAATCTCGTCGCGCCGCACGCAATGGGCATGCGCACCGTGCATGTGGCCGGCACCTCTGAACCGGCACCGCATATCCACCACCACACCGATGATCTGGGCGGGTTTCTGGCGCGTCTCGTGTGACATCAGACAGCGTGTCACAGCAAAATGCCTGTTCAAACGGGGGCGCAGGCATGTATGACGGTATCCGGCACATCAACTGAAGGAAAACGGGGACCGACATGAGCGAACATGATGATACATATGACAGCGAAACAGAAAAATCGGAGCGCAAGACCGCGCTGCTGCTGATCGCCGGCACGATAGTGTTCCTCGCGGTGTGGGCGGGCTGTGTCGCGCTCTTCGGGATCCCGGGGCTTTATATCCCGGCGGTCATTCTGGTCCCGGTGGTCTACGTCCTCATGGTCTGGGGCTCGTTCGGGTGAACCGTGACCGCCGCGCCGGCGTCACTCCTGCGCGCGCAGGATGCGCGCCGGTGCCGCCCGCAAGGGACGCAGCGCAAAGGCCAGACCGGCCAGCAGCGTGACCAGAACCCCGCCCGCCACGATCGCCAGCGCCGAGGGCCAGATCACCGCATAGGGCGTGTCCATGATGAACCGGCTGACCGCCCAGCCCCCGCCGATCCCGGCGGCCAGCGCCACGGCGCCGGCCACAAGCCCGAGGATCAGCGACCGCAGCGCGATGCTCCACAGGATCTGGCCGCGCGTCGCCCCCAGCGTCTTGAGGATCGCGGCCTCGTAGGTGCGGGCCCGGCTGTCGGCCGCCGCCGCCCCGATCAGCACCAGAAACCCGGTCAGAAGCGTCACCGCCGCGCCCCATGACGTGGCCGAGGCCAGGCTCGCCAGCAGGTCCGTCACACGGCCCAGCGCGTCGCGCACATTGATCGCGGTCACGTTCGGAAAGCGGTCGGTGACATCGCGCAGGATCGCCTCTTCGGCGGCCTCGCTGTCGGCATAGACCGTGGCGATGAAGGTATGCGGCGCATCCTCGACAGCACCGGGGTTCATCAGCAGCACGAACCCCATGCCGACGCTGGAGAAATCCACCTCGCGCAGCGAGGTGACCGGCGCGGTGATGTCGCGGCCAAGGATGTTGACGGTGATCTCGTCGCCCAGACCGATCCCCATTTCCTCGGCCTCCTCGGCCGAAAAGCTCAGCTGCGGCGGCCCGGAATAGTCGTCGCCCCACCACTCGCCGGCGACAAGCGTCGTGCGTTCGGGCAGATCCTCGGCATAGCTGATGGCGCGGTCGCCCTCGACCACCCAGTGCCCCGGCGCCACCTCGCGCGCGGGCCGGTCGTTGATCCGCGAGATGATGCCGCGCAGCATCGGCGCATTGTCCACGCGCGCCACCTCCGGATCGTCCTGCAGCCGGTCCAGAAACCACGGCATCTGATCCTTCTGCAGATCGACAAAGAAGAACGACGGGGCGCGCTCGGGCAGATCGCCGGCGATGGCCTGCCGCAAATTGCCGTCGATCTGTCCCACGGCGGCCAGCACCGACAGGCCCAGCCCCAGCGACAGCATCACCGGCGCGGCCGTCGTCCCCGGCCCGCCAATGGCGCCCAGCGCCCAGCCCAGCGGCGGACGCCCCGCGACCTTTGGCCGGAACACACGCGCGACATGCTGCACCGCGATGGCGGCCAGCGTCAGAAGGCCCAGCGCGCCGATGATGCCGCCGGCCGTCCACAGCGTCAGCCGCAGATTGCCGGAAAACAGCACGGCGGCCAGCACCAGAAGGCCCAGCAGCCCGAGCGTGGCCAGCACATAGCGCCAGCCCGGCCAGCCATGCCGCCCGCCCGCCGCCTCGCGGTAAAGCGCGGCCGCACGGACCTCGCGCGCCCGCGCCAGCGGCCAGAGCGTGAAGATCAGCACGCTCAGCACGCTGTAGAGTGCAGCCTCGATCATCGGCGCGGGGTATGCGGCAAACACCGCCGGCACCGGCAGCCGGGCCGAAATCACCGGACCCAGCGCGATCGGCAACCCGACCCCGAGGATCAGCCCGCCGAGGATGCCCAGAACCGCCAGCACGCCGACCTGAAAGAAATAGGTCAGAAAGATCGTCCGCTGGTCCGCACCGATGCTGCGCAGCGTGGCGATGACCTGCACCTTGCCGGCCAGATAGCTGCGCAACGCCGCCGAGATGCCGACACCGCCCACCGCCAGCCCCGACAGGCCCACAAGCACCAGAAACGCCCCCAGCCGGGTGACGAACTCCTCGATGCGCGGGGTCGCGTTGCGCGCATCGGTCCAGCGCGCGCCGCTGCCCTCAAGCTCGGTCAGCGCGCGGGTCTCCATCGCCGCCAGATCCGTGCCGTCGGGCAGATCCAGCCGGTATTTCGACGAGAAAAGCGACCCTTCCGACAGCAGCCCCGACCCCTCAAGCGCCGGCAGCGCGACGATGGTGCGCGGTCCCAGACCGAAGCCCGCGCGCGACGGGTCGGGCTCGCTCACCAGCTCGGCCATCAGCCGAAACTCCTGCTCGCCCAGCCGCACCGTGTCGCCCACCTCGACCCCCAGCCGCGAGATCAGCAGCGGCTGCATCACCGCGCCCGGCAGGCCGTCCGCCCCGGCCAGCGCCGCATCAAGCCCCATCTCGGGCGACAGCTCCACCTCGCCGATCAGCGGATAGGCGTCGTCCACCGCCTTGACCTGCGTCAGCTCTCGCGCGCCATTCGCCTGGGACATCGACCTGAAATCGGCGATCTCCGACACCCGGTCGGCGACACCACGCATCCAGTCCCGCTCGTCCGCGTTGGCGAAGCGGTAGGTCAGCTCGATCTCGGCATCCCCGCCCAGCAATTGCGCACCCTGCTCGGCCAGCCCCGCGCGCACACTTTCGCGCAGCGTGCCCACGGCGGCGATCGCGGCCACCCCAAGGATCACGCAGGCCAGAAAGATGCGAAACCCGCGCAAGCCGCCGCGCAGCTCCCGCCGGGCGAATTTTGCCGCGACGGCAACGCTCATGCGGCGGCCTCCAGACGCCCGTCGCGCAGACTGATCACCCTGTCGCAGCGCGCCGCGATCTCGGTGTCATGCGTGACCAGCACCAGCGTCGCGCCGTGCCGGTCGCGCAGACCGAACAGCAGATCGATGATCGCCGCCCCGGTGGCAGTGTCGAGATTGCCGGTCGGCTCGTCGGCAAGGATGATCGCCGGGCGCGGCGCGGCGGCACGCGCCAGCGCCACGCGCTGCTGTTCGCCCCCCGACAGTTGCGACGGGTAATGCCCGGCCCGGTCGGCCAGCCCGACCGCCACCAGCTCGGCCCGCGCGCGGGTCTGCGCATCCGCCGCCCCCGCCAGTTCCAGCGGCGTCGCCACGTTTTCCAGCGCCGTCATCGTCGGGATGAGGTGAAACGACTGGAACACCACGCCGAAATTGTCGCGCCGCATCCGCGCCAGCTGATCCTCGTCCAGCGTGCCGAGGTCATGATCCAGCGCGCGCACGGTCCCGCCCGTCGCACGCTCCAGCCCGCCCATCAGCATCAGCAGCGAGGATTTGCCGGATCCCGACGGCCCGACGAGGCTGACCAGTTCCCCGCGGTGGACATCCAGAGTGATCCCGTGGAGTATCCGCACCAGACCGGCGTTCCCCTCCAGCGCGAGACTCGCGTCCTGGAGCGACAAGATAGGAGATGTCATGCGTTTTTGTCCGATCCCGAGTTCCGCTTCGACATATGGCCTGCCGACCGGGCTGGGCAAGGCCTTTGCGGTCCTGGTTTGCCTTGCCGGGCCGGGTCTTGCCGACGAGCCGGTGACGGTGCTCGCGCTCGGCGACAGCCTGACCCAGGGTTACGGCCTGCCGGAAGAGGACGGCTTCGTGCCGCAATTGCGGGACTGGCTGGCGGATCAGGACGTCGACGCGCAGATCGTCAATGCCGGCGTGTCGGGCGACACCACCGCCGGCGGCGCGGCCCGTGTGGAGTGGAGCCTGACACAAGAGGTGGACGCGATGATCGTGGCCCTTGGCGGCAACGATCTCTTGCGCGGCATCGCCCCCGAGACGGCGCGCACCAATCTGGAAGAGATCCTGAAGGTCGCCGAGGCCGAGGATGTCGCCGTGCTGCTTGTCGGCATGGACCCGCCTGGCAATTACGGGGCCGACTACAAAAGCGCCTTCGAGGCGATCTATCCCGAGCTGGCAGAGGAGTACGGCGCGCTTCATGCGCAGGATTTCTTCACCGGTCTCGGCGATGGCAGCCCGTCAGAGCTGCAGCGCTATTTTCAGGAGGATGGCATCCACCCCAATGCCGACGGCGTCGCAAGGATCGTCGAGGATCTCGGGCCGCATGTGCGCCGGCTGATCGAAACGGTCGACTGATCCTGCCCCATGAAAAAGGGCCCCTGCAGGGCCCTGTTCCACGTCATTCGGGACCGCTCTCAGGCGAGGGTCAGGTTCGCCGCCGATTCGCGGCCGTCACGGCCCGCCTCGATGTCGAAATTCACCTTCTGGTTATCGGCCAGACCGGTCAGACCGGCCCGCTCGACAGCGGAAATGTGGACGAACACGTCCTTGCCGCCGCCATCGGGTGCGATGAAGCCGTACCCCTTGGTGGAATTGAACCATTTTACTGTGCCAGAAGCCATCGCTCTGATCTCCTTTCGTTGTCGCTGCCCGCGGACCTGCGGCAGCCCGGCTCTGTCATGCAGGATCGAGTGACTGAGTCGTAAAAGATCAGCAGATTGTCGATAGCCTTAACGTCGCATAAAAAATATGGCGCGGGCGTCACTGAAAATCAAGGACAAAGGCAAACACGCGCAGGACGGTCGGCACCCGACCGCCACACCCCGACAGTGATGGCCCCGTCACGGTCCGGTCACGGCACGGTCACAGCACGGTGACCACGGTCCCGATCGGCACACGCTCGTAGAGGTCCTGCACATGCGCGTTGATCATGCGGATGCAGCCATTGGACACCGAGCGCCCGATCGACGACGGCTCCGGCGTGCCGTGAATCCGGTAATAGGTGTCGCGCCCGTTCTGAAAGAGATAGAGCGCCCGCGAGCCAAGCGGGTTTTCGGGGCCGCCGGGCTGCACGTAGTCATTGTCGATGAACCGATCGTAAGCCTCCGGCTCGCGCTCGATCATCTCGTCGGTGGGCCGCCATGTGGGCCATTTCTTCTTGACGTCGATCGTCGCGGTGCCGGTAAAGTCCAGCCCCGCACGCCCGACACCCACACCGTAGCGCTGCGCGCGGCCCGGCGCGGTCACGAAATACAGAAAATGCGCGCGCGGCAGCACGACGAGTCGACCGGCTTCATATCCGGGATCGAACGACACCTCCTGCGGCACGAATTTCGGGTCGAGGTCGATGGCCCGCGCAAGCCCCGGCACAAGCCCCGGAGCAAGGGCGGCCAGCCCTCCGACCATGACATGACGTCGCTTCATAATCGATCCTCTCAGCTTTTATCTCGTCCGTCATATAGGCGCATCCGGCGCCGGTGTGGACCTCTAAAACCGCGGAATGTGCGGTAATCCGGCGGGTTTGTTGCCATACGATCACGACAGATCGGGCGCGGCGGCGCGGACAGGCCGGGCGCGGCGGTGTCGCGCAATCGGCATGCCGGATCCTCTCGGGCTCTCCTTTCCGGTTGTCCTGCCGGTCATATGGGCCGGCCCCCGGGACGATATCACCCCCGCTGGCGGCGTCGTGCATTCTCGTGAGCCCGTCCGGCCCCTTGCGTGCCCGATTGCCGTCAAACCACCCAAAGGGCGCCGGCAGACAACCCTTGCCCCAACACCATGTCAGAAAAGCCTTTACAGGGTCTTGACGTTACCGCCCCCCCTTCACATGGTCAGGCAACTTTACCGCCTGCCCAAACAATCCCCAAGGATCCGCCACGTGAGTACCCAACTCGCCGATACCGTTGCCCTGCTGCGCGACCTGATCGCCTTTCCGACCATTTCGGAGGTCAGCAATCTCGACATGATCGCCTATCTGGCGCACCGGCTCGAATTGCACGGGGCCGAGGTCGAGATCTTTCACGACGAGATCGGGCACAAGGCCAACCTCTTTGCCACGATCGGGCCGCAGGTCGATGGCGGGATCGTGCTCTCGGGGCATTCCGACGTGGTGCCGGTGGCCGAACAGGACTGGGCCAGCGATCCGTTCGAACTGATCGAACATGACGGGCATCTCTACGGGCGCGGCGCCTGCGACATGAAGGGATTCATCGCCGCGGCCTGCGCGATGGCCCCGGTCTTTGCCCAGCAGGTCCGCGACCGCCCCGTGCATTTCGCCTTCACCTATGACGAGGAGGTGGGCTGCTTCGGCGGGCAGGCGCTTGTCGAAAGCCTGCGCGCCCGCGGCATCCGCCCCGGCGTCGCGATCATCGGCGAGCCGACCTCGATGCGCGTCATCGAAGGCCACAAGGGCTGCTATGAATACACCACGCATTTCGGCGGGCTGGCCGGGCATGGCTCGGCCCCGTCGCGCGGGGTGAACGCGGTGGAATACGCGGTGCGCTACCTCAACCGCCTGCTGGAGCTGAAAGAGGCCCTGCGCGCCCGCGCCCCCGACACAAGCCGGTTCGATCCGCCCTGGACAACGATCAACACCGGCTCCTTCAAGGGTGGCGTGGCGCATAACGTCATCGCCTCGAACGCCACGATCGAATGGGAAATGCGCCCCGTCCAGGCCGCCGACGCGCACTTCGTCAAGGAGGATCTGCGGCGCTACTGCGAAGAGATGCTCCTGCCGCGGATGCGCCGGATCCACCCCGAGGCCAGCATCACCACCGAAACGATCGGCGAGGTCGACGGTCTGGAGCCGACGGAGATCAACGAGGCCCGCGACATCATGATGGAACTGACCGGGCGCAACAACGCCGAGCTGGTCCCCTTCGGCACCGAGGCGGGGCTGTTCCAGCAATACGGCATGTCGGCCGTGGTCTGCGGCCCGGGCTCCATCGAGCAGGCGCACAAACCCGACGAATACGTGTCGCTCGACCAGTTGCAGCAATGCCTCGACATGCTCGGACGGCTGGGGGAAAAGCTGGCCGTCTCGCACGCATGACCGCCGTCCTGCCGACCTGCGTACACAACCCGCGTACGCATGGTACGGCGCGTACGCCTCAGGTCATGCGAAAGGTCAGGTAATGCGGCGCTCGGCCCTCGCGCAGGGCCTTCTGCTCGTACCGCGTGGGGATCCAGTCCTGCCACGGCGTGCGCCAGTCATCAGACCCCTCGGCCAGTCTCTCGAACCCGTGCTGCGACACCTCTTCGAGGGTCTGGCGCACATAATCGGGAATATCCGTCGCCACCCGAAAAATAGCGCCTGATTTCATGCATTTGGCAAGCGGCCCCAGATGCTCGGCGGTGACGAAGCGGCGTTTGTGATGGCGCGTCTTGGGCCAAGGATCGGGGTACAGCAGGAAGGCGCGCGAGATGGAATTCTCCGGCAGAACATCAAACATGTTGCGGACGTCACCGGGATAGACCGCTACATTCTGTGTCCCGGCCTCGCGGATCTTGCCCAGAAGCATGGCAACACCGTTGATGTAAGGTTCACACCCGATGATCCCGACATCGGGGTTGCGCGCGGCCTGCTGCACCATGTGCTCGCCGCCGCCGAACCCGATCTCCAGCCACACCTCGCGGTTTCCGAAAACCTGCGTCAGATCAAGGGGTTGGCGGTCCGGGTTCACATCCCAATCGACCGGTCCGGGCGACAGTTTGCCCAGATCCTCGGCAAGGTACACCTCCTGGCTGGGGCGCAGCGCCTTGCCTTTGAGGCGGCCATGAAAGTTCCGCCACGGCGCGTCCGTGGGATAGGCCTTTCGGCTCATAGCGACCTCATCTTCGCCTGATCACCCTGCATCAAGCCTTTGATCACACTTCTTTTTTCAACGCATCGACAAGATCTGTCCGCTCCCAGCTGAAGCCGCCATCCGCCTCGGGCGCACGTCCGAAATGGCCATAGGCCGCCGTGCGCGCATAGATCGGCCGGGCAAGCTGCAGATGCTCGCGAATGCCGCGCGGTGTCAGGTCCATCACCTTCGCGACAGCTTTTTCTATCGCGATTTCAGAAACTTGTCCTGTGCCGTGCGCATCCACATAGATCGACAAGGGACGCGCCACGCCGATCGCATAGCTCAGTTGCAGGGTGCATTTCTGCGCCAGCCCCGCCGCCACGACATTCTTGGCGAGATAGCGGGCCGCGTAAGCCGCTGATCTGTCGACCTTTGTAGGATCCTTGCCGGAAAACGCGCCGCCCCCATGCGGCGCGGCGCCGCCATAGGTATCCACGATGATCTTGCGCCCCGTGAGCCCCGCATCGCCATCCGGACCGCCGATCACGAAGGTGCCCGTGGGGTTGACCCACCACTCCGTGTTGTCCGTAAGCCATTGTTCGGGAATGGTTTCGCGAATGTATGGCTCGACGATCGCGCGCATATCCGCGCTGGTCTGGGCCGCGTCATGATGCTGCGTCGACAACACAAGCTGCGTCACCTCGACGGGTTTGCCGTCCTCGTAGCGCAGGGTCACCTGGGATTTGGCATCGGGTCCAAGCGTCGGCTCGGCCCCGGATTTGCGCACCTCGGCCAGTCGCTTGAGGATGGCATGCGCGTGCAGGATCGGCGCCGGCATCAACTCCGGGGTCTCATCCACGGCATAGCCGAACATGATACCCTGATCGCCCGCGCCGTCACGGTCCACGCCTTGCGCGATATGGGCCGATTGCTTGTGCAGAAAGTTCTGGAACTTCAATGTGTTCCAGTGAAACTCATCCTGTTCGTAGCCGATATCACGCACGCAATCCCGCACGATGGCCTCGACGCCGCCCATCACCTTGTGCAGCCGGTCCGGATCGGACAGCCCCACCTCGCCCCCGACCACGACGCAGTTGGTGGTGGCAAAGGTCTCGCAGGCAACCCGCGCATTTTCCTCTTCGGAGAGAAACGCGTCGAGGATCGAATCCGAAATCCGGTCGCAGACCTTGTCCGGATGTCCCTCCGACACGGATTCGGAGGTGAAAAGATAATCTGGTCGTGCCATGAAAACGCTCCATTGGGTCATCCGACACGCCAGGAAGCCGTTGTGCCGGGGATCCCGCGTCGGTACGCCCCCGCATCCGCCGCGTCAACGGATATATTGTTCGACGCGCCGCCGTCTGTGCCGCAGGGCGGAAAATCCGATGAACCCGAGGAACGCAAAGATCATGGGCGCATCCCCGATCCGGGCATAAACCGTGGGCGGCAAGGCCGGCGGCAGCGCCGCATCGCGCCAGTCCGCCTCGCCCATCGGGATCGAAGCGGTCACCCGCCCGGTCGCGTCGATCATCGCCGAGACACCGGTATTGGCCACCCGGATCATCGGCAGCCCCATCTCCGCACTGCGCAGGCGCGCCTGCACAAGATGTTGATATGGACCGGAAATCTTTCCGAACCAGGCGTCATTCGTGATCAGCAGCAAGAAATCCGCGCGCTCTGGCGCCGCCCGCAGATCGCGGGCGAAAACCCCCTCGTAGCAGATCAGCGGCAGCGCCTTGCCGAGATCGCCCATGTCGATCACCCGCGCGCCCGGCCCCGCCGAGTAGCCACCCCCCGCATTCGAGGCGAGACCGTGAATGCCCCATTCGGCCAGAATGTTGCCAAAGGGCATGTACTCGCCAAATGGCACGAGATGATGCTTGTCATAGACCGCCGAGACGTTTCCGCCCGCCTCGACATACACGAGCGAATTATAAAACCGAGGCCCGTCAGAGCGTTGCAGACCGACGACCACCGGCGCACCTGCCGCGTCGGAAATCTCCGCCAGCGTGGACCCCGCATTGTTGAGCCAGACCTGCACCGCCGTCTCGGGCCAGACGACCAGATCGGGCCGAGCCCCGTTGTCTGCCGCCGTGAAAGATAACTGCCGTTCGTAAAACAGGCGGACCTTATCGGGATCCCATTTTTCGTGCTGCGGCGCATTGGGTTGTACCAGACGCACAATCGGCGCGTCGGACTCCGCCCGTGCGTCAGGCGTAAGCCACGCACCGAACGGCCAGAGAAAAGCTGCAAAAACAAGAGCAAAAGCCGATGGTATATGCCGCGCCGTTGCCGTGTGCCAAAGGGCCGCCGCCACGATCAGCACAAGGGCCGTCAGCCCCGGCGCTCCGAGCCATGAGGCCCAATGAAGGATCGGCGTGTCGATCAGCACATGCCCCGGCTGCGCCCACGGGAACCCGGTGAAGACATAACCGCGCGCCAGTTCGGCCAGCCCGAGGCCGCCGACGTACCCTCCGAGCCCGCCGCCCATGGCCCGGCCTGCCGCGAAAGCGGCGGCCCAGAATAAAGCCATGCCCGCCGACAACCCCAAGAACGCAAACGGCGCCATCCAGCCGTGCCGCGCGATATCGACTAGGAACGGCTCGACGATCCAGTTGAGCGTCATCAGGAAATAGCCGGTGCCGACCGCCCAGCCCAACCACGCAGCCCCGCGCCAGTCCTCGACGCCCTGAAAGAGGCCAAAGACCACGGCCAGTGCGACCAGCGTGAGGGGCCACGCGCCGACAGGGGCCTGCCCCAACCCCGCCACTGCCCCGATCGCAATGAGGACCGCACATCGTCGCCACCATGACAGATCAAGGATGCAGGGGATCACGCTTGCGACGCGGCCCTCACGTGTCACTCGCGGCCTCGACCAGACGCACGCGCACCCGCTTGATCCGGCGAGGATCGGCCTCCATGACCTCGATCACCGGGCCGGCGGGATGTTCGATCACCTCGCCGCGCACCGGCACCCGGCCCAGAAGCATGAAGACAAGCCCGCCGATGGTGTCGATCTCTTCTTCGTCCACCTCGTCCACATCGGTGAGCGATTGGCCGATCTCGGTCTCGAATTCTTCCAGCGGGGTCTTGGCGAGGGCGATGTAGCAGCCGGGCTTTTCCTCTGTCCAGTAATTGCCTTCGTCGATATCGTGCTCGTCCTCGATCTCGCCCACGACCTGCTCGATGAGATCCTCGATGGTCGCCAGACCGTCCACCCCGCCATATTCATCGATCACGAGGGCCATGTGCCGGCGTTCTGCCTGCATCTTCTGCAGGAGCACCCCGATGGGCATCGACGGCGGCACGAACAGCAGCGGGCGCAGCATCTGCCGGAGAGAGAACTCCGGGCCATTTCCGTTGAACCCGTGCTTGAGCGCGAAATCCTTTAGATGCACCATGCCGATCGGCGTATCCAGCGTGCCCTCGTAGACAGGCAGGCGCGTCATGCCGCTGTCGCGGAAGACATGCACCAGATCGTCCTGACCGATATCGACTGCGACCGAGACGATCTCGGCCTTGGGGATGGCCACATCCTCTACCGCCATGTGGCGCAGATTGCCGATCCCCGGCGTGCCATCGGTGCGTTCTGCCTCGTCGTCCGGATGCGCCTCTTCATCGTCCGGGGTGAATATATCCATGACCCGGCGAAAGAAGCCGTTGTGTTCGTCCGTTTCCATATGACCGTCCGCTTGCGCGCCCTGCGCCGCGCTAGAAGATCCTTCGATGCTGTCGCCCATTACACTCTTTCCAGATGACAGGAGCCTTCACTCCACTGATTGCCAATATGGGTCAGATAGACCCAATTTGCCAAGTATCGCGATCTCGGTCGCCTCCATCACAGTGGCATCTTCGTCACGGGTATGATCGTAGCCCAGAAGATGCAGCACGGCATGCACGACAAGGTGTCGGGCGTGATCGCCCACGGATTTGCCCGCCTCGCCGGCCTCTCGGATGCAGGTCTCATAGGCGATGGCGATATCCCCAAGTTCCGGGTCGCAGCCGGGTAGCGGCAGATCCGGGTGCAGACCGGGCACCTCCGCACCCCGCGCCTCGCTTGGCCAGCTGAGCACGTTGGTGGGTTTCGGGATGCCCCTAAACTCTTCGTTCAGCACCGCGATGCGCGCATCATCGCAGGCCAGAACGCCAATGACCCAATCGGACGGATCAAGGCCCAGATGGGTCAGGGTTTGCACCGCCGCGCTTTCGGCAAGGGCCGTCAGGCCGACCTCCTGCCAGCGCACATCCTCTATCAGGACCTCTGTCAGCATCTGCGCTCAGCCATCGGCCTCGTAGGCTTTGATGATGGCGGCGACAAGGGGATGGCGCACCACATCGGCGGCGGTGAAATAGTTGAAGCTGATCTGAGGGATTGTCTTCAGCATTCGCTCGGCATCCGCCAGTCCCGAGGGCACACCGCGCGGCAGGTCGACCTGCGTGCGATCGCCGGTGATGACCATGCGCGAGCCTTCGCCGAGACGGGTGAGGAACATCTTCATCTGCATCGAGGTGGCGTTCTGTGCCTCGTCGAGCACGACATAGGCATTGGACAGCGTGCGGCCGCGCATGAAGGCCAGCGGCGCGATCTCGATCTGCTTTTCCTCGATCAGACGCGCCAGCTGCTTGGCCGGGATGAAATCGTTCAGCGCATCGTAGAGCGGCTGCATGTAGGGATCGACCTTGTCCTTCATGTCGCCCGGCAGATATCCGAGCTTTTCGCCCGCCTCGACCGCCGGGCGGGCAAGGATGATGCGATCAACATGGCCCTCTATGAACATGTTCACGCCAACGGCGACAGCCAGATAGGTCTTGCCGGTGCCTGCCGGACCGATGCCGAAGGCCAGCTCATGCGCATAGAGCGATCTGACGTAGGATTTCTGCGCGTCGGTGCGCGGCTCGATCAGTTTCTTGCGGGTCTTGATCTCGATCGCGCCGCCCTTGAACATCTCGAGCTGATCGCCCTCGACACCGTCCTGCGCCATGTCGGACTGGCCCATGCGCAATTCGCGGTCGACATCGGCGGATTCGACCGCCTTGCCATTTTCCAATCGCTCGTAAAGCGCCGCGAGCACCTCTGCGGTTTCTTCCCGCGCATCTGATTCGCCGACCACGGCCAATTGATTGCCGCGGCGTAGAATCTGGACACCAAGGGTCTTTTCAATATCGACGAGATTTCGGTCGTATTCGCCGCAAAGGTCTATCAGCAGACGATTATTCGGAAATTCGACAAGGGTTTGCTGGCCTTCAGCCGTTTCGATATCCGGGGGCGGGGCGTTATGAACCAAACATGTCTCCAGTCAGAGGACGTTTATCCACATCATGACGATATGCGGCGAAGGGCGCAAGCATCTGGGGCACAATGTCGCCATTGCGCCGAACATCCCGATGTCGAAGACCCTTCAGCAGCCGCATCATGGCAGGATCACTTGAAAAGACGACGGGGCACGTGGCCCCGTCGGGGGGTCTCATGGCTTTCAGTCAGCAACCATCCGTCCGGCAAGCGAGTTGGCCGCACTCTCGACGATCTCGACCTCGCGCAGATCACCCGGCTCCAGTCCCGACTCGCGTACATGCACGGCGTGGAGGTGCTCGGATTTTCCGACCATCTGCCCCTCCATCCGGCCGGGCTTCTCGAACAGCACCCCGACCCGTTGACCCACCATCGCGTCCTGTGCGGCGCGCTGTTGTCGCGTCAGAAGGGCCTGCAGACGGTGCAGACGGTCCGTCTTGACGTCCTCGGGCACCTGGTGACGTTCTGCGGCGGGGGTGCCCGGCCGTGTGGAATACTTGAACGAGAACGCGTAGCCGTAACCCACTGCCTCGATCAGATCCATCGTCGCCTGAAAATCCTCTTCGGTCTCTTCGGGAAAGCCCACGATGAAATCGCCCGACATGAGGATATCGGGGCGGGCCGCGCGGATACGCTCGATCAGGCGCAGATAGCTTTCGGCGGTGTGGCTGCGGTTCATCCGCTTGAGGATCCGGTCGCTGCCCGACTGCACCGGCAGGTGCAGATAGGGCATCAGCTTTTCACATTCTCCATGCGCGGCGATCAGATCCTCGGTCATGTCGTTGGGATGGCTTGTGGTGAATCGGATCCGCGCGAGCCCGTCGATGTCGCTGAGCGCCCGGATCAGCCGCGCGAGGCTCCAGTCACCCCCGTCCCCCGCACCGTGATAGGCGTTGACGTTCTGGCCCAGAAGGGTGATCTCGCGCACGCCGCGATCCACCAGATCGCGCGCCTCTTCCAGCACACGATCCGCCGGACGGCTGACCTCGGCGCCGCGGGTATAGGGCACCACGCAGAACGCACAAAACTTGTCGCAACCTTCCTGTACGGTGAGAAACGCCGACGGGCCGCGGCGTGACTTTGGCCGCGTGCGCAACGTCTCGAACTTGTCGTCGAGCGGAAAATCGGTGTCGAGCGCCTTTTTCCCGTCACGCACGCGTGCCTCCAGAGCCGGCAGGCGGTGATAGCTTTGCGGGCCGACCACGAGATCCACAAGCGGCTGGCGGCGCATGATCTCTTCGCCCTCGGCCTGCGCCACACAGCCGGCAACGCCGATCTTCAGATCGGGTTTCGCGTCTTTCAGACCGCGAAACCGCCCAAGCTCGGAATAGACCTTTTCGGCCGCCTTTTCGCGGATGTGACAGGTGTTGAGCAGGATCATGTCGGCGTCGTCGGGGCTTTGCGTCTCGATGTAGCCCGCAGCCCCCATGGCCTCGACCATGCGCTCGCTGTCATAGACGTTCATCTGACAGCCATAGGTCTTTACATACAGTTTCTTGACATCCGCCATGCGCCGGGTCTCCGCCTGAGGGTTCAGCCATGGCGCATACATCACCAGAGGGGACACTTGCAATGGCTGCCGGTTTGTCAGACCCTCGGACACAACCACAGGAGGAGCACCTCATGACCGCCCCGACCCTGAGGCAATTTCTTGCCGCGCCCGGTCCTGCCCTGTCCACGGGGCCGGTTGCGCTGATCTTCGCGGAAGACCAGGTCGAACTGGACTCCACCCTGCGGCACCACATGGCGGCAGGGTTCAGGTCGATCCTGCTGTTCGCACCCGACAAGTTCACTCTTGCACAGGATCTGGCCGATAACCCTGTCCTGCACCGCATCACCCATGATCTGGCCATGGGTGACAGCCTGACCGAGGCCG
Organism: Roseovarius sp.; assembly: GCA_041685435.1. Lineage (GTDB taxonomy): Bacteria > Pseudomonadota > Alphaproteobacteria > Rhodobacterales > Rhodobacteraceae > Roseovarius. Next base: position 18,148 of record JAWLFT010000022.1, read on the forward strand.
TCAATGCGGTGATCGAGCGCGCGCCAGGGCAATGGATGTATTACTGCTACAACGCCGAATATCTTTTCCACCCCTTCTGCGAGACGCGCAGCGTGGGCGAGTTGCTGCGCTTTCACGCAGAAGAACGGCGCGATGCGATGCTGACCTACGTGATCGACCTTTATGCGCCCGATCTGACGCGCCATCCCGATGCTGTGTCCTTGCAGGACGCACATCTCGACAGCGCGGGGTACTACGCGCTTGCCCGGACGGACCCGGAAAATCACCATCATCCCCGGGACCGGCAGCTCGATTTTTTCGGTGGGCTACGCTGGCGTTACGAGCAACACATCCCCACCGACAAGCGCAGGATCGACCGGATCGCGCTGTTCAAGGCCAAGCCCGGCCTGCGCCTGCAGAACGATCACAAGTTTTCCGACGAGGAATACAACACCTATGCCTGTTCGTGGCACAACAACCTCACGGCGGCGATCACGTCCTTCCGCACCGCCAAGGCGCTGAAGCGCAATCCGGGATCGACTTTCGACATCGATACCTTTCTGTGGCAGAGGTCCACACCCTTCGCATGGACCTCGACGCAGCTTCTGGACATGGGGTTGATGGAGCCGGGGCAGTGGTTCTGAGCCCGTCCGGAGCGCCGCTTGCATTGCCCGGAGCTCCAATTCCCGCAGACCGAAGGAGAACGCAGCATGATCGGAGCAATCGCCGGCGACATCGTGGGATCGCGTTTCGAGGGAGGACCGGCCCCGGAGCCCGGTTTCACCCTGTTCGATGCAAGATGCCGCTTTACCGACGACACGGTCTGCAGCCTCGCCGTGGCCGAGGCGTTGCTGGACGAGGGCGATTTCGCGACAACGCTCAAGACCTTCGTCCGCCGGCATCCCCGGCGCGGCTATGGCGGCATGTTCAAGCAATGGGCGATGTCGGATCGCCGCACCGGCTATGGCAGTTGGGGCAACGGCGCGCCGATGCGCGTCGCAGCCGTGGGCTGGCTGGCCGGTGACGAGGCCGAAGCTGACAGGCTCGCCGCGGCACAGGCCAAGGTCAGCCACGATCATCCGGACGCGGTGGCGGGCGCACAGGCCGTGGCCCGGGCAATCCTTGCGTTGCGCAACGGGGCCGATGTCGCGGGCCTGAGGGCCGATCTGGAGGCGGGCTTCGGGTATGATCTCGACCCGGACCACGCGTTTTCAAAGGGTGGCTTTGACATCTCGACCGCCGGCACCGTGCCACCGGCGCTCGCCGCCGCGTTCGAGTCGGAAAGCTGGGAAAGCGCCGTGCGGACAGCGATCGGACTCGGTGGCGATACAGATACGCTGGCCTGCATCGCCGGCAGCGTGGCAGAGGCGCGTCACGGCATGCCTGCGGACATGGCGGCCCGCGCGCGCACGTATCTGACCGACGACCTGCGCGCGACCCTCGCCCGATTCGACCGTCACATCCACCGCAGTTGAGAGGCGGCCCAAACCGCTATTTTCCGCTATCGCGCCCCTTGCCGCGCGCCTGTTCGCGCGCGCTTGGGTAGACGGACGGTCTGAAGGGTACCTCGACCACTTCGGCCGGCACCGGATGGTCGGGATCCTCGCAATAGCCCGACGGCAATTCGACGCGCAACCTCGTGCCGATCTCCGACCTGTTCCACGGCACGTAGCCGAGCGCGATATTCGTCTCCAGCTCGGGCGACCACCAGGGCGAGGTGACATAGCCGCGGCGGATGCCGTCCTCTGTCTGGATCAGCCAGAAATCGGGGGCATAATCGGTGATCGGTAGACCGCCCAGCTTCATCCCCACGAGTTTCAGGCGGAAGGGATAGCCGCCCGCGTCAATCTGCGCGCGCTGTTCCTGCAACGCGGATTTTCCGATGTAATCGGCGGTCTTGCCGCGCGGCACCTGATAGGCAAGGTTGACCTGAAACGGCGATGTCTCGGCGTCCATGTCCTGACCCCAGCTGAGGATCCCGGCGGCGATCCGACGGTGATGCGCGGGGGCGATGACCCGCAGACCGTAGCGCGCGCCGATGCCGCGCAAGGCATACCAGACGGGCTCCGCCGTCTCCGAGGCGTGGCGCACATATACCTCGTATCCCTTCTCGCCGGTGAATCCGGTCTGGCTGATGACCACGGCACACCCTGCGATCTCGGTCTCCATCAGCCCGTAATAGGGGATGTCGCGCAGCTCTTGCCCGATCAGATCCGCCATCATGTCCTCGGAAAGCGGTCCCTGTATCTGCAGCGGCGCCACGTCGATCTCGTCGATCTCGACATCCCAACGGCGCGGCGTGTTCACCCCCTGCAACCAGAGCATGAGATCGCTGTCGGAGACGGAAAACCAGAATTCGTCACGCGCCAGACGCAGCAGCACCGGATCGTTGAGGATGCCACCCTTGTCGTTGCACAGAATGCAGTATTTCCCGCGCATCGCCTGGATCCGTGTCGCGTCGCGGGTGATCACGGTGTTGACGAAATCCTCGGCATCCGGCCCCTTGACGCGGATCTGCCGCTCGACCGCGACATTCCACAGCGTCACACCGCCGACCAGCGCCCGGTATTCGGCCATGGCGCCGCCATCCTCGGGCTTCACGTATCCGCGCGGGTGATACATCCGGTTGTAGACGGTTGCGCGCCATGCGCCCGCCTCGACCGACAGATGCCAGAAAGGGGATTTGCGCACCCGGGTCGAGATCAGCATCTGCACCGGGGTCGGCCCGGATTGCCGCAGGTTCACCGGCACGGTGCGATCAGACTGATCGACCCCCGGCACGTTCGGGTGAGCGCGGTTTTGAGAAGGTTCCTGCCAAGTCATCCCACCGACATGGGAACCGCCGAAAATTTCATCAAGTCAAAGGCAGACCTGATCCGATAACATCTTGAGGGCGGATCGTCTGTCCGCAATCCCGGTTGCGGCCGCCTACAGGTTCTCTGCCTGGGGCATGCCGAGGATGTGATAGCCGCCATCCACGTGAATGATCTCGCCACTGGTGAATGCGCCCGCATCCGACGCGAGGTAGACCGCCGTGCCACCGATCGCCTCGAGCGTGGCGTTGGCCCGCATCGGCGCGTTCATTTCCGTGTGCTTGAAGGTCTTGCGCGCCCCGCCTATGGCCGCACCGGCCAATGTGCGCATCGGCCCCGGGGATATGGCGTTCACGCGGATTCCGTCGGGACCAAGGTCATTGGCCAGATACCGCGTCGTCGCCTCCAGCGCCGCCTTGGCCACGCCCATGACGTTGTAATTCGGCACCACCTTGTTGGAGCCCTGATAGGTCAAAGTCAGCAGGCAGCCGCCCTTTTCGCGCATCAGGGGATGCGCGCGGCGCGCCACTTCGACGAGGGAATAGGCGGAGATGTCCAGCGAGTGCTTGAAGTTGTGGCGGCTGGTATTGATGAACCGCCCCGTCAGTTCCGACTTGTCGGAATAGGCGATGGCATGCACCACGAAATCGATCGTCGGCCACTGCGCGGCAAGTTTTTCGAACGCGGCATCGAGCAAGGCATCGTCGCTCACATCCACATCCAGCAGGATATCCGAATCAACGCTCGCGGCCAGTGGTTCGACCCGCTTGGCAAAATTCGCGCCCTGATAGGAAAACGCCAGTTCGGCGCCCGCCGCATGCATCGCCTGTGCCACGCCCCACGCGATGGAGCGGTCGTTGGCCACCCCCATGATCAGACCGCGCTTGCCCTGCATCGAATTCGTCATCTGCATTTCATCCGTGATACTTGCTCAGCAACATGCAGCCATTGGTGCCGCCGAAGCCGAAGGAATTGGTCATCACCGTATCGAGCCCGGCATTATCCACACGCTCGGTCGCGATCTCGCCGGGTGACAGCCCCGGATCGAGGGTTTCGACATTGATCGACGGGATGATGAAATCGTGTTGCAGGGCGAGCAGGCAATAGATCGCCTCTTGCGCGCCGGTGGCACCCTGGCTGTGCCCGGTCATCGACTTGGTGGAACTGATCGGCGGGGTGGTGCCTTGGCCGAAGATGCGACGCACGGCCTCGACCTCACCGACATCGCCGACCGGAGTGGATGTGCCATGAGCGTTGATGTAGCTGACGCGGCGCTCCTCGGGCAGCGTCGAGAGCGCGACCCGCATCGCGCGTTCGCCCCCCTCGCCCGACGGCGCGACCATGTCGGACCCGTCAGAGGTCGCCCCGTATCCGGTGACCTCGGCATAGATATTTGCGCCGCGGGCGCGGGCGCGCTCCAGCTCTTCCAGCACGAGGATGCCGCCACCGCCCGAGATGACGAACCCGTCGCGGCCTTCATCGAAGGCCCGGCTGGCGCGTTCCGGCGTGTCGTTGTAATGCGACGACATCGCCCCCATGGCGTCGAAGAGGCATGAGAGCGTCCAGTCCAGTTCCTCGCCACCGCCTGCGAACATCACGTCCTGCTTGCCCATCATGATCTGCTCGGCGGCGTTGCCGATGCAGTGCAGGCTGGTCGAACAGGCCGAGGTGATGGAATAGTTGATGCCCTTGATCTGGTAGGCGGTCGACAGGTTCGCCGAGATCGTGGACGACATGCATTTGGGCACGGCAAAGGGCCCGATCCGTTTGGGGCTGCCTTTTTCAAGCACCGTCTGATGCGCGGCCAACATGGCGCTGGTGGACGGCCCGCCGGAGCCCGCGACAAGCCCGGTGCGCGGGTTCACGATATCGGACGTGTCAAGCCCGCTATCGGCGATGGCCTGCCGCATGGCGATATATGCATAGGCAGCCCCTGGCCCCATGAAGCGCAGCGTGCGCTTGTCGATATGATCGGCCGGGTCGAGCTTGACCGGCCCCGCGACCCGGCTGCGAAAGCCATGCTCGGCCATCGCCTCGTTGGCAGATATCCCCGACCGGCCCTCCTTCAGCGAGGCAAGCACCTCCTCGGCGGTGTTGCCGATGCTGGACACGATCCCCAATCCGGTGACGACGACACGACGCATAGGCACTCTCCTTCATTGCCCTTCGGGCGTGTTTAGGACAGTGCGGCAAACGGGGCAAGCGGTTAGGATTGCAGACGGGCGTGCGCTGCACCTCCGGATCGTGTCCATGTCGCATCTGGCCCTTGTGCCGGCACCTGCCCGATCAGGTTTCCGACAGCGCCACTTTCATGTCTTTCACCTGATAGATCACCTCGCCGTCGGCCTCGACGGTGCCATCGGCCACACCCATCGTCAGGCGCCGGCTCTGCACCGCCTTGGTGAAATCCACGCGATAGGTCAGCATCTTGCGGTCAGGACGCACCATGCCTGACAGCTTGACCTCGCCCACGCCAAGCGCATAGCCGCGCCCTTGCCAGCCGCGCCAGCCAAGGTTGAACCCGGTCAGTTGCCACAATGCGTCAAGACCAAGACAGCCGGGCATGATCGGGTTGCCCGGAAAATGACATTTGAAGAACCACAGATCAGGGTGAATATCGAACTCGGCGGTGATATGGCCCTTGCCGTGTGTGCCGCCATCGCCGGATACGTCGGTGATACGGTCCATCATCAGCATCGGCGGCTCGGGCAACTGGGCATTGCCGGGGCCGAACAGCTCTCCGCGCGCGCATTTCAGCAGGTCATCTCGATCGAAACTGCTTGGATAGTCGGCCATCCGCGTGGCCCTTTCATGGCTGTTTGAAGACATCTGTCAGGTGCGCAGCGTCTAACATCGCGAAAAAGCCCCTTGCAAGCCTGTGGCGTCGCAGCATCTCAATTTTGCGCCGCATGAATTTTGTTTGAAATCGGGGGGCACCAGACATTATATACAAAGCAAGCGAAAAAGGGCCTAACATGACAGACCGGACAAAATCTTTGGCGACGGGCTGGCTGACCGGTGCGGGCTTGCGTCCGACGCGTCAGCGTATTGCCTTGGCGCAGCTTCTTGTGGGCGACGGTCAGCACCGGCATGTCACGGCGGAAAGCCTGTTTTCGGACGTTCAAAGCCATGGCGAAAGCGTGTCCTTGGCGACGGTCTACAACACGCTGCGGGCCTTCTGCGATGCGGGGCTCATTCAGGAAGTGCTGGTCGACGGTGCCAAGAGCCATTTCGACACGAACACACATGACCACCCGCATTTCTATTGGGAAGACGAAAACCGGCTGAGTGATGCACCCGCCGAGGATCTGGAGATCGCACGTCTGCCCCGCGCGCCCGAAGGGGCGAGGATCAGCGCGGTGGATGTGGTGATCCGCCTCAGACGCGAGGGCTGACGCGCCTTTGGGCGGGCTGAAACGGCCTGACGGCGGTCTGGCAGGGTTTCCTTTGACGTCGCACTATTCAGCGGCGCGCAATGGGGGGTGCGGCTGGCGTTCCCGCAGCACACGTCTCAGATCGTCGATCTGCGGGGGCGCAGGGCCCTTTTCGGACGCATCAGAGGCCCCCGGCATATCTTCATCCGGCCAGATGATCTCGTCATGCCGCGTACGCCGTGCCGCCCGAGCAAGCGCCCAGTCCTGCGCGGCGCGACTTGACCGGCCCATCGACAGCATCGCCAGCAGCCGCGCGGTCCAGATCAGGTACGTGCCCGTCCAGACCCGCAGCGCCAGCATTGCCGGAGTGAAGACGAGCGTCAGGACCGTGGCGATACCCAGGCCGAACACCACCGCAGTCGCAAGCTGCTTCCACCACAGCGCGGTCGGACTGTCGAAGGAATAGCCGCCATTGAAGAAATCGAGGCTGAGGCCGAGCATCATCGGCGCGAGGCCCGCCATGGTGGTGGTGGTTGTCAGCAGAACCGGGCGGATGCGATCCTGCGCAGTGCGGGTGATCGCGGCGATCCGCGGCATGTAGCGCGCGTAATCCTGATAGGTGTCGATCAGAACGATGTTGTTGTTCACCACGATGCCCGCAAGTGCCACGATCCCGGTCCCGGTCATGATGATCGAAAAGGGCTGGTTCATCACCAGCATGCCGATCAGCACACCGGTCGTCGACAGCACCACCGCCAACAGCACCAGCACCGCGTTGTAGACGCTGTTGAACTGCGCCAGAAGGATGATGAACATCAGCCCGAGCGCCCCGGCGAACGCCTTTTGCAGGAATTCTCCGGATTCCGCCTGCTCCTGCGCATCGCCGGTCCATTCATAGCTGAGACCCGCAGGGACGACACCCGATTCGAGCCACTCGGTCAGCCGCTCGATCCGTTCATTGGCGTTGATCGGCACAGTCTGCTCGGACCCGTCATCTGCGGTGATGGTATGGGTCAGGCCCTCTTCCACCGCCGCCTTGACGTCAAAAAACCGCGTCTGGTTGAACCGGTCGATCTGCGAAAGTTGCCGCACCGGCTGGCGGGTGATGAAATTCGACAACGGAACAAGACCGTTCTCGGTCCGCACCTTGAGACTGTCGAGCGTCGAGAGAACCCGGTCGTCTTCCGGCAGGCGCACGCGGATGTCGATTTCCTCGTCGCTTGTGTCCACCCGCATCGTATCAAGCAGGATACCGCGCGTCACAAGCTGCACCATCGCGCCCACGGTCGCCACGTCCGCGCCGAACCGCCCGGCCTTTTCCACGTCCACGTCGATCTGCCAGTCGATGCCGGGCAGCGGCAGCGTGTCCTCGATCTGATGCAGACCGCGAGTGGCCTCGAACCGCTCCCGCGCCTCTTGAGTGAAGGCCTGAAGCGCCGACCAGTCATCTCCCTCGACGCGCAGATGCACGGGCTTGGCCGATGAGGGACCACGCGCCTGCGCGAGGATCTCGATCCGGATACCGGGGATCCGTTCAAGCTGCCTTGTCAGATCCGCGATCACCGCATCGCCCTCATAGGCCGGGGTCACGACATCGCGCCACACCGCCACGTCGAGCCAAGGAATGGTAAACCACGCCTCCTTGCTGCGGGGGCGATCTTCCCATGGGATGGTCTCGAACTGCACCTGCCCGATCGTGTCACGCGGTGGTTGCGCCCCGCCGGTATTGTTGTCGAGACCGCCCTCGCCGGCAAAGGCGAAGGCCGTGTCGATGCCGGGATGCGCGCGGACGACCGCCTCGACCCTCTGTACAAGGGCGTCTTTCTGATCGAGCGAGAGGTTGCCCCGCCCGCGCACATAGACGATCGCCTGCTCCGGTTCGCTTTCGACGAAGAATTCCGTGCCGTTATTGTTGGAAATGTAGAACATCAGCACCGACCCCACGAGCACGAAGATCGCGCCGAAAGCCACAAGCGGCATGACGGGATTCCCGACCACGAAATGGATCACATGCCCGAATGCGGACCGGCGATGGCCCGAGCGCACCGGCGCCTCGGCCCGCGGCCTCAACCGCGCCATCAGCCCGCGCATCACGCGACCGACCCGCCGCGGGACGGCACCCAGTGCCAGAAGGCACAGGACAACGCTGCCAACCCCGATGCCGATGAGGGCGACCGCACCGAGAAGCAGGATGAACACCGTCGCCAGAACCGGCACGACCGACCCTAGGATACGTGCCCCGTCAATCCCGGCGAATTGCGCGATCACCGCATCGAAGAGCACCGGGGCCGCCTGCCCCGCCAGCAGGATCATGCCAAGAGCGAGCGGAAAGATCACAACGTGCCACAGCCAGAAGCCCTGCGCGATCCGGTCAGTGCCGTCGCTCATCCAACGTTCCAACCGGCCGGTGACGCCGCCCAGAACCGGCAGGTAAACCAGCGCCACCAGAAGCGAGGCCGACAGCACGAAGATCAGCGTGACCGGCAGCATGCCCATGAACTCGCCCGGAATGCCGGGCCAGAACAGCATCGGCAGAAAGGCGCAGAGCGTGGTCGCCGTGGAGCTGACCACCGGCCAGAACATCCGCTTGGCCGCCCCCGTATAGGCGTGCATCGGCCCTTCGCCCTCGGCAATGCGCTTGTCGGCGTATTCCACGACGACGATGGCGCCATCGACCAGCATGCCGACCGCGAGGATCAGACCGAACATCACGATGTTCGACACCGCCACCCCCATCACGGCCAGCAGCGCAAAGCACAACAGGAACGAGGTCGGGATAGCGAACCCCACCAGCAGCGCGGGCCGGATGCCGAGCGCGGCCAGCACCACGATCATCACCAGTGCGATGGCGGTCAGCACCGACCCTTCAAGCTGTGTGACCATCGATTCGACGGTGCGCGACTGGTCGTTGGAGGTGCCGACATTGACAGCCACCTGCAAATCCTCTGGCCAGTCACGCTCTGCCTCGGCCACCACGTCGCGCACCAGATCGGCGGTGTCGATGATGTTGAACCCCTTGCGCTTGACCACCTGCAGCGCGACCGTCGTCTCGCCATTGAAGCGCGCGGTGCCTGTCCGGTCCTCGAAGGTCGGGTTGATGGTCGCCAGATCGCCAAGCCGCACGATACGGTCGCCATTGGTCTTGATCGGCAGGTCGTAGATATCGCGCGTATCCTCGAAGGACGACGCGATCTTGACCGCGTAGGTGCCCTGCGCATTGTCGACCTCTCCCGCCGCGATCAGCTGGTTGTTGTTCTGCACCACGTTGACCAGTTCGCCGGCGGTGACGTTGTAGGATTCCAGCCGCAGCGGGTCGATCACCACCTCGACCATCTCTTCGCGATTGCCCGCGATCCCCGCCTCCAGCACCGGCTCCAGCCCCTCCAGCCGGTCCTGCAGATCCTTTGCGAGGCGGGACATCGTGCGCTCGGGGACCGGCCCGGAGAGGTTGACGATGATGATCGGGAACTCGCTGAAATTCACCTCGTTCAGGGAATATTTCTCGTAGCCGTCCGGAAATTCGGCCTCGGCCGTGTCCATCGCGTCACGCACATCGGCAAGGATCTTGGTCTTGTCCCAGCCGAATTCGAATTCCAGCGCGACACCGCCGTAATTCTCGGCCGCGGTGCCGGTCATCTTGTCGAGCCCGTCGAGATCGCCCAGCTCGGCCTCCATCGGCTTGACGAGCAGTTTTTCGCTGTCCTCGGCGGAAATCCCCGGAAACGGGACCGAGATGAACAGCGCGGGCACCTCGATATCCGGCTCGCCCTCCTTGGGCAGACCCACATAGGCCAGCGAGCCCGCAAGGATCGACAGCACGATGAAGGCCAGCACCATCCGCGCCCGGGCCGCAGCCCAATCGACGATCCCGGTCATTGCCCGAGCTCCTGATAGACAGGCCGGACGCGCCCGCCCTCGGTGACATATTCCTGTCCGATGATGATCACCTCGGCCTCGTCGGGCAGGCCGGTCAGCCAGACCCCATTGGACGTATCGCGCAGCAGCGTGACCGGCACGAATGTCACCCGCTGGTCTGCATCCACGAGCCGGAGACCCAGGGCACCATCGTCATCGAGCGTCAGGGCCGATTGCGGCAGCAGATGCGCAGCCTTGCCTTCAGCCTCGACGGTGATCTCGGCGGTCTCGCCATCACGCAACGCAAGCTCGGGATTGGGCACGCGCACCTCCACCCGGAAGGTGCGGGTCGTCTGGTCGGCGGAACGTGACAGAAAACTGACCTCGCCCGATACTTCCCGACCGGATGCCGTGCGCGCCGTGGCCGAGGCCCCTTGCGTGACACGCGCCACCTGCAATTCGGACACAAAGCCCACAAGTGTCATCGGATCGAGCTGGAGCACCGTGGCGCAAAGCGCGCCGGGTTGCAGAAAGCTGCCGATTTCCGCGGTATCGGTTTCAAGAACGCCGGCAAACGGCGCCGTGATGCTCAGCCGGTCGATCTCTGTTTCGGCGTTGGCGACGGCAGCGCGCGCGCCCTCTATCCCGGCCCGCGCGGCCTCCAGCCCTGATTTCGCCGATTGCACGGCGGCCTCGGCAGACCGCAGGGCGGCTCTGGTGGCCGCGACGCGGGACTGCGAGGAAAACCCCTCTCCGGAGAGGTTCTCGGCGGCATTGTAGTTGATCTCGGCCTCCTCGCGCTGCGCCCGGGCCTCTTCAAGCCGCGCCTCGGCCTCGGGAACGCGCGCGTTTGCCTCTGCAAGACGCGCCCGCGCCTCCTGCAACGCAGCCTCGCGCGCGGCCGGATCAAGACGACAAAGCACGTCACCGCGATCCACGAAGGCCCCGTTGCGCAACGGCTCTGAGATGACAAGACCGGTGGTCTCTGCACGCAGCTCCACGATGCGGTCGGCTTCGGTCTGCCCGCGCAGGGTCACGGTGCTTTCAACCTCGCGTGCCGCCGAGCGCTGAACCACCACACGCATCGGCTCCTTTTCCGGCCCGGCTTCCGGCCCGGCCGATTCGTCCTCTGCGGCGGTTTCTACGGTTTCCTCAGCCGTTTGCGGGAACAATTCAGCGATACGGGCCCGCTCGAACACGAACACGTAGATAAGTGCAGAGACCAGCACGGCCATAAGGATCGGAACGATGCGCATGGACGCACTTTCACCCGAGGATTATTCAAAAACTTAAATGTAATACGCTGAACCCACCGGGATAGATTATTCCTTTCGAAAGGGCATCGCAAGCGTTGCACACCGCAGGACACACCCGCCCTTGGCAGGCGACGGCCTTCGGGTTAAGAGGGCTGAAATGTGACGAAAGGTCTGACGCGTGAGTGACAACGACAGTTTCATCCAGGAAGTCACCGAAGAGGTGCGGCGCGACCGGCTTTTCAGACTGATGCGCCGGTATGGCTGGATCGCGATTGTCGCGATTCTGTTGCTGGTGGGCGGGGCCGCCTGGAACGAGTGGCGCAAGGCGCAGGCCCGCGATGCGGCGCAGGCCTTTGGCGACAGCATGCTTTCCGCGCTTTCCGAACCCGACCGGGCCGCGCGCGCCTCCGCGCTGCGCGATATCGAGGCGCCCAACCCGGAGGCCGGGGCGGTCGTGGACCTTCTGACCGCCGCAGAGACGGCCGGGCGCGACCCCGAGGCTGCCGCGACACGGCTGCTGGAGGTCGCTGATCGGCCCGAGACCGCCGAGGTCTACCGGCAAATCGCGACCCTCAAGGCGGTCACCCTGCCGGATTCGGGTCTGGACACCGACACGCGACGGCAGCGACTGGAAGGGCTTGTTTCCGAGGGTGGCGTCGTCCGCCTTCTGGCCGAAGAGCAACTCGCCCTGATCGCGCTGGAGACAGGCGATCGCAGCGCCGCGATAGAGCGGCTGACTGCGATCACCGAGGATGCCGGGGCGACGGCGGGCTTGCGTCGGCGGGCGACACAAGTGATTGTGGCCTTGGGAGAAGATCCGCCGGACGTCCAGAAAACCGACCCCGGCGCGGCGGGCGTATTGCAATAAGAAAAGCCACCGGTCAAACGGCAAGCGGCGACAAGCGAGGGCGAAGCGGTGAGGGCACAAAAGATCATTGGCGGGCTGGCGACAGCACTTGCCCTCGCGGCCTGTTCCCAGAACGAGCCGATCCTGAGCGGTGATCGCGAAGGTATCCGCGAGGTGCTTCAAAGCGATGCACGCCGTGCGCAATCCGAGGAAACGCCGGAGAATCGCGCCCTTCCGATCACGCTGCCGGCGGCGACCGTCAATGCCGATTGGAGACAGCGCATCGGGACACCTGCGACGCGCACCGCACATCCCGCCCTGTCCACGGCCCCTGCCCTGGCATGGTCGGTGAACATCGGCGCGGGCGACAGCAAGCGTTTGCGCATCACGGCCGATCCGGTTGTCGCCGGTGGCCGCGTGTTCACGCTGGATGCGCAGGCGACCGTCGCGGCCGTTTCGACCTCGGGATCGCTCTTGTGGACCACCGACCTGACACCGCCGAACGACCGGTCGACCGAGAGCAGCGGCGGCGGTCTGGCCTATGGTGACGGCAAGGTTTTCGTCTCCTCCGGCTTCGGCCTGCTCACCGCGCTCGATGCCGAAACGGGCGCACGGGTTTGGCAACAGGATCTCGGGGCACCGGGAACGGCCACGCCCACTGTCCATGACGGCCGGGTTTACGTCGTCGCGGGCGATGATGTCGCGTTGGTTCTCGACACTGCGACCGGCCGCATCCAGTGGCAATTGAGCGCCACCCCCGCCATCCATAACGTGCTTGGTGGTCCGGCCCCGGCGCTAACCGACACCTACGCGATCTTCGCCTTCGGCGCCGGCGAGTTGCAGGGCGCGCTGCGCAAGGGCGGCTTGCGTCTGTGGGACGCCCAAGTCGCGGGCCAGCGGCCCGGCGTGGCAAGCGCGCGCGTTCTGGACATCACCGGGGATCCCGTGGTCGTGGGCGACCGCATCTACACCGGCAGTCACGCCGGGCGTATCGTGGCCCTGCGCCTTGGCAGCGGCGAACGTATCTGGACCGCGAAAGAGGGTCCGCTCAACCCGGTCTGGCCCGCAGGCGGGTCGCTGTTCATGGTGACCGACCGCAACGAACTTGTGCGGCTTTCGGCCGAGGACGGCACCCGCATATGGGGCCATGCCCTGCCGCTTTTCACCGCGCGCAAGCCGAAACGCCAGGCGGAAATCGTCGGTCATTTCGGCCCGATCATCGCCGGGGGTCAGATCGTTCTGGCCTCGGGTGACGGGCAGTTGCGTTTCTTCGCCCCGGCCTCTGGGCAGATGACGCGCGCCATCGATCTGCCCGGCGGTGCGACGACAAATCCGGTGGTCGCCGGACGTACGCTTTATGTCGTGTCGAAAAACGGGCAATTGCTGGCTTTCCGTTGACTGCGCTATCCTGTACCAGACCGGTCTGACGCCGGAACGGAGCTTGATCCATGTCCTTCACCCTCGCCATCGTGGGGCGACCCAACGTGGGCAAATCCACGCTGTTCAACCGACTTGTCGGCAAGCGCCTTGCGCTGGTGGACGATCAACCCGGTGTCACCCGCGATCTGCGCGAAGGCGACGCCCGACTGGGGGATCTGCGCTTTACCGTGGTCGATACCGCAGGGCTGGAAGATGCCCGCGACGAAAGCCTGCAGGGCCGGATGCGGCGGCTCACCGAACACGCTGTCGACATGGCGGATGTCTGCCTTTTCCTGATCGACGCGCGCACCGGAATCACCCCCACGGACGAGATCTTCGCCGAAATCCTGCGCAAACGCTCTGACCATGTCATCCTCGGCGCCAACAAGTCAGAGGGTGCGGCCGCCGACGCAGGCGTGATCGAGGCATGGGGGCTTGGGCTGGGCGAGCCGATCCGCCTGTCGGCGGAGCATGGCGAGGGGCTCAATGATCTTTACGCGCAGTTGATGCCCCTGGCCGACGCGTTCGAGAGACGCGCCGAAGCAGAGGCGCCGGAAACCGACATCGAGGTGACCGAAGAGGGCGAGACCGTCGATGCGCGCGATCACAGCCCGACCGTGGCGCGCCCGCTGCAGATCGCTGTGGTGGGCCGGCCAAACGCCGGAAAATCCACGCTGATCAACAAGATCCTCGGCGAGGACCGGCTCCTGACCGGACCCGAACCGGGCATCACCCGCGATGCGATTTCGCTGCAGATCGACTGGGACGGGCTGCCCGTGCGGATCTTCGACACGGCCGGCATGCGCAAGAAGGCGCGGGTGCAGGACAAGCTCGAAAAACTGTCCGTGTCGGACGGGCTGCGCGCCGTGAAATTCGCCGAGGTGGTCGTGGTGCTTCTCGACGCCGCCATCCCGTTCGAGCAGCAGGATCTGCGCATCGCCGATCTGGCTGAACGCGAGGGCCGCGCGGTGGTTCTGGCCGTCAACAAATGGGATGTGGAAACCGACAAGACCCGCAAGCTGCGCGATCTGCGAGAGGCGTTCGAGCGTCTTCTGCCGCAACTGCGCGGCGCGCCCCTTGTGACCGTTTCGGCCAAGACCGGGCGCGGCCTCGACCGGCTGCGCGCCGCGGTGGAAAAGGCCCATGACGTCTGGAACCGGCGCATCACGACCGCGCAACTCAACCGCTGGCTTGTGGGAATGATCGAACAGCACCCGCCCCCGGCCCCCGGCGGCCGCCGGATCAAGCTGCGCTACATGACGCAGGCCAAGACGCGGCCGCCCGGGTTTGTGGTGATGTGCAGCCATCCCGACAAGCTGCCGGAAAGCTACACGCGCTACCTGGTCAACGGGCTGCGCGAGGATTTCGACATGCCCGGCACCCCGATCCGGCTGCATATGCGCAGCCAATCGGCAAAGAACCCTTACAAGGGAAAGAAAAAACCGGGCCCGTCGAGCCTGCGCAAGCATATCTCGGGACGCTCGTCGAAATAAGATCCGGGACGGGTGGCGCCTCAGGACTCGGGCCAGGCCTCGATCACGTCCATCGCCTCGTCCGCGGTCTCGACGAACCGAAACAGATCGAGATCCCCGGCGCTGATCGTTCCTGTGTCGGCCAAGGCCTCCCAGTTGATGATCGAGCGCCAGAACTTTTCGCCGAAAAGCAGAAACGGCACTTTCTTCATTCGGTCGGTCTGGATGAGGGTGAGCGCCTCGAAGGTTTCGTCGAGCGTGCCGAAGCCGCCCGGAAAGACGCAGATCGCCTTGGCGCGCATCAGGAAATGCATCTTGCGGATCGCGAAATAGTGGAAGTTGAAGCACAATCCCGGCGTCACGTATTCATTGGGTGCCTGCTCGTGCGGCAGCACGATGTTGAGCCCGATGGACGCGCCGCCCGCATCGGACGCCCCGCGATTGCCCGCCTCCATCACGCCGGGCCCGCCACCGGTCGCGATAACATCCTCGAGCCCGTAGCTGGCCATGGATTTCTCGGTCATGAGGCGGGCGAACTTTCGCGCCTCGTCGTAGTATTTCGACAGGTCGGCGAGCGTCTCGGTCCGGGCCGTGGCCTTCTGCGCAGGCTCGGGGATGCGCGAGCCGCCGAAAAGGACCACCGTGCTCAGGATGCCGCGCTCGTTCAGGATCATTTCCGGTTTCAGAAGTTCGAGCTGCAACCGCACGGGGCGCAACTCGTCGCGACACAGAAAATCGTCATCGGCAAAGGCAAGGCGATACGCCGGTGCACGGGTCTGGGCCGTGTCGGGCACCTGTTCGGCGGTGGACCGGTCCGAATGCGCATCGCGGAACTGGCTCAGGCGGTCATCTTTCATCGCGGGCGATCCTTGATTGGGTCTGGACATTCAGGCGTATAGCCTTTCGGTATACAAGAAAAGACAAAGAGGTGTGCAGGATGACGTGGCAGGCCATGATTTCAGAGGCCGGCGCGCGGATCGCGGGCCATATCCGGCGCACGCCCGTGACGACGCTGACCGTCGGCGGGCGCGAGGTTGCGCTCAAGTTCGAGCAGATGCAGCATACCGGCAGCTTCAAGACGCGCGGCGCGTTCAACACGCTTCTGCAAGCCGAGGTGCCGGATGCCGGGATCGTCGCGGCATCGGGTGGCAACCATGGTGCGGCGGTGGCTTATGCCGCAGCAAGGCTTGGCCACCGCGCCCGCATTTACGTGCCCGAGATCGCCGGACCCGCCAAGATCGCGCTTATCCGCGCGCAGGGCGCAGATCTCGAGGTCGTGCCCGGCGCCTATGCCGAGGCTGCGGCAGGCGCCGCCGAGTGGCAGGCCGCCACCGGTGCCATGCAGGTGCATCCCTATGACGCCCAGGCGACTGTCACCGGCCAAGGCACCCTGATGGCCGAATGGGAAGATCAGGGCCTTGACGCCGACACGGTCCTTATCGCGGTCGGCGGCGGGGGCCTGATCGCCGGCGCGCTTGGCTGGCTCGGTGGCCGCCGCAGGGTGGTCGCAGTCGAGCCGGAAACCTCTTGCGCCCTGCACGGCGCGTTGCGCATCGGGGCACCCGGGGACGTCGAGGTGTCGGGCGTAGCGGCCAACGCGCTTGGCGCGCAACGGATCGGCGGCATCTGCTTTGATCTGGCCACTACCCACACGGTCAAGAGCGTTCTTGTGCCCGACGACGCGATTCTTGAGGCGCAGTCCCTGCTGTGGCGCGAATTGCGGCAACTGGTGGAACCCGCCGGCGCGGCCGCGCTTGCCGCGCTGATCTGCGGGGCTTATGTCCCGGTACCGGGTGAACGGGTCGGGGCACTGGTCTGTGGCGGAAATATCGCGCCCGATCCGCTGGCCTGATCCGCGTGGGCCGCTGGACAGGGCCGGCGCGCGGCGATAGGGGAGCAAGATGTCCAAGGAGAAGGAAAATCCGAACTACAAGGTGGTCGCCGAGAACCGGCGCGCCCGGCATGACTATGCCATCGAGGAAGATCTCGAATGCGGCATCATCCTTGAAGGGTCCGAGGTCAAATCGCTGCGCGGCGGCGGCGCCAACATCGCCGAAAGCTACGCAACCGTGGAGCATGGCGAGCTGTGGCTGGTGAATTCCTATTTCGCGCCCTACGAGCAGGCCAAGACGTTCGGCCATGATGTCAGGCGGCGGCGCAAACTGCTCGTGTCGAGACGCGAACTGGCGCGGCTCTGGAACGCGACGCAGCGCAAGGGCATGACGCTGGTCCCGCTGGTTCTGTATTTCAACCATCGCGGCGTTGCCAAGATCAAGATCGGCATCGCCAAGGGCAAGAAAAAGCACGACAAGCGCCATGCCGAGGCAGAGCGTGACTGGAACCGTCAAAAGCAGAGGCTGCTGAAACAGCGGGAGTGACGCGACATCGCGCCGGGTCTTGGCGTGCGCCCAGAATGCGATACCTCTCGTGGGTATGTCGAGGATCCGGGGGCGTCATGGAGTTAATCATCAGCCTGATTGCGGGCGCCATTGGCGGCAATGTCGCAGGGGGTCTCATGGCCCGCATGAGCCTTGGCACGATCGGAAATTCCGTTGCCGGCATCCTTGGCGGCGGGATCGGGGCACAGATCCTGTCGATGCTGGGGGCGCCGACGCTCGCGCGGATTGCCCGCGGTGGCGAGATCGGCGAGATCGGTGCGATCATGGGCCCGTTCCTGATCGGTGCCATCGGCGGCGCCTTGGTCCTGGTGATCATCGGGACGATCCGCAGGTTGCTGGTCGGATAAGCACCGCTCACCCACCCTTGGCACGGACTGCACGGTCTTGCCCTTCGCGCCCCCAGACTGTAGCACTTGGTACGTCACATGCGGGGGGTGCCGATGGCAACTGATGATCCGAAGACCCTTGTTTCCACAGATTGGCTGGCCGCGCATCTAAAGGATCCGGATTTGCGGATTCTAGATGGTACGCTCTTCATGGCCGACGAAGGGCGCGATGCGCACGCCGAATACCAGTCCGCGCATATCCCCGGCGCGCGGTTTTTCGATATCGACGATATCAGCGATGCGCGCTCGGAATTGCCGCACATGGTCCCACCGGTGGAGAAATTCATGTCGCGGCTGCGGGCCATGGGCGTCGGCGACGGACATCAGGTGGTGGTCTACGATGCCAAGGGGCTGTTCTCCGCGGCACGCGTCTGGTGGCTGTTTCGTCTGATGGGACAGGACAATATCGCCGTGCTGGATGGTGGACTCCCGAAATGGCAGGCCGAAGCACGCCCCATCGAGGATCTGCCGCCGATGGTGCGCGATCGCCACATGACGGTGCGCCGCCAGAATTACATGGTGCGCGACGTGACGCAGGTCTCGGCGGCCTCCAAGCTGGGCGATCACGAGATACTCGACGCCCGTGCTGCCGGCCGCTTTCGCGGTGACGCGCCCGAGCCGCGCGAGGGGCTGCGCGCGGGACACATTCCGGGATCGCGGAACGTGCCCTATACGGAACTGCTCAACGACGACGGCACGATGAAGGACCCCGACAGCCTGCACGCGGTCTTTGCCGCAGCCGGGGTCGATATGACCAAGCCCGTGATCACCACCTGCGGGTCCGGTGTGACCGCGGCGGTGATCAATCTGGCGCTGGAGCGGATCGGCAAGACCGATCACGCACTCTATGACGGGTCATGGACCGAATGGGGCGCGTCGCCGACGCTGCCCGTCGCCACAGGAGAGGCATGATGTTCGAAAAACTCAAGGAAAAACCCGCCGACAAGATAATCGCGCTGGCCCAAGCCTACCGCGACGATCCGCGCGAGACCAAGATCGATCTCGGCGTCGGTGTCTACAAGACCCCCGAGGGCGTGACCCCGATCATGCGCGCCGTCAAGCAGGCCGAAAAGCAGCTTTGGGAGGTCGAGACGACCAAGGCCTATACCGCGCTTGCGGGCGATCCGATCTTTACCGATGCAATGGTCGGGCTGGTCCTTGATGATGCGGCGGCACGCGATCAGGTCGCGGCCGTCGCCACGCCGGGCGGCACCGGGGCGGTGCGGCAGGCGTTCGAGCTGGTCAAGATGGTCAATCCGGACGCGCGCGTCTTCGTGTCCGATCCGACATGGCCCAACCATCTGAGCATCCTCGCGCATATGGGGGTGGAAATGATCCCCTATAGCTATTTCGACAGCACCACCTGTGCAGTGGATTTCGACGCCATGCTCAGCGATCTGGACGGGGCGCGCGCGGGCGATGTCGTGCTGCTGCATGGCTGCTGTCACAACCCGACCGGCGCCAATCTGAACATGACCGAATGGCAGGCGGTGGTGGATCTGCTGAATGCCAAGGGGGCCCTGCCGATGATCGACATCGCCTATCAGGGCTTTGGCGACGGTCTGGCGGAAGATGCAGCGGCCGTGCGCCACGTCGCGGCGAACTGCCCTGAGACGCTGATCGCGGCGAGCTGTTCGAAGAATTTCGGCATCTACCGCGAACGCACCGGCATCCTGATGGCCGTGGCCCAAGACAAGGCCCTGCAAAAGGTGACGCAAGGCAACCTCGCATATCTCAATCGGCAGAATTATTCGTTTCCCCCCGATCACGGCGCACGGCTGGTCGGCATGGTGCTGACCGATGATAACCTGCGGGCCGACTGGCAGTCAGAGCTGGAAGACGTGCGGCTGAACATGTTGAAACTGCGCGAGCACCTGGCCGATGAGCTGCGGAAGCTTTCGGGATCGGACCGGTTCGGCTTCATCGCCCAGCATCGCGGCATGTTCTCGCGGCTCGGAGCGACAGCGGAGCAGGTCGAACGGATGCGCGAAGAGCACGGCATCTACATGGTCGGCGACAGCCGGATCAACATCGCGGGCCTCAACGACCGCACCGTGCCGATCCTTGCGCGCGCGATGATCGACGTGGGCGTCTGATACCAAGCCGCGT